>JAZQOA010000058.1:0-29926 GCA_045627605.1 Kiritimatiellia bacterium | reverse complement strand
GCAACTCCCGGGTGGCCCTTGCTCTAAAAAAAAAAGTCCGAGCTCGTTTTGGGGAGGTGCAAAAACTTTTTAAAGCCAGTGTTTTCGGGGGGCTCGAAAGAAATCGGGATATTTTATCCCGAAAAAACCGGGATAAGGGTGAAAATAAAAAAGCACTTGCCTTTTTCCCCGTTTTCCGCTATCCTATTTAATGCTTGTTTTGCGGCTTTGAAGCCGTTTGCAGAAGCTTGCGGAGAGGTGGCCGAGTGGCCGAAGGCGCAGCACTGGAAATGCTGTATACCTTTTTGGTATCGTGGGTTCAAATCCCACCCTCTCCGCCATTTGTAAAACATTTCATTGTAGTGTTTTAGCTTGGTTTTCCCGCCGTTGCAAGGTGTACGAACGTCAAGTTCAAGGGGTGAACCATGGCTCTCTACAGGAAATTAAAATCTGGCGTCTGGTACTATTCTGTATACGTGCCGGGACGCGAAAAACGCCTGCGCGGATCATGCGGGACGAAAGACAAGGACGAGGCTACGCTTGTCGAAAACACCATGCGCATCGCCGCCGGCAGGAAGTCGCCGAAGGAACATATCATCAGGCTGATCGAGGCGTTGTACGCCGAAGACAAGCCTTCCGACCTCGTGCCTCTGGGCGCCGTCTTTTTCGAGTACGGGCGCGTCCTGAAGGTCGCGGGCAAGGTTCTGGGCGCGAGCACCATGGATATCCGCCGGATTCGCCTGCGCGCATTCGCGGATTGGTGCGCGAAGAATTTCCCCGCCGTCGAGGACATCCGGGACGTGAACCGGCTATGTGCGCAGCGTTTCGCCTCCAGCCTCAAGTGCGGCAACAAGACGGTGCGAAATTTCATCGGGGATCTGTCGAGCGTCTGGAACGAGCTGAAGCGGGCGCACGACGGCATCGAGAACCCGTGGCCTCTCGCCATGCCCGCGAAAAAGGACGAGGGCCGCGGGGAATGCTTCACCGAGGAGGAGGCCGCACGGATATTCAAGGCTGGCGACGACGACGGCCATGGCTGGGGATTGGCTGCGCGAATCTCCGCCGCGACCGGCCTGCGCATGGGGGATGTCGTCACGCTTCGCCACGAGGACATCCAGGGCGGCGTGATCCGCATCAAGCCCCGCAAGACCCAGCGGCACGGCATCGCGACCGTGTTGCCCCTCCCCCCGGAGATCGCCGCCATGGTCGGATCGGGCACGGGGTATGTCATGCCGGAGCTGGGCGACGACTACGAGGCGGGCGGGACCATGCGCCACCCGTTCAAGCGCGTGCTGGTCGCCGCCGGCGTCGATGCGTCGAAGTACACGTTCCACAGCTTCCGCCACTTCTTCAGGACGCGCCTGGCTGCCGCCGGGGTGTCCGACGACGTGGCGATGAGGCTGGGCGGGTGGACGCAGCGGAACACCGCCGCGCGATACGACCACGACGAACACGTCGGCCAGCTGGCCGACGCAATCGCCAGGGCGTGGAAGTGACCGCCCCCCTACCGCTTCGCGGCTTCGCGCTTGCGCTTCGCCCGCTCCTTCGCCTTGTCGTAGCCGGCGTAGTTCCGCGCGGCCTTGATGCCGTAGCGGAGCGGCGCGGCGAGGTTGCCGATTTCGTCGAGGAGGTCGTCGCGGACGGACTCCCAGTCGGCTTCGGCGATGTCGCCCGCCGTGACGAAGCCCTTGTCGATGAGCTTCTCGATGGTGTCCGTCGCGGCGAAGGTCGATTCGTCGTACACGTTCGGCTTGAGCCCGGCGGCCTTGAGGGACTTCCCGACAAAGCGGTTGATGAGCGTGCCGGCGAAGAAGACACGCCCCCAGGATCCGACGACCATGCCGAGCAGAAGGTCGCCGTAAAGCTCCTCGTCCTCCGGGGGCGGCGCCCCGAGCGCCATCGAAAACGCCTGGGCGACGGCAAACATCGCGGCGGGCATGATGACGTGGTTGGAGATGACGGTGTTGATGAACTTGCGGCGGGATTCCTCGGCGAGTTCCGCGTTCCCGAGGGCCGCGGCCTCCCTCCACATGTGGAAGGTGTGGATCTCCCAGGCGACCTGCTGGAGGGGCGAGGTCGCGAATTTCGTCATCTGCTTGCCCAGAATGCCCCAGCGGCGTAACATGTGCGGCGTGTCCTCGATTCGCCCGGTCTGCTGGCATTCCTCGATGAGCGCCCATGTCTCCGTGAGGGCCTGCTGCCGGAGCTTCTCCCCGTCGCCGTCCGGATTCTGCCTCAGGAGAGCCTCGAAACGCGCCTTGTAGACGCCGGTGCCGACGAGGACGCCGGGTACGAAGTCGCCGATCTGGATTGCCGTCATGCCCGCCCGCATGAGACGCTGGACGAGATTGCCCTGCCTGTCGTTCAGCGCCTCGGTGAACATCTTCGCGAACGAGTCGCTTCCGTAACGCGCCACGAATCCCGGGGCGGAGACGAGTTCCCTTGCATCGGCGAGGCTGAAGTTCATGATGTGCCTGCCGAGCTCCATGTAGCCGCCTTCGAGAAGCGGCGCCCATGCGGAGACGGAGGTCATCTGCTTGAGCGCGGTGACGACGTTCCACGAAAGCGCGGCGTATGTCGTGAAGGTGCCCGCGCCCTGGAGCATGTTGAGCGCGCCGCCCTTCGGCACGTCGCCCCGGTAGCCTCCCGTGAGCGTGTCCGTGACCTGCTCGATCAGCTTGCGGGTGCGGGCGACGCCGTGGGTCTGCGCCATGGCGTCGAGGACGCTGCGCCGCGCGAGCATGGAGCGGAGGGCGATGCCGCGGACGCCGAAGGCGATTGACCGCGCGGCCTCGTCGCTCCTCTCACGGAACATCCGCATGAGGTCGGCCGTGAGGTCGAAGTCGCGGTTGTTCTTCACGCGCGGCGTGAGGAATTTGGCGAGCGGCGACCACCCGCGGGCGCTGGAGTCGAGCCCCTCCTTCACCCCCGTGTACATTTTCACGGGCATGTACATCGGGTCGGGGTTCCAGATCGGGAGGCCCGTGACCTCGGCGACGACTTCGGAGAGGGCCCCGCGCCGGTCCTGGTAGATCTGCCGCATGCGCGCGACGAGCCTGACCATTTCGGCGGGGGCGCGGTTCCTGATCATCTCGGCCTGACCGTCGCGCCCGTTGAGCGCGACGTTCCCGCCGTAGGTGGCGGTCTGGAGAAGCGAGGCGTAGAGCTGCATGGCCTGCCCCCACGTCATGCGCGTCTTCTGCGCGTCGGAGATGAGGGCCCGGTTGAGGTCGTCGGGAATCAGCTCGTCCAGTTCGCGGATGAGGTCGCGGACCGACTTGCCGGTTCCCTCGACGGACCAGGCGAGCATCGCGTCGAACTGCCTGCGGTACTCGGCCTGTGTGACGGCGAGCTTCTCCGAGCCTTCGGACAGGATGCGCATGACGCGGCTGATCGCCTCGCGGCGCTCCTCTCCCGCGCCGGCCATCATGCGCTCGAGACGCTGGCGGACGGACGAGATGAGGTCTTCGCTGACCTGCCCGAAGAAGCCGGGATTGTCACGGGTGTAGGCCCTCTGGTTCTTGCGGACGCATTCCTCGACGGCGGCGGGGACTTCGTCGCACACGGACTGGAACCCGCCCCAGCGGTTTTCGTGTTCGGCGCGTTCGCGGCCGAGCCACTGCTCAAGCGCCCTGGCCTCTGCGGCGATCCGCCCGGGAAGCTTGTTCTTGAGGCCGCCCCACCGCTGGAGCGCGGCAAGCTGTTCGTAGGCCCTGTGGACCTCGACGTCGCTTTCGAGGGATATCTGTACGCCGTACTCGGCCTCGGCCTTCCCGTATTCCTCCTTGCGCCCGTCGATGATCTGCGTGAGGCGGGCGGTCTCGCGCTCGATCGCGCCGTCCGACATCTGGACGATCCGCCGGATGTACCGGCAGTAGGCCTCGTGTTCGCCCCTGACCTTGCGCTTCATGTCGCGCTCGAGCGCGTCGAGGCGCTTTCCGCGGACGGCCTGTTCGTCGATCATCTTCACGATGCCGGCGACGAGGGCCTTGCGCTTCTGCCGGACGGCGTTGCGCTGGATGAAGGCGATGACGTCGGAGGCGCGCCGCTCGATCTCGCCGGCCGTCGCGTAGTCGGAAATGTCTGAGATCATGCGCTCGGCGCGGTTCGCGGCGGTTCCCGCCGTCGGGTCGAGAAGTCCCTGCGCGATGTCGCGGAGCTGTTCGCGGACGGTCTTGCGGAAGGTCGAGAGCGCCACTTCGTCGTCGAGGACGTTCTCGACGGTCTTGCCGGGGTTTTTGCGGACGAGGTAGTCGCAGACCCAGGCGCGGAGGAAGGCGGCGAACTCGTCGGCGTTCGACAAGTCCACGCCGTGCGCCTCGAGGATCTCCCTCGGGACGGCGAGGAAGCCGGGCTCCTCGTCGGGATCCGGCGTCTCCTCCTCCTCCTCCTCGGCGTCCGCCGGGTCCGGCCTGCCTTCGGCGGCGGCCTTCGCGGCCTCTTCCGCCTTGCGCTTTTCGGCGGCATCCTGGCGGGCGGCGATCTGCGCGTTGCGCTTCGCGACCCACGCCTTGGCGACGGTGATGACGCGGGCGTAGACGCGGTTGCGCTCCTCGGCGTTCCTCTGCCATTCCTCCCACGTCTGCGGATCCGGAGGCCCGGTGAACTCGCCGGGACGCGCTCCGCCCTCGCCATCGCCCTGGCCATCGCCCTGGCCCTTCTCCTGTTCATCCTCGGCGAACTTCTCCGGCAGGATCTCCATGAGGGTGCGGAGGAGGTCTGCGCCGGTGTCGGACTGCATGGCCGAGAGGTCGTAGCCGGGCGCGGCGGCGCACATTTCCTTGACGGCCTTCGCGTAGCCCTGCGCGGCGCGGCCTCCGATGTCGAGGCCGGCCCCGGCGGCCTGGGAGAAGAGGCGCGTGACGACCTCCGGGAACTGGAACCTCTCGACGTCGCGGGCGGTCATGCGCATGGCCTCGCCGGCGTCCTTCGGGATGCGGCGGGCGAAGTCGCGCTTCTGGTGGGCGAGGTATTCGTCCGCGACCTTCATGGCCCCGGCGGCGTCGACCTGGGCGTGGAAGACGTCGCAGAGCTCCTGGTACTTCTCCGGCGGGCGCGTGATCCCGCGTATCTTGTCCTGGACGATGGCGGCGACGACGTAGGCCCCGCCCGAGCAGGGGCGCGGCTCCTGCGCCTCGACGGAGAGGCGGCGGGCCTCGGCGGCCTCATCTGCCGCGCCGGGGACGTCCGCGACCGAAAGGGGCTTGACAGCCGCCCCGTTTTGTGCCATACTTTCCTTCATCAGGGCGGTTTTCGCCTTGAGGGCGCGGATGACCTCTTCCGAGCGGACGTGAGGACGGGGGGAAAGTTCGGCGGCGCGTTGTTTGGCAACCGTCGATTCTTCCGTGTCGATTTCGTAGCCGGTGATGACAATCGTCTTGTCCGGCATTTCCCCGATGATCGCCCTCGTCCCGCGCCAGTCAAGGTGATGCGTGTCGTGGCGCTGCTCCGTTTCAGTTCCGATCTGGGCGGAAACGCCGACGCGGACGGCTGTGTCGATCGCCTCGTCGAGAGTCGCGCCGTCCTTCGCCATGCGCTGCTCGACGATGTGCAGGAATCCAAAGCCCCCCTTCCCGGACTTTCCGAGCGGATAGCGGATTTCGCCGTACTTCGCGTTGCTGAGAACGCCGTACTCCGCCCCGCCGGCGATCTTGCCCAGGGCCTCGACCGCCGCCTCGACGCTGAACCTCTGCACGCCGTCAACCCACTTGTGGTCGACGCGGATGTTGTCGTCGCGGAAGCTGACGTAGTTGCGCCAGTCGCCGTCGTCGTACCTGATCCCGTCGATGCCGGCGGCGGCGAGGAAGAGCGAGGTGTCCCTGAAGTGGTTCCCGGAATGTTCGCAGACGTCAAAGTTCATGCATACGACGTCCGCGTTGCCGTAGGCGTCCGCGCCGGTGGTTCCGGCGAACAGGTTTTCGAGGCTGGTTCCGAGGATGCCCCGAACCTCCCTGTCGTCGACGCCGTTCCTGAGCATGGCCTTCCTGAAGGCGGAGACGATGCGCCGCTCGTTCCGACTTCCGATAGGCTCGTCCCATTTCAGCAAATGGCTCTCGTCGCCGGGCGCGCGGTTCGTGAAGAAGGTCTGCCCGTAGACATTCGGGCCGTATTCTTCCGCGCCCTCCTTGCCGTTGATTGCGTACAGCCCCCAGCCGTAGGCCTGCGCGCCAACGCCCGTGCCGACGTAGTGCAGCGACGGCTTCTCGTAGTCCGCCGCGCTGCCGGTGTAGAGGCCTTCGACGCTGTAGCGTGTTCCGGAGGCGTGCGCGATGACGCCGGGATAAAAAACTTCTTTCCAAGTGCGGTACAAATCTGCTATACTGGTTGCACTTGCAAGACCGGAAGTGTCCGTTGGTGTAAAATCCTGTGCGGCATTCCCGGTCTTTGCATTTACAGAATACAGCACTTCCACGTTTTGCAGGCTGGCGACGTCGCCATGCCGGGTCGTCGTGACGAGAACATGGCATGGCCGACCGACATCCATGGCCGCGAGCCTGTAGTGACGCTCCCCGGTCACGCCGGGCACTTCAACCGAATTGTTCAGGAGGTCGCCGATCAGCGCGGCGGCATAGCCGTTGAGTTCATATCGCCTGTCAAGGCCGTGCCTGATCCCCCTTCCTGAAACCACAAGGCGCACCCCGCCGATGTCGAGGCAGTGAAGCGGTCCGACCGCCACGTAGTTGGGTTGCTTCCGCACATTGGCGATGGCGGCGTCGTAAACGGCCTTCCTGACGTCCTTGACCTTCGCGCCCTTTTCAAATTTCAGCGGTGGCGCGCCGTCCCCCGCGACATTCGCGGCACGGGACATGTCGCCCCATAGACTCGCGTCAAGGGACGGGGCTATGTCCGCCTCGGCGGAGTAGCGGACGATCTGCCTGTCCTCCGCGACGTCCTCGGTCTCCCACGGCGGCGTGGCCGCGCGGTCCTCCGGCGACATGCGGAGGCGTTTCTCGACGTTCCGCGCCTCGACCTCGCCGGCGAAACGCCGGTAGATCTCGAACGGGCTTCCGCCGAAAAACGAAACGGCGGCGGCTTCGGGATTGCCCCCCAGCGCAAGGCCCTCGTCCACCTGGACCAGGTGCTGCAGCTCGTGGACGAGCGCGGCGAGGAGCCGCGGGGCCGGGACCTCGTAGTCGCCCGCGCCGTCCTCAAGCGCCTTCGCGAATTTCACGGGCGGGAGTTCGGCGAAGGCGGCCTTTGCGGCGGCCATCCCTTCCGCGTCGTTTTCCCCGGAAAGCGCAGCCAGTTCCGAGATGTGCTTTCCGAGGGCTTCCCGATATGCGGGATCCTGCCCTCGCGCGAACACGGCCTGGAAAAGCGGGGGCGGCGGCGGCAGCATGTCGGCGCGGACGACGACGGCGGCTTCGCCCGTGTCCCTGCGGTGGCCGACGCCCGCGTCCACGCCCTTCGGGAGAATTCCGTCGAAGTCCGGGACCACCTTCACCCCCGCGATGTTCGGGTACGCCCCGGCGAGGTCCGAGCCGGGGAAGAGCTCGCCGACGGTTGCGGCGTCGCGGTTCCGCAGCC
The DNA here is from genome assembly GCA_045627605.1 of Kiritimatiellia bacterium. Taxonomy (GTDB): domain Bacteria; phylum Verrucomicrobiota; class Kiritimatiellia; order RFP12; family JAAYLN01; genus RGIG5952. Next base: position 22,420 of record JAZQOA010000058.1, on the reverse strand, counting down.
TTTCCATCGCGGCGCGGCTGGCGAGGTACGGCGCGGGGATTTCGACGCGCCACTTGCCGTCCTTAGCCCTCCACCACTTCGTCTTGCGCCAGATGTCCTCGCGGCTTGCGCCCGACCGCTCCAGGACCTTCGCGTCGTCGAGCCGCCCGATGCCGAGCGCCGCCGCGCCCTTCTCCGAGACGATGCTGTAGCGGATGTCGGGGTTCGCCCCGTCGAACGTGCCCGCGTTGTCCGTCGCGGACTTGACCTGGGAAGGGCTGAATGTCACGATGTCTGTTCCGAGTTCGCCGGTGCTTTCATTCGTGTCTTCGACATTCCGAATGACAACACCATCATACCCTGCCTTTTTCGCGAACGTCGCAATGTCGCGCACGGACATGGAATAGGAATCGAATGTTGCAGTAAATCCGCGTCCATCCTCGATCTCTTCGCCGTCCTTGAAACGCCCGATTAAAGCATCAGGCGTATTGACCGAAAGCCACTCGCCACCGTCAGCGTCAATTTCAAGTACGTTCCTCGCATTCACGAAATTGCCGTCAACGACATCGCCATACCCCGATGCAACGTTCCTGTTTGAGATATGGAACGTATGAACCTGATCATAGACGTTGTGCTTGCTTTTCGACCCATGGTACACCACAATCGGCTCGCCGTTCTCGTCGACGACCTTGGAAACGTTTTCGGGCTTGACGGAATCAAGAATTTGTTGTAATCTATCTACGATGTCTGCGTTGGGGTTGACCTTTCCGTTTTCCTCGGACTGCTTTGTCGCCAAGTTACCCGCAGACATTTCTTCCACGTCTATCGCCTCGATTGTATAGAGCCGATTTGATGTGCCGTCTGCGAATTCCTTTACGCTGATTTTAGCCAGCAGGACGTTCCCGCCGAATATGAATGGAGCATAAAGCCTGTGCATGGCCTTGACGCCGGCCTTGTTGCCATGGTCAACGTTCACCTCGACTGAATGCTCGAAGAGCTGACGGATGTTTGCAGCTGCCGCCAGATGGGCCGCTATCGACACAGACTTGTGTGCCGCCTTGCCGGAAAACACCTTGTCAACGCTGTTCCCCGAAAGGGTTGCCTCAATTCCATCGGAGCTGACCATTTTGACTCCGACAAGCGCATCGAGAATTTTGCGCGCAGCACCATATGACTCAACGACATTGTTCAATACGGCATTAGCCGCGGCCTCCCAGTCCCCGAACCACCTCTTGAAGTTCTCCGTCCGCACCTGCACCCACTGCCGCTCTGCGAGGTTCGTCGGCTTGCCGTTCGGGGCCTTCATCCAGCCCGGCTTTTTCGTGCCGTCCGCGTTCGTGTAGCGGGCTACAACTTCGTTGTACTGCCTCCGCGCCTCGGCAATGTCCGCGTCCGAGACGACCGAAGATCTCCCCTTGACATCCCCGCCGGACTGTGGCACAATATTCCCATTGGCAGCTTCGGAAGTGAAGACCCCTCCTAAACCATCCCCAGCGGCCACCCGGGCGAGGGGATTGAGTTTGTCCGGGATTTTTCCTTTTTGATAGACGCTTGAAACATCTGTCAGGTCTGCCCTGTAGTTCCCGTTCTGAGCCGGCTTTGCGATAACCTTGGCGTAACTCTCGTCGTCCAGTTGCGAGAAAAACAGCACATTGCCGTTTTCCACGATCTGAACTTTGTCGTCCGCGACGATTTTCTCAAGGTTCGGATCGACGATCTCGACCTTCTCGCGGTTGTACTCGCGGTACTTCTTGCCGTCCTTGTCCGTCTTGTTGTTGCTCACCTGGTGAATCGCGTACTCTGCCCATGCAAGCGCACGGTCGCCGTTGTGCCGGGCAAGCGTTCTCGCGTCAGGGGCGAAGTACATGACCGCGCCGGTCGAAAGCGGGATCTTCGCCTTCGCGTACTTTTCGTAGAACCGCGCGGCGGCGGTCTTCATCGCGATCTTCTCGCCGTCCGTACCGCGAATATCGACAAGTCCGCCGGATATGATTTTTTCGACGGCGGCCTCGACCTTCCCCTGGTCAAGCCCGTCAGTCGCCTCTGCAATGGCGAGGTCGGCGGCGACGGAGAAGCGCCTGCCGGCGAGCTTCGCGGCGTCGTATTCCGCGTCGCGCCTCATGTACTCGCCGAGCGTCCCGGTCTCCTCCGCGCGGATCGGGTTGACGTCCACGGGAATTCCACGGTAGGAGATGCGGTTGTCCTCGCTGTTGAGGAAGTCGAAGAGTGCGTCTTCCCTCACGTCGCCGGAATATTCCACAACGGCGTCAAGGTCGGAGTCCGCGCGGGCGTCTCCCCTCACTCGGCTGCCGTGGAGCCTGAGACCGAGGAACGTGATTTCCTCGCCGAACTCCTCTGAAGCGGCCTCGAACGCGTATCCGAGGTCAGTGCGTATGTCGTCCTCCGCCTCCTCCACCGTAACACCCGTGCCCGCAACGACGCTGTACCTCGTCCCGGCGTCGGCGTGTTCGACGGCCTGGTTCCAGATGGTCTCGCGGGGCGTGACGCCCATGTCGAAGAGCGCGGGCGCGGCGTTGTCCTGGAGCATGGCCTGCCCGGCGTAGCGGCCGAGGATGTCCGCGACGCGCTGCGCCGAGTTGCGGCGGGCGAAGAACTCCCGCATGATGGACGCGGTGAGCGTCGGCCTGTCCCTGAAGAAGTCGTCCTGCCGGAGGAAGGCGTCGATGTCCGTGCCGCCGCCGCGCTTGAAGTCGACGTAGTCCCTGAGCGCGTCCGCGACGTCGGCCGAGATGTCGTAGCCGCCCCTCCCCTCCGCGGCGGCGAGCTTCAGGAGCGCCGGCGCGGCGTTCATGACGCCGTTGAGGATGTTGGAGATGCCGAGGGCGTCGCCCTGCTCCACGGCGGCGCGGATGATGTCGCGGGCCCCGGGGTGTTCGCCGAGGACTGCGGCGAGCATGGCGCGCTTGATGCGCCCGGCGGCCTCCGCGGTCGGGACGCCGGAGGAGTCGACGAGCGAGGCGTCGTCCGCGACCTGGAGGAAGGCCTTGACGAATTCGCGGTTGGCGGCGGCGAGGATGTTGCCGGACGGGTCCGGGACGAAGAGGTCGGCGAGCCCTTCGTCCCGGATGGCCCTGCCGTCGGCCTCGGCGGTCTCGGCGGCGTTGCGGGCGAGGATCTGCGCCCTGTTTGAAAGCTCGCCGAGCCTCACGAGGTCGTCGCGGCTCGCCGAGGCGTCCGCGACGCGGACGAGGACGGGGTGCCGGACGCCTTCGGGGATTTCGATGCCGAACTGCGCGGCCTTTTCGCGGACGGCCTCCTCGTAGGTGCCGAGCGCCCCGTATCCTTCGGCGGCGCGGAGGCCGAGGACGCGCCCGTTGCCGGATATGACCTGGCCGTCCTGCGAGACGATCGGGGCGCCGGTGTCGGTGGTGGGCGATTCGGCGAGGCGGTTGAAGTCGGGAGCCCGCCCGATCTTCTCGATCTGGTCCCTGCTCGAGGCGTTGGAGCGGTCGCGCGGCTGGAAGGCGGGGTCGTAGCCTTCGCGGTCGGATGTCACGAGGTCGTCGAGGTCGCGGACCCCGAACTTGCCGTTGACGACCATTTCGCCGTCCGGCGTGACGGCGCGGAAGGTGCCGTCGGAAAGCGTGGCGGGCTGGGTGTTGTCGTTTTCCTCGTGCCAGCGGCGCCTCATGCGCCCTTCGGTCTCACCGGGCTTCACGTCGCCCTTCAGCTCGTCATACTTGCGGCGTGTCAGAATCAGCTTGCCGGAGGCTGCGACCTCGCCGACCTTCTCCGGCGGGACGGCGTTGCCGTCTTCGTCCACGAGTTCGTCGCCGGGATCGGCGGCGGGGCCGCCGAACGTCTCCGATGCGACCTCCGCGGCCCGCGCCTTCGCGCCGTTCTCCTCCGACGCCGCCGCCCGCGCCCTGTCGCGGGCCTCCTCCCCCGCCTCCTCCCTCGCGCGTTCGCGGTCGGCCTTCGCGTCGAGGCCGGGGACGGCGGAGAAGTCGCCCGAGAGGAGCTGGTTGAAGAGGACGTCCTGCACGTCCTGCGCGTCGCGGACGAGGAGGTCGGCGCGCCTGGCGGCGTGTCCGGCCCCGGCGAGGCCGAAGACGAAGTCGGCGATCCTTCCGAAAATGTTGCGCCGCTCCTCCACGACGTCGATCTTGCCGGAGAGGTAGTCGCGGAAGGCGTTGGCGAGGGTTTCCTCGTCGCACCACGTGTCGGCGGCGGCACGGCTGAAGCTTGAGCAGTCGCCGTCGAGCTCGGCGACGACGGTGCACGTGAACAGCGCCTCGGGCACAGTCAGATCCCAGACGCCGCGGATCTCCCGGAAGGAGTACCGCAGGGCGTTGAGCCGCATGCAGCGGAAGGCGTAGCGCGCGGCGAGACCGCAGCACGGCGGGAACGGGTTCCCGCCCTCTCAGCTCCTTTTTTGCCCTGCGTAAAACGAAAACCCCACGTCAACTGATTGACGCGGGGTTTTGTTTTGGGTCAAGGAGAAATGCGCCTTTGCCTCACATCAGGCAAGGAAGGGCGCAAGCAACGCCTTGAGCTCGCCGCCGAGGTCGCGGTTGCGGATTTCCTGGACGCGGCGATCCTGCCTGGCGACAATGGCGTCGCGCAACGCGGGGTTGTGCAGGACTTCGGCTATGGTTTCCCCAATGACGGGGAAGTTCGGCGGCTGGCTGAAGAGCACGCCAGATCCGTTAAGCGTCTCGGGAATGGCCGAAGACCCAAGGGAGAAGACAGGCACATGGTAGAGCATCGCTTCGACCAGAGGCGCGCAGAATCCCTCGTGTTCGCTCATGCAGAGAAACGCATGGGCCGTCGAATAGCAGGCGTTGAGGACGTCCTGCGGGGCGCTGCCAAGAAAGGTCACGTTCTTCAGGCCCAAGGTCGAGGCATGGGCCATAAGCAACCCGAAATAGGCCTCCATGCCGACATACGACCCCACGTGGATGAACCGTGCAAGAGGTTCGATCTTCGCCAGGTAAAACATCGCCGTGAGGATGTCTTCGATTTTCTTATTGGGTGCCACGCGACCGACAAAAAGAACATTGAAATGGCCATCGCTGTTTCGCGCCACGGTCACGGGGTCGATAACACCGGGCTTGAACATGCCGAGGTCAATCGGAAGCGGCAACACCTTAACGCCATCGCCATAACCAGCAGCGACAAGTTCCGCGGCGTTGTAGGCGCTGTCCGCCACGTTGAGATCGGCGACACCAGCCAGCGCCGCCATGTCGCGTCGGCCTTCTTCGAGAACCGTCGCCGTTTCGGGACTGACAAGCTTGAAGTACTTCGAAGGGGTGATGTTGTGGTAGACAATCACCTTCCTGCATTTGAGCCTGGGAAAAATCTTGTTGGCTTCGCAGCCAATCGAGAGGTGCAGGATGGCAATATCACCGGGGGAGACGTCTTTTTCGATGTCGGTGAGTTCGCAGAGGTCGGAGCGGCACTCCTTCGAGGTGAAACTCCGAAAACAATAGATATCGCTCTTAACCCCCCAGGAACGGAAGACCTCCCGCATGAGACAGGCGGTATTGCTAATCGCATCGCCCTTTCGGAATCCCGCGACAAGCTGGTGTATGCAGCGGCAACCCATGGCAATCCTCGAAAACTCCAGACATCCAGACGCAAAGGGACGCGCGGGCCGACTGAAGACCCACGCGTCCGCTACGGCAGGAGAACAACTACTTGTTCTTGTGGCGATTTGCTTTCAGACGCTTGTTGTGCTTGTGCTTCGACATTTTAGCACGGCGTTTTTTCTTGATTGAGCCCACGGTTTTCTCCTGCTTTGGATTTAGGATTGTTCCTTGTGTACTGACGAAGTGTCTTCACCCGAGTGAAGATCAGAAAATGATTTTATTAAGCGGCAACTCAATGATACCGGTCGCACCGGCATTCCTGAGCGCCGGGACGATTTCGCGGACCTTGGCTTCCTCGACGACCGATTCGACCGCGTGCCACCCGTCGGCATTGAGCGCGTTGACGGTCGGCGCATGGAGGGAGGGGAGGATGGCAACTACGTCGAAAAGCTTCGCCGCAGCAACGTTCATTTTGAGAAGGACACGCGATTCAGCCTGGAGGGCGCCGGTCATCAGCATCGCGATTTGCTCCATTTTGGCACGCTTGCCGGGATCCTCCCAGGCCTTCTTGTTGGCGATGAGCCGCGTGGTCGAGGTAAGGATTGTCGCCAGGATGCGGAGGTTGTTCGCGCGGAGAGAGCTGCCCGTTTCGGTAAGGTCGACAATGGCATCGACGAGTTCAGGCGCCTTGACTTCCGTCGCGCCCCAGGAAAACTCGACGTCGGCCTTGACGCCGTTGGCCTCGAGGAAACGGGTGGTAAGCCCGACGGCTTCCGTGGCGATGCGCTTGCCGTTCAAGTCCTTGACCTCCTTGATCGGGGAGTCGTTCGGCACGGCAATGACCCAGCGGACGGGATGCGACGTGGCCTTCGAATAGCACATCTCGCAGACTTCGACGACATCGGAGCCGTTCTCGTAGATCCAGTCGTAACCCGTGATGCCGGCGTCAAGAAGCCCGAGCTCGACATAGCGGGACATCTCCTGCGGGCGGAGCAGACGGCACTTGAGATCGGGATCATCGCACGTCGGGATGTAGCTGCGCGAACCGCACGAAAGGGTGAAGCCGGCCTTGCGCATCATCGCGAAGGTCGCCTCCTGGAGACTGCCCTTGGGCAAACCTAATACTATCTGAGCCATGTCAAGATTCCAACAAACTCGAATTTGAAAATTTTAGCACTTCCCGATGAAAAAGACAAGTGCAGAAGACTTGCCGCACACGGCCCGCGCCTGCGTGCGGCAACTTCGGGAAAGCCACCAAGCCCCTTACTTGTAGAAGGCGAACTCGCCGCGGCGGTTGAGGCTCCAGGCATCTTCGCCCGTTCCGGCGACGGCGGGACGCTCCTCACCGAACGAACGCGACTGGATGCGGTCGGCCGAGATGCCGAGCGTGACGATGTAGTTGCGAACCGCAAGCGCACGCTGCTCGCCGAGCGAGAGGTTGTACTCGTTGGAGCCGCGCTCGTCGCAATGGCCTTCGACAATCAGCACGTAGGAGGGGTTCTGCTCGAGCACCGACGCCGCCTGCTGGATCTTGGCGATTTCGGCGGGGGGAAGCTGGAAGGAGTCGTAGCCGAAGTAAATGGGCTGGACCGAGACATCCGTCGCGCGCTCGTGGTTCAGGTCGAAGGGCTCGCCCGTAAGCGCCAGGCCGGTGTCGGCGTCTTCAATCGCGGTTATCATCGCTCCGTCGTCAATGCCGCCGACATTGCCGGAGTTTTTCTTGTGGCTCTTGCAGCCCGTGAGCGCGATCATGGCGGCGGCCATGGCGATTACCGATACGCGAAGCATCGTGGCATTCATTTTGGTGTTCCTTGTCTTGGTTGGTTTAATGTGGGTTGGGGAAAGAAAGAGGTCAGGGACGCAGCGGAGACGACCAGTCCGGCGCACGCCAATCGCCCGCCGGAAGCGGCAGTTTCACCGGGGCGTCGCCCTCGGTGTCGAGAATGACAAGCGAATAGGCGCGGCCATCCCTGCGGCTGCAAATGATGTGGCGGCCATCGGGCGCCCACGAGGGATCCTCGTAGTCGGCCCTGCCGTCTGAAACGATCTTGGCTTCGCCGTTGCGCGGATCATAGACGACGATCTGATAGCCGCCCTGCTTGGAGCAGTAGGCGATGCGACCGTCCGGCCCCCATGTGGGCGCGACATTCTGCGAACCTTTGAAACTGATGCGTTTCGCAGCCTTCGTTTCGGAGTCGATGACATAGATCTGCGGCGTTCCGCCTTCATCGTTCACATAGGCGATGCGCTCGCCATCAGGCGACCAGCAAGGGCTGGCCTCGGCGCCGCGCGGCGTATGCGTGAGGCGCGTCGCCTTGCGTGTGCCGACGTTGACGACGAAAAGCTCGGGATTGCCGGGGTGCGAGAGAATCACGGCAATGAGACGGCCATTGGGCGAAACAGCCCCCCCGGCGTTGAGCCCCGTGAAATTGGCAAGCGGTTCGCGCGCGCCACCTGTTGTGGCGACGCGGTAAACACAGGCAAAGCCACGGAGGAAGCTCGTGTAGTAGATGTAGCGGCCATCCGGCGAAAAATACGGAGAAAGCGGCGAAGTTCCCTCAGGCGAGAACTTCTGGAGCGAGGCGCCATCGCTGTCGCAGAGGCAAATCATGCCGCCGCGCCCTTCCTTGCCGACAAAGGCAATGCGGGAGGCCGCCATCCCCTGGCGGTTCTTGATGCGCTTCACCATCTCGTCGCAGAGCATATGGGCCTGCCAGCGCGCCTCGCGCATGCCGGAGGTCGTCTGCGACCAGTTGAAGGCACCGCCCGTCCACGAAACATTGACGCTGGTCGAAAGACTGGCCCCCTGCCCCGTCGCCGTACCGCTAACCGACAGCGAGGAATACTGCCCGTTGTCGACTTCAAACCACCCGGAACGCACCAAGTCGCCCTGGAGCACGTTTTTGAAAAGCACTCCGGCATCACCGACCGCGTTGAGCCCCTTGAGCGAAACGGGATCCTTTCCGGAGCCCGCTTCCTTTACCACGGAGAAAGGCGCGGCAACGGCAACGACCGCAACCAATGCGGCGACCAAAGTGAAAACCAGCTTGTTCCGGGTGTGCGACATTCGGCCTCCAACATTGGGCGGGGTCTTGAAAAACCCCGCCCAATTCGTCGTCTTAGAGGTTGTCGAGAGCCGCGACGCCGGGGAGCTCCTTGCCTTCGAGAAACTCAAGGGAGGCGCCGCCGCCGGTGGAGATGTGCGTCATCTCGGCGGCCTTGCCGCTCTTCTTGACGGCGCTGACGGAGTCGCCACCGCCGATGATCGAGGTGCCGCCGTTGGCCTTGACGGCCGCGACCGCGTCGCAGACGCCGAAGGTACCCTTGGCGAGGGGGGCGAACTCGAAGCAGCCCATGGGGCCGTTCCAAACCACCGTCTTGGCGGCCTTGATCGCCTCGGAGAAGAGAGCAACGGACTTCGGCCCGATGTCAAGGCCCATCCAGCCGTCGGGAATGTCGCCGTCCTCAACCTTGGTCTGGATGTCGGAGGCATCCTTCTCGGCCGGGAACTTGTCGGCGATGACGTTGTCGACCGGGAGGAGGAACTTCACGCCGCGGGCGGCCGCCGCGTCAAGCATTTCCTTGGCGTAGCCGAGCTGGTCGTCTTCGCAAAGCGAATTGCCGACCTTCATGCCCTGGGCCTTCTTGAAGGTGTAGGCCATGCCGCCGCCGACGATGAGCGTGTCGACCTTGCCGATGAGGTTCTTGACGACCGCGAGCTTGTCCGAGACCTTGGCGCCGCCGAGAATGGCGACGAAGGGGCGGACGGGGTTGTCGACCGCGTCGCCGAGGAACTTGAGTTCCTTCTCCATGAGGAAGCCCGAAACCGCAGGCTTGACATAGTCGGCGATGACCGCCGTGGAGGCGTGGGCGCGGTGCGCGGTGCCAAAGGCGTCGTTGACGTAGGTGTCGCCGTAGGAGGGGGGTTTCTTGGCCATGTCCTTGCGGGCGGCCTTGAGGGCGGCCTTCTTCTCCTGGTACTCCTCCTCGGTGAGGTGGATGCCCTTCTTCTCGTCGTCCTTCTTGACCTTGCCGTCCTCGGCCTTGTAGAAGCGAGTGTTCTCAAGGAGCGCGACGTCGCCGGCCTTGAGCGAGGCGACCACGTCGTCCGCCGCCATGCAGTCGGACGCGAACTTGACGTCCTTGCCGAGGCACTTGGAAAGGAGCTCCGCGACAGGCTTCAGCGAGAACTCCGCCTCGTAGCCCTTGCCCTTCGGACGGCCAAGGTGCGACATGAGGACGAGCGACGCGCCCTGCTCAAGGATGTACTTGATCGAGGGGAGGGCCGCCTGGACGCGGGTGTCGTCCGTGATCTTGCCCGAGCCATCCTTGGCCATCGGGACGTTGAAATCGACGCGCATGACGACGCGCTTGCCGGCGAGGGCCACGTCGCGAAGTGTTTTCTTGTTCATGGTAAAAACTCCTTTTCGGTTAAAAATGTTGCTTTTATTTTATCAAAAAATCAAGTTATTTCCAATTAAAAAAGCCCTTGCTGACGAAGCAAGGCCTCAATTCCCGGATCGCGCCCGCGAAATTCGCGGAAAACATCAAGGGCACAGAGGCTGCCGCCCAGCGCCAACACGGTCTCGCGGTATCGACCGCCGACGCGGCGCATCGCCCCGTCGTCGCCGAGACCCGCCTCCTCGAAGGCGCCGTAGCAATCGGCACTCATCACTTCGGCCCACTTGTAGCCGTAATACCCGGCGGCATAGCCGCCCGCGAAGATATGCGTAAAGGCGTTGAGGAAGAGGTCGCCTTCGACGGCGGGCAGGCCGAAATGGGCAAACACCCCGGACTTCACGGCATTCGGGTCGTCGGGCCTGCACCCGCCGTGGAGAAGCATGTCGGTCTTCGCAAAGGACAACTGGCGGCGGCACGCGCTTGCCGCGCGGAAGTTTTTCGCCGCCACGACCTTCGCCTTGAGCTCGGCGGGGATGCGGATTCCCGTGCGACCGTCAAGGCACCAGTTCTCCATGAACTGGCTCGCCACCTCGACCGCGTCCCATTCGACAAGCGTGATGCCCGATGCCCCCGCGTCGCCAACGCGCGTCAACATGCACTGGAGCGCATGGCCAAACTCGTGGAAGAGCGTCTCGACCTCGCGGAGCGGCATGTAGGTTTTGCCTTCGGCGTCGGGCTCCGGCAAATTGAGTACGACGACGGCCTGCGGCAGGGCGCCCGTGCGGTCGTCGCGGTCAACGAAGGAGTCCATCCATGCGCCGCCCCGCTTGAGGCCGTTGCGGACGTAGGGGTCGAGGAAGCAATGCGCAATCACGCGCCCCTCCTCCTTGACCGCGAAGAAACGGACATCGGGATGCCACACCGGCGGTTTCGACGCTTCGGCAAGTTCCTCGAACTTGATGCCGAAGAGAAAGTCCGCCATCGTGAAAAGACCGTCCAGAACGTCGTTGAATTCGAAATGGCGTTTGAGCTCCTCTTCGGAATAGGCGTATTTACGCTCGCGGACGCGCTCCGCGAAAAATGCCTGATCCCAGGGCTCGACCCGCGCGACGCCGGCTTCCTTTGCCACGGCGGCGACCTCGTCGTCCTCGCGCTTCGCCTGCGCGGCGGTCGCCTCGTCAAGTTCGTCGATCATCCGCATGACGGCGGCGACATCCGGCGCGCACTTTGAAGAAACAGAAAGGGACGCATAGTCCGCGAAGCCAAGCAACCCCGCCATTTCGCGCCGCAACGCCAGAATCTCGTCAATGCGCGGCGTGTTGTCGGGCGAGCGCGTGGCGCGGGCCCGGCACAGTTTTTCGCGCACCTCGCGGTCGGCGCACTGTTTCATCGTCTCGGGATAGTTCGCGTCGTCGATCGTGTAGGTCTTGCCGTCCTTTTCATACGCAAAGGCGCTTGTGGCGTCGATAACCGAGTTCGCAAAGTCTGACGAAAGCTTGGCGAGACGCGCCTGTATTTCGTTGAACCGTGCGCGTGCCGGGCCTTCGAGCCCGACACCCGAAAGCTCGGCCGCCTCCACCATTTTCGAGAGGATGCGCTTCCGCATCGGGTCGGCTTCGGTGGCGGCGGCGCGCTTCGCGGCCTGATAAAGCCTGGCGGACTGCCCCACGCGAAGCGAGAAGGCGACGACTTCAGGCTGGAACTTTTCGTCGATCTTGCGCCAGGCATCGGAATTCATCACGCCCAGGACATGGCAGACACCTCCCCAGGTGCGCCACAATTCGCGAGTGGCGTCGGCCAGCCGCCAGACAAGCGACTCGTAGTCGCAAGGCTCAGAAGCCTCGATTTCGGCGACGGCCTTTTCCGCGTCGGAAAGCAGTTTCGGCAACGACACCTCCGCGCTCGCGGGGGTGAATTCAGTCCAGTTGAAAAATTCCATGTTTCAATTATAGCATGAAGCCCGCGAACAACCGCAAAACCGCACGGAATTTCAGACCAGGATTTTATTCCGCACACATTTATCATTTGACCCAAGCATTGTAACCCATAATCTCATTGTAGATTCACGCACGAAGTGGGAAACGCCCATTCACACGCTTGCCGACAAATGTCAAAAGTGCGGAGACCCCCATGGCCGTCAGCGTCGGGCCAACCGGCGATGCACCGGCAAACTGGTAGAGGAGAAACCCCGACAGCCACGCGACGAAATTCACTCCTCCCGACGCCCTCCCGGCAAGGAACCGGTCGACCAACAGGACCGCCGCCATTGGCGCGAAGACGGAAGCCACCAGGTACAGGAAGCCCATGTAATGCGCCATGGCACCCGAAACAGCCAGCGCGGCGCCGAGAAGGCAAACGGCAGAACCGATAGTCCTCGGGGGAAACTTTCGCGAGAACACGCCCGCCGACATTCCCGCCGATGTCGCATCAAGAAAGGTCGTTGTCACCGTCGAAAGCACAACCACGGCAAGTCCCACGCGGCCAAACTTCGCCCCCAGCCGCAACACGCCGCCAACAAACCCCTCGCACCCCGCCCTCGCCAAGGCAAACCCCATGGCGAACATCCACACGCTTGCCATCGTGTAGGCGGTGGCGGACGCCGCAGACACGGCAACGGGTCGCCGGGCGTCCTTCGTGTAGTCGGCGACGAGCGGCAGCCACGAAAGTGGCATGGCAGCGGAAATTTCAAAAGCCGACCAAAAAGCCATTTCATCAGACGGCGCGGCACCACCGGTCCCCGCCATACGGAACTTTACCGAAAGCATCAGGCACAACACCGCCATAAGACCGACGCACATGGCCGATGCTTTGGGCGCATTCCCGCCGCCGACATATTGCCACACCGCCGTCATCACGGCCAAAGCCACGCAGCAAATCCAAAACTCCACGCCGGAAAGCGCGCAAACAGCCTCCGCACCCTGCGCCACCATCACGGCCGTCCAGCCGACCAACTGCAAGATGTTGAGCGCCGCAAAAAACTTCGCGCCCCAACTTCCGAACACCTGGCGGGCGGACTCCATCGCGCCACATCGGGTTCGGGCCCCGGCAAGACCCGCGCCAAAAAGCAGCAACCCGCCAAAGAGATGCCCTCCAACCAGAGCCGGCCAATTGCCGCCCATCTGCCGTCCGGCCTCAATCTCGGCAATTGAAATCGCGGCGCCAAACCAAATCGCACCGCCGGCAAACACGCCCAGCGTCTTCATACGTTCCTTTCGCCAGCATTACCTGGATCAAGTTCGCGGGTCTGATCTCAGCCCCGGGCACCATGCCCGGAAGCACCCCGAAATACGGCAACTATTATACCACAGTCTTTTTTGCTATTATTTATAGTGTTTCCATTCGGTTCCGCGAAAGGCATACTCCATGGCGAAAAACTCGACCCTGCACCAGGGATACTTCGGCCGGCTCGGTGGCGCATTCAAGGGAATGCTCACGGGGCTTTTCCTTGTTTTCGGCGCAATCGCGCTCCTTTTCTGGAACGAGGGCCGCGCCGTAAAACGCGCCCGCGCCCTTAAGGAAGGCGCCGCGGCTACGATTCCCGTCAATCCGTCGCAAATCGACCCCGGCAACCAGGGCCGCCTCATCCACTTCTCCGGCCCGCTGACGGTGCACGGCACACTCTCCGACCCGCTTTTCGACGGCGACTTCGCCGCGCTCGCCCTCCTCCGGGAAGTCGAAATGTACCAGTGGACCGAGGAAACGCACAGCGAGGAGAAAATCAACGTGGGAGGCAGTTCCGACACGATCGTCTCCAACATCTACAAGAAGACCTGGTCAAGTCTCCTGATTCCAAGCGGCAACTTCGATGAGCCCGGCCATGACAACCCGGAGGCGTTCCCCGTCCCCTCCCTGAGCCAATACGCAAAAGGCGTGACCATCGGCGCCTTCCGCATCCCGGACGACTGCATTCCTTCGCTCGGCCGCCTCTCGGGCGTCACGGCACCGTCCGTCACCAACGCCCTCCCCGCAGCCGCGCCGCCGGGTCTTATCCGCACGACCTACGGCTACTACTTCTCGGTCGCCGGCGCAACCAACGTGCCGCCTGAAGCGGCCATCGGCGACGCCAAAATCACACTCGCCGTCGCCGAGCCGTGCGACGCCTCCTTCGTGGCGGTCCAACAGGGCGACACCCTCGCCGCCTACACGGCGAAAAACGGCGGACGCCTCTTCCTGCAGGCGAACGGCGCGAAAACCGCCGACGAAATGTTCGCCTCCGCGGAATCCGCCAACAAAACCGCGACGACCTTGCTGCGCATCCTGGGTTTCGTCGTGATGTTCCTCGGCTTCGGCATGCTCCTCGGCCCGCTCAAGGTGCTGATGGACGTCATGCCCTTCCTGGGGCGCGTTGTCGGCGCGGGGATTTCGGCGATTTCGTTCCTGCTTGCCCTCGTGGTCTCACTCGTCACAATCGCCATCGCGTGGATCACCTACCGGCCCGTTCTCGCCGTCGCGCTCCTGGCCGTGGCGGGTGGCGCAGGCTACCTCGTTTGGAAGAAAACACATGCCGAAAAGGAGAACGGCAAATGAAACAAGAAGAAATGTTCGGAGCCGCCCAATGGGTGGCGGCCGGCGACTACCAGCTTGAAACGGCGCAAAAGCCCGACCCCAGCGGGACGCCCAACTTCCCGATTCTGAGGAGCCATTTCGAGGCACACGGCACGATTCAGGCGCGGCTTCGTGTCGTCGGCCTTGGATTCTTCGAGTGCTTCGTCAACGGGCGGCGTGTTTCCAACGACTACTTTCTCCCGCTTTCCTCCGACTACGAGCCGCGCCGAAACTACCCCGACGGCGAAACGGTCGCAGGGCATCGCCTCTATGTGCCGGAATACGATGTCGCCCCGCTTCTTCGCGACGGCGACAATGTCGTCGCCCTCCACTTCGGCGGCGGCTGGTACACCTTCGACAACGCCCGGTTCGGCGCGCCGAAGGCCATTTTCCGCCTCGAACTCAAAGACAACGGCGGACGGCGTGAAATCACGTCGTCGACCGCCGACAAAGTCGGCGACAGTTTCGTGAAGATCTACCACTTCACAACCTCCGAGGTCCAAGACTACCGCGGCTTCGACGACGCCTGCCTGCAGGCGGAGTTCGACGATTCAAACTGGCCCTGCGCAAAGCCCGCCAAGTCCCTTGATACCGACTACCTCCCGATGGAGTGCCCGCCGGATCGCGTCGCAGAGGAAATCGCGCCCGTTGAAATCGGCAGAGACGCAACGTCCGCCACCTACGATGCCGGGCGCAACCTCACCGGCTACCCGCTTCTGGCGACCTCGGCGCCCGCAGGCACGGAAATCCGCGTTCTCTTCTCCGAGGAACTCGCACCCGACGGCACCCTCGACGAGCGCCACGGCTGGTGGCAGAGTTTCACTTGCACCTGCGACGGCAAGCAGCGTGTCGTCTTCCCGCACTTCACCTGGTTTGGCTTCCGCTATTTCAAGGTCGCGGGAGACGCCACGCCCCTTTCCGTGCGCTTCATCCATGCCGACGTCGCCGTATCCTCGGCCTTTCACTCTGGCAACGCGACGCTCGACTGGATCTACGGGACCTACGTCCACACCCAGCTCTGCAACATGCACGCGGGAATTCCCTCGGACTGCCCGCACATCGAGCGCCGAGGCTACACCGGCGACGGCGAACTCTGCGCCCACGCCGCAATGGACATGCTCGACGCGCGCGCCTTCTACCTGAAGTGGATTGGCGACATCGCAGACTGCCAGGACATCGCCTCTGGCCACGTCCAGTACACCGCGCCCTACATCTGCTCCGGCGGCGGCCCCGGGGCCTGGGGCTGCGCCATCGTCGAAGTCCCCTACGAATACTACCTGCAGTACGGCGATCTCTCCCCGGCGGCGAAGCTCTACCCGCAGATGCTGCGCTACTTCGACTTCCTCGAGGCCCATTCCGAGAATGGACTCGTCACCAGCGACATCGCCGGCGCCTGGTGCCTCGGCGACTGGTGTACGCCCGCAAGCGTGGCGTTGCCCGCCCCCTTCGTCAACAACTACTACTATGTGAAGTCGCTCCTCCGCGTCATTGAAATCGCCCGCCTTACGGGCCGCGAAGCCGACCTTCCAATGCTCAGGCAACGCGTCCAAGCCCGAAAAAGCGCCATTATGGCCGCCTATTTCAACACCTGGGACGGCAACTTCATCGGCAACATCCAGGGGGCAAACGCCTTCGCCGTTGACCTCGGCCTCGGCGACAAGCGCACATACGAAAACCTCGTCGCACGCTACCGCCAGCTCAAGGCCTTCGACACCGGAATCTGCGGAACGGACGTTCTCACCCGCGTCCTTTTCGAGCATGGAGACGGCGACGTCGCGCTCGCGCTCCTCCTCTCCGACGCCCAGACATCCTACGGGGGCATGCGCCGCCTGGGCGCGACGACGCTTTGGGAATACTGGCCCGGATCGCTTCACGACCGCTCACACAGCCACCCGATGTTCGGCGCGGCGGCGGCGACGCTCTTCGACTTCCTCCTCGGCATCCGGCAGGAACCTGGCAAGGCGGGCTACGGCGACATCATCGTCGCCCCCCACCTCTCCGCCGAGCTGCCGGCCTTCTCCGGGAAACGCAAGATTCCCGCCGGAGATATCGCCGCGGCCTACGCGCTCAACGGCGACAAGGCCGACATCTCCGTCACCATCCCGAAAGGCGTCAGGGCGCGTTTCGTCCTCGCCGGCGCCGAGCGCCAACTCACAGAAGGCGAAAACCGATTCTCACTGGATCTCCAGACAAAGGAGTAACCGCCTTGGGTATCTGGCAGAAAATCAAGGACGACCCCGCGTGGACGCTCTTCCTGGCCTTCGCCTTCCTGGCCATGGTCTCGATGCCGCTGGCGCGCGCGGCGCTCGTCGCCTCCTTCGTCGCGGCACTCGCCCGCCACGACGACCGCGCCCACTTCAGACTGAACGGGCCAACGGCGGGATGGCTCCTTTACCTGGCGATTGCCCTCGTCGGCGGCGCCATCATCGCCGCACACAACACCGACGACCTCATCACCCCGGCACGCGGCCTCAGAAAGATAACGAAACTCGCCTGGTTCCTCGCCATACCGCTCGCCTCCGCATTGACAACGTCAAGGGAGCGCCTCGTAAAAGTCCTCACTGCGCTCTCCCTGGGCGGCATCATGCTGGGGGGCGTCATCCTCGTCCTCCACCCGGCGCTGGCCTGGCTCCAGGTCAACTTCCCGACGGCACGGCAAATCGCCGCTGGCACGGCGACGGGGCTCCCCGCGGTGCTTCATGCCGTTGCCGCCTCGCTCGGACTCGACGCCGCCCTCGACAAAGCGCTGACATCCGAGGTTTGGGCGCCTTGGGGTGGTCGGCCCCCTTCCTTCTACTACGCCTTCACCACGCTCGGCACCATGCGCGACGCGCAGCGTCTCATGGTCGCGCTGATCACATCCGTCTGCCTGCTTCTCCCCCGTCGCGGCGAACAGTTCAAGTTTGACCTCGCAAAAATGACAGGAACGATTCTCATTGTCGCGGGGCTGATCCTCACCTGCAAGCGCGGACCGCTTCTTGTCGGCGTTGGCCTGTCATTCGTCATTCTCGCCACGCGCATCCGCTGGTGGAAATCCCTGCTCCTCCTCGCCTGCGTTTGTCTGGCGGCGTTCTCCGTCCCGCAAGTGCGCGCACGCTTCGCCGATCTTCCCGCCGAATTCAGATTGAAAAGCGGCGGCCGCGTCCTCATGTGGACAAAGATCGTTCCGGCCCTCCACGACGAACACCCCTATGGCATTGGCTTCCGAGCCTTAACCGCCGAGAAAATGAGAAGCATTGACCGCCATGTGGAACGCAACAGGACCCATGTCCACAGCGTACCGCTGCAAGTCTTTGTCGACTTCGGCTACCTGGGGCTCGGCATCTGGGCGACCTGGATGCTCATGGCGCTTCATTCGGCGGCTCGGCTCGCCCGGGAAAGCGAGAGACACCCAGAGTCCACCGCGTTGACCGCCCCATTCGCGATGCTCGCCGCACTCATCCTCTTCGGCCTGGTGGAATACAATCTCGCGGATGCCGCCGTCATCCCGCTCTACTCCCTCTCGCTTGGTTTTTCCGCTCCGTTTTTCATGAGGCTCAATGAAGACACCTTGCGTGAAAAATGAAATCGCCTTCTTCGAGAAGGTCTTCCTCAAGCCGGTTCGGCCTAACGCACCGCTTCGGGGCGTGGAACTTTTCAACCTCAATCTTGTCCGCGATCTTACGGACGCCGGCCACGACATCTTCCTGCCGCTACACAAGTCATGGGAACCCGCCGTTCGGAAATTCGCGGGCAAAAATCTCAGGACTTGCCCCATCCCCACCTTGATTCACCCGGCCCTCACCTGCCTCGCCGCCGCTTTCGCCATCGTTGCGGAAACCTTCAAAGCAAACCGTTTTCCCGTGCTCTTCGTCGCCAACGACGTCAACGGCGCCATACCCGCCCTCCGCATGATGAAACGCCTCGGGGCCTTTGACAAGGCCGTGGTCTTCGCGCACAAGATGCCAAGCCGACGGTTCGCCACCGCCGTTTCAGACCTTCCAGGCTCCATCGTCTGCGTCTGCGGCCAAATCGCAAGCGAATTCAGGAAGTACAAGACGCTCGCCTCAGTCTCCGCCGACTACGGAATCGCCAATGCCGGTGATTTTCACCCCGCTGAACAGTCCAGGCCCAATGACGGCATTGTCAATTTCTGTCTTCTCGGCGACATGGAAAGCGACTGGAAGGGAGCGGACACCGCGCTCGCGGCCTTCGCCCTTCTCCCGCCGGAAATCCGCAGGCAGGCACGGCTCCATGTCAAGGCCTTCCGCACCCCGCGCGAACTGCCTGCTGATTCAGGCGTCATCCAGCATCCCTGGACAAACGCGGACAATGTCCCTGACTTTCTCCGCGGTATGGACGCCCTGATCGTGCCATCGCGCAACAGGTCCTCCGACGGGCGCCTCATGGAAACCTTCTCCCAGACCACGGTCCAAGGCATGCTCACGGCACTCCCCGTTATCCACACCACGATTTCCTCGCTTGCCGAGAAGTTTGACCAGGGTGGCGGTATTGCCGCCGACACCCCGGAAGAATTTGCGGCAGCCATCGAAAAACTTGTTGAAAATCCACAACTCCGCATTCGCCTCGGCCACGAAGCACGCCAAACGGCCCTTGACCGCTACACTTGGGACTCCACTCGCTTTTTCAATACGTACATGAAACCATGACCTATTGCAGAAGTGCGCGGTCAAGGACGCCGGTCAGCGCCGCAATAAGGACGCCATAGTTGACAATCGGCACGCCCGCAGCCTGCGCCGCGTGAATGCGCGCGAGCATCTCCCTCCGGCCAAGCATGCACCCCCCGCAGTGAACGACGAGCGCGTAGTCCGCGAGATTATCAGGGTATCCCATTCCTGCGCAGTGCTCGAAGACTAATTTTCGCCCCGTCGCCTTCAGCAACATGTTGGGGATTTTCACCGTGCCGATGTCATCATCCTGCCGGTGGTGGGTACACCCCTCGGCAATGAGAATCTTGTCGCCGTCCTTAAGCCCCGCCACAGCACGGGCACCTGCCGCCAACGCCTTCAAATCGCCTTTGTAGCGCGCGAAGAGTATCGAGAAGGATGTGAGAGGTATTTCCGCAGGGACGATTCCCGCGACTTTTCTGAACGCCTGGGAATCAGTGATGACAAGCGCTGGCGGGGTCTTGAGTCCATCCAGCGCGGAGGCGAGTTCTGTGTCGCGGACGACAAACGGCATCGCACCCACATCAAGCAAGTCGCGGATGACTTGCTGCTGAGGGAGGATCAGTCGTCCCTTGGGTGCTGCCTTGTCAATCGGGACAACCAACACGACCACGTCTCCCGGCTTCACAAAATCCGCAGCAAGGCGAAGGACATCCGGCTCTTCTGGAAGGGCCTTCACCAGTGCGCGCTTCAAGTCGTCAATTCCCTGCCCGCCCGTTGCCGAAACGGCCAACGCCGGCAATCCGACCTTGGCTGAAACCTCCGCAAGGGCTTCGCCCGAAACGGGGGACAAGTCGGCACGGTTGAGGGCGACTATGCCCGGAATACCCAGCGCCTTTACTTCCTGGACAATCGCACGTTCGGCATCGCCCACGCCAAGGGCCGCATCCACAACGACAAGCGCAAGGTCGGCTTGGCGAAGTTCTGTGCGCGTCCGCGACATACGGAGTTCGCCAAGTTCACCGGCATCATCAAGCCCGGGCGTATCGCAAAGAAGAACGGGGCCGAGCGGCAGGATTTCCATCGCCTTGCGGACGGGGTCGGTTGTCGTGCCCCGAACGTCCGAGACAATCGCGACGGGTTGGCCTGCAAGCGCGTTGACAAGGCTTGACTTGCCGACATTGCATCGGCCCAGCAGCACAATCCGCGTACGCTCGCCGTTAGGCGTGTCGTTCATCGCCATGGCGACACCTGTCCAAATGCGAGGGAAAGGAAGCTCAACCCACCGTGGCGCCAGGCTGGGCGGCGCCATCGGCGAAAAGCATCCTAAGCGAACCATCGGGATCCTGCGAGCAGACAATCATCCCCTCGGAAACGCCAAATCGCATCTTGCGGGGGGCGAGGTTCGCAACCAGGACAACCGATTTCCCCACCAAAGCCTCAGGAGTCGTGGCCTTCTGGATTCCGGAGAAGACCTGGCGAAGGCGCCCCTCGCCCACATCGAGCTGGAGCTTAAGAAGCTTGTCGGATCCTTCGACGACCTCGGCGGAGACGACCTTGGCGACGCGAAGGTCGAGCTTGGCGAAATCGTCGATTTTGATT
This sequence comes from Kiritimatiellia bacterium, assembly GCA_045627605.1. Classification (GTDB taxonomy): domain Bacteria; phylum Verrucomicrobiota; class Kiritimatiellia; order RFP12; family JAAYLN01; genus RGIG5952. The sequence goes on along the minus strand of JAZQOA010000058.1, from coordinate 1,734 downwards.
TCGGGGGCAATGGGTTTGATCGCCGGGGCGGCGGGCACCTGATTGACCCTGCTCGCCTCAACCATCGCATCGACCTTGGCTGGATCAACGCGGACGGCCAGGTACTCATACTTGCCGACCGCGCGGTTCTCGAACTCTTTCGCGACATCTCCCCAGGCATAGGGTTCCTCGCCAAAGAGGCGGGCCACCTTGTCGGCATAGTCAGGCAGGATCGGCTTCAGATAGATCGCCATCGCACGGAAAATGTTGAGGATGCTCGTCAACACCTTGCGTGCCTCTTCGGGGTTGGTCTTGACAAGCGCCCACGGCGCCTTCATGTCGAAATAGCGGTTGGCTTCCTCGGCAATCTCGCGGACGGCGGTCAACACCTGGCTGAACTCGCGGTTCTCATAGAGCTCGGCGATTTCACCGGCCTTTTCGCAGGCCTCGCGCCAAATGACATGCCCCTCGTCGTCCATTTCGCCCGCCTGTCCGCCCAGGTTCTTATGCAGCATTTGGGCACCGCGCGACGCAAGGTTCGTGATCTTGCCGACAAGGTCGGAATTGACACGCGAAACGAAATCGCCGAGATTGAGGTCGATGTCGTCCGTCGAGCCACCAAGCTTGCAGGCGTAATAGAAGCGCAGATACATTGGGTCAAGATGGTCAAGGTAGGTGCGGGCACTTACAAAGGTGCCTTTGGTTTTCGACATTTTCTCGCCATTGACCGTGAGGAACCCATGCACAAAAACCTTGGTTGGGCCGCGGAAACCGCCAACCTTGAGCATCGAGGGCCAGAAGAGGCAGTGGAAACGGACGATGTCCTTGCCGATGAAGTGGTAGACTTCCGACTTCTCATTCTGCCACCAGTCCTCGAACGTTTCGCCGTGCTTGCCGCACCAGTTCTTGAGCGACGCCATGTAGCCGACGGGAGCGTCAAGCCACACGTAGAAAAACTTGCCGGGGTGGTCGGGGATTTCAAAGCCAAAATAAGGAGCATCACGCGAGATGTCCCAGCCGCGGAGGGGTTCGCCGAACCACTCCATAAGCTTGTTGGCGACATCGGGCGACGTGTGTTCGGGCAGCCACTTCGCAAGGAAGTCACGCTGCGGTTCGAGCTCGAAGTAAAGATGCTCGCTGTCTTTCATCACGGGCTTGCCACCGCAAATTGCGCAATGGGCGTCGACCAGGTCGGTCGGCTCGTAGGTGGAGCCGCACTTGTCGCAACTGTCGCCATACTGGTTGGTGGCGCCGCACTTGGGGCATGTACCCTTGATGAAGCGGTCGGGCAGGAACATCTTGTCGTGCTCGCAGTACATCTGCGGCATCATCTTCGACGAAAGGGCCTTTTCCTCGACCATGCGCTTGTAAATGCCGAGGCAAAACTCCTTGTTCTCAGGGGAGTTGGTCGAGTAGTAGTTGTCGAAATTTACGCCGAAGTCAGCGAAATCCCGCGAGTGCTGCTCGTGGCTGCGCGCGATGAGCTGCTCGGGCGTGATGCCCTCCTTGCGGGCGCGCACCATGATCGGCGTGCCATGCGTGTCGTCGGCGCAGATGTAGACGCACTCGTTGCCGCGCATCTTCTGGAACCTCACCCAGAAATCCGTCTGCAGGTACTCCACCAGGTGGCCGATGTGGATGGCGCCATTTGCGTAGGGCAGCGCCGAAGTCACAATTATGCGTCTCTTTTCCATTTTGCAAAATCCAAAGTCATCATCCCTATGCCTTAAGCGCCGGCCGATTCCGGCCGGCGCT
>JAZQOA010000057.1:0-15154 GCA_045627605.1 Kiritimatiellia bacterium | reverse complement strand
TTCAGGTGTTGCGGGCGATTCCAGACGGATGTGATTGCGCAGCTCGACTTGAGGCTCGCCCCGGAGTTCGCCCCCTCCGGATGGTCCGTGAAGTCCGTGGCGGAGACGGCCCCTGCATAACGCGCACCGTCCGTGTTGACGAAATCCGTGTCGAGTGCCAATGCGTGTGGAATAGGCAAAAATCAGACTCATCAACTCCGTCAATTGGCACAGAATATGCTACCATGGTAACTTCCTCATAACCTTAACAAAGGGAATTCCGATGCTAAAGCAAACCATTGCCGCATCGCTCGCCGCGATCGTGGTTCTGTCAGTCTCGGCGCAGGACTGGCCAAACGTCATCTACCACGAGCAACAGGCCCGGGCAGAAAAGGCCAAGCCCGTCAATGCGGCGCGCATTGCGGCGGAAATGAAGTCCGCCGGCCTATCCAACGCGAAAGTCACCTGGTATGCGGTGCCCGCGATGAGCGATGTCATGCGCCTGGCGGACACCTTCCCCGAGGATGGTACCTTCCAGGGGGAAGTGCGCGCCGCGCTTGCCCTTGGCGAATTCGAGCCGGCCTCCTTTGAGCTCTATTCCACGGCGGACATCAAGAACGCCACTCTTAAGGTCGGCGATCTTACGGGCCCGGACGGCACCAAGATCGGCGGCAAGGATCTTGACCTGCGCGTAGTCAAGATCTGGTTCCAGAATGGCAACGCCTGGATCAGCTACTTCGACGACCCGGGGCTGAAGCTCGTGCCCGAGTTGATGCTCCACGACGAGAACATGGTCAAGGTCGACCTCAAGGGCGAGGCCAACTACGCGCGGCTTAAGGACGGCGCCAAGGAAAAGTTCGTCTGGATCTCGGCGCCGAAGGAATACGGCCCGGCGGCCTTTGATCAAACATCGGCGCAGTTCCGCGATGCCGACACGCTCCAGCCCTTCCAACTCAACAAGGGCGAGTTCAAGCAGTTCATCCTCACGGTGCACGCGCCGAAGAACCAAAAGCCCGGCGTTTACCGCGGCGTGGTCGAGGCCTCGGCGGGCGGGGAGAGGCTCGCCGCGATTCCGGTCGCCGTCCGCGTACTCCCCTTCGAGCTCCCTTTTCCGCGCACCTTCCGCGAACTTGACCGGGCCTTTGTCGTCTCGATGATGGGGGCGGGCGCGAGGGCCGACAAGACCCTTTTGCAAAACTATTTCGACCACGGCCTCTTCCATCCCGGAATCCCCAGCGACAACAAAGACGAGACCCGCAAGATAGTCGCGATGATGCGCGAGATCGGCTTCCCGCTCGACTGGGTCTTCTCCCGTCCGGGAATCGGCTGGTTCGCCCTAAACTTCGGCGGCCGCCTGTCGTTCGACAAAATCGTCGAGGCTCGGCGCGGCGCCCAGTGGTGCGTCGATTTCTGGGACGAGATGGTCGGCCACCACAATGTTCTTACCTCGTACGGCGACGAGCAGGGCGCGGCCTTTGTCGTTGCCCAACGCGAGTTCTTCGAGTTCTACTTCGAGAAGGGCATCAAGTTGGGATGCGCCGGCCATGACGCGCTCTACAATAAAGGCGGCTACGTCTACGAGAACATGCCGCTCGGCACACGGCCCGACGACAAGGAGCGCATCGACAAGTGGAACCAGATTGGCGGCAAGTACCTCTCGTTTTACGCCTGCCAGCACACGGGATCCGAAAACCCGCAGTTCGTCCGCTACCAGCACGGTCTTCTCGGCTACTTCGCCGGGCTGAGCATGGTCAACAACTACGAGTTCGCCACTGGCTCGATGAACGACCGTTCGAAATCCGTCTACCGCCCGATGGTCATCACCTATCGGAGCGGCGACGGCCTCATGGAGACCCTGGCGTGGAGCGGCTTCCGCGAAGGCATCGACGACATCCGCTACGCGACCTGCCTCAAGCTCCTCGCCGCGGAGGCCAGGGACAAGGGCGACGGCCAGGCCAAGCTCCTCGCCAACCGGGCGCTCCAGTACATGGCGATGCTTCCGCGCGACATGGATCTCGGCGCGGTGCGCGCCGAGATGACGGAATACATCCTCAAGCTCCGCAAGGCTCTTGGCAAGTAGGCGAAAGGCAAGGAGACACCAGCCATGAAGAATCAAATTTCCAAGACTTTGGCCGCAACCTTGGCGCTGTCGGCTTTTTCAACCTTCGGGGCGGACGTGGCGGCGAAGACGCCCGCGCAAATGCTCAAGGACTTCAATGGGCTTGTCCGCGACAAGAACGCGACGTTTGAGGCCGTCTCGAACGCCTATGCGAAGGTTTCGGAGGCGCTCGCCGCCGACAGCGCGAAGCTCGCGGACGCCACCAAGGGCTTCATCGGCTTCCACGCCGACCGCAAGGCGTTCGACGCCGCCCTCGCCATCGCGGAGGACGCCATGGGGTGCGCTGACATCCCGAGCGCTCGCCGCGCGGACTTTTTCAACACCGTCGCGGCGGCGGCTTTCAAGGAGAATTTCAAGGATTCCTTCGGCGGCTATCACACGCGCGGCATCGACTTCGCGGCCAGGATATACGCCCGGACGCTCGAAATCAAGGACGCCACCGGAGCGGAGAAAGTCGCCGCCTACAGGAACCTCGCCAACATGTCGCTTGAGGCGACGCACGTGGCCGGCGAGGCCTTCGGACTTCTCGACAAGGCCATCGCACTCCCGGGGCTCACGGCCGACCAAAAAGGCGGCGCCATCCTCAACAAGGCTGAGCTTCTCGCACGCACCAGGGAATTCGACAAGGCCCTTGCCCTTTGCAACGGGTTGCTCGCGGACGGTAGCCTTTCGCAGTCGGTCCGCCGCAGGGCCGCGCTCCAAGCCATTGACTGCGCAGGGGCGCTTTCTGGCGACGGCAAGGCAAAGGCCACGGGCGAAATTGCGGCGAAATACCCGGGATTGCTTAATGACGGCGAGATTGCCGACCGCACGGGGAAGACCGCCGACTACCTCTGGGGGCAGGTCAAGAACTACGAGAAAGGCCGCTTCCCTGATGTCGTCCGCCTCGTGACTCTCCATGGCGAAAAGGGTTACGACGCGCTTGCAAGGGAGCTCCCCGCGATTATCAAGGTTACGGAAGCCAAGGATCCGCAGTCGCTGCGTCGCATTTTCGCCGCGCTGACAAAGGGCTGGAATCCAATGGCCGCGGCGAAGGATCCGCGTTTCGCGACGTTTTTCGTCGCGATGGTCGAGTCTGTGGCGGCGACGAACCGCCCGTCGGCGGCCGATGTTTTCGCCTTTGTCAAGGGCAGAAAGGCGGCGGCCGAACCGGCGCTCAAATACGCGCGCGAAGTCCTCGCGGCACCTGCCAGTGCGAAGGCGGACCTCGTACAGGAGGCTGCGGTTCTCGTGTCCCTCGCGGACGCCGGAGGCAACGCCAGCCGCGCCGTCTCGCTGATGAGTGACTGGGCCGCAAAAAACATTCCGGCGACCAACAAGCTCGACAACGCGGCGTTCCTGTTGCGCGGCGTGAAAACGGCGATGCAGGCGGGCGATGAGGAAGTCGCCAAGGCCCTTTACGCCGCGCGCGCCAAGTATTTCCAAAAGGCCGAACCCCGCTCGATCAAGTGCGCCTTCATCAAGGACGCCCCGCAGGAAATTCCCGAAATCCTGGCGTCGGCGTTCTACAGGGATGGCGAAAAGGGGTTGCTCGACCGCAAGTTCGGCGACGACCTCAAGTTCATTATCGAGACGGACGTGACAAAGAACCGCACGATGACGGAGTACAACGGCAAGGCCTTCCGCCCGACGGAAATCTTCGCCTTTTGCGACAAGTACGGCGTGAAGATCATGCTCCGGGAGTATGCTTCCGCGGAGGATCTCGCGAAATTCCGCAATGGCTTCGGCGGACTGCCCGGCTACGAGTCGTACCTGGCGACGGGTTTCGACACGCCCTACACCTTTGTCGATTTCTCGCCGGCGTCGCGGAACGTCAACGACTCGTTCGTCACGCAGTACGACAACGGCACCGGCTACCGCAACCTGCGCGACGCCGACGGTTCCATCACACTCAAGAACTATATCGCCGGCGACAGCGCCGTGACGCTCATCTCGGCTTCGTGGGAGAAGGAATTCAACGCGCTTCCCGAAAACGGTGGCAAGTGGTACTACGAGCCGCTCAACTGGCTCAACGGCGGCTGGTCGTGGGGCGGCTCAAAGGGCGTCCACAACCGCTCGAGCTTCGGCGCGCTCGTCTTCGAGGGGCTCACGCCGGAGGCGCTTGCGTCAATCAAGCGCGTGATCCTGCCCAAGGCCGCGGCGAAGTTCCGCAACGCCTGCTCGGCGCGCAATGCCGGCTGCATCGAAAACTGGAAGGACCCGGTGCTCGGCGACGTCGACTTCTACGAGAAGTGCGTGGCCCCCCTTGAAAAGAGGCTTTCCTCCTTCCTTGGCAAGGTCAGGCCCGAAATGACCGACGCCGAAGTCAACGAAGTCTATGACGGCGCCGCGAAGGAGTGGCTCAACATCGACTATGTCGTCTCGCGGCTCCGCACTGAATATCTCGCCGAAAAGTTCGTCTCCGAATAGGCGGGGACGTACCGCCCTCTTTCGACCCACCACAAAAAAGGACAACTCAATGCTAAAGCAAACAATCGCCGCGGCGCTCGCCGCAGCTGCGGTCGCTTCGGCCTTCGCGCAGGCCTGGCCAAACGTCATCTACAACGAGCAGCAGGCCCGCGCGGAAAAAAACAAGCCCGCCAACGCGGTGCGCGTCGCCGCCGAATGCAAGGCCGCCGGTCTGCCTGTGGACAGTCTCGTCTGGTATGCCGTTCCCGCGATGAGCGATGTCATGCGCCTGACGGACACTTATCCTGAGGACGGCGTTTTCCAGGGCGAGCTCCAGGCGACGCTGGCGATGGGCGAGTTCGAGCCTGTCTCCTTTGAGCTTTTCTCCTTCGGGGATTTGGGCGACGTGACCTTCAAGGTCGGCGAACTCGCCGGTCCGGGCGGTGCGAAAATAGGCGCGGACGGCCTTGATTTGCGCGTCGTCAAGCTCTGGTTCCAGAACGGCAACGCCTGGCTCAGCTACTTCGACGACCCCGGTCTCAAGCTCGTCCCCGAACTGCTGCTGCACGACGAGAACATCGTCAAGGTCGATCTCAAGGATGCGGCGAACTACGCCCGCGTCAAGGATGAGAACGGCAAGGACGGCTGGCTCTGGATTTCCTCGCCGAAGGATTTCGGCAGCAACCGCTTCGATCCCGACAGGGACAACTTCCGCGACGCGAAGGCGATGCAGCCCGTGCAGCTTGTGAAGAACGAGTTCAAGCAATTCATCCTGACCGTCCACGCCGCGAAGAACCAGAAGCCCGGCGTTTACCGCGGCAAGGTCGATGTGCTCGACAAGGGCGGCAAGGCGCTTGCCGCGATTCCGGTCGCCGTCCGCGTGCTTCCCTTCGAGCTGCCGTTCCCCGGTACCTATGCCGACCCCACGCGCCCCTTTGCGGTCTGCTACATGGGCGCGGAGGTGAAGCCGGACAAGGCTCTTCTCCAGAGCTACTTCGACCACGGCCTCTACCATCCGAGCTTCTACATCACCACCGAAGAGTCGGAGCAGGTCAAGTGCATCGCCATGATGCAGGAAATCGGATTCCCGCTCGACCTCATCGTCACGGGGCTCGACATCGGCTGGTTCGGCCTCAACTTCGGCGGACGCATGACGTTCGACCAGGTGATGACGGCCAAGAACGGCGCCGAGCGGATGGCCAAGTACTGGGACAGGATTCTCGGCCACCACAACATCCTCACCTCCTACGGCGACGAGCAAGGCGCGGCCTTTGTCGCCGCGCACCGAGAGTTCTTCGAGTTCTACTTCGACAAGGGCATCAAGGTCGGCTGCGCCGGCCACGACCCGCTCTTCTACAAGGGCGGTTACGTCTACCAGAACATGCCGATCGGAACAAGCCCCGACGACAAGGCCCGCATCGACCGCTGGAACCAGGTCGGCGACAAATACGTCGCCTTCTACGCCTGCCAGCACACAGCCTCCGAAAATCCGCAGTTCGTGCGCTACCAGCACGGCCTTCTTGGCTACCTCGCCGGCATCAGCATGATCGACAACTACGAGTTTGCCATTGGTCCGATGAACGACCGCGCCCACGACGTCTACCGCCCGATGGTCATGACCTACCGTGACGCCGACGGCCTCATGGAGACGATCCAGTGGAGCGGATTCCGCGAAGGCATTGACGACATGCGCTATGCGACTTACCTCAAGCTCCTCGTCGCGGAAGCCTTCGGCAAGAACCCCGGGCGGAAGGCCATCCCCGCGGATCTCGCGCTTCCGCGCAGTCCCGAGGACAAGCTCGAGGCAAAGCTTCTCGCCAACAAGGCCCTCCAGTTTATGGCGCTTCTCCCGCACAACATGGATCTAAACGCAACCCGCGCCGAGATGATCGAGCACATCCTCAAGCTCCGCAAGGCCCTCGGCAAGTAAGGAGGTTTTGAAAATGAACAAGTTTATCCCCGTTTCCATTGCGGCTTCCATCGCCTTCCTTGTCGCCCCCGCGTTTGCGGATGGCGCGGCGCAACCCACGTCCGAAGACCTCCAGAACGCCTTCACCAACCTCGCCAACGCCACGCCACAGGACTTGCTCAAGGCCTTCAACGGCCTCGTCAACGCCAAGGATGCCGTGCCCGCGGCCGTTTCCAACGCCTACGCCGCCGTTCGTGCCTGCGATGCTCTCAACGCCAACCAGCAGGCCGACGCGGTCAAGAGCTTCATCGCCTTCCATACGAAGAAGTCGCTCTTCGGCGAGGCCGTCGCGATCGCCGACTCCGTGGCGTCCGTGACGAACTTGCCGGTCGCCCGCCGCGCCGACAACTACAACACCGTCGCCTCCGCCGCCTTCAGGACGAATTTCGACGACAAGTTCGGCGCCTACCACACGCGCGGCATCGACAAGGCATACGCGATTTACGAGAAGATACTTTCGATTCCCGATGCGACGGACCTCATCAAAGTCGAGGCTTACAGGAACATGGCGAACGCCCTGCTGGAGTCGCAGCACAAGGCCGATGACGCCCTCGCGCTTCTTGACAAGGCCCTCGCACTTCCCGGCCTCGGCGAAGAGGCCAAGGCACGCGCCACCGCCAACAAGGCGAGCGTCCTTGCCCGGAATTACCAGCGCGAGGCGGCGATTGCCCTCTACAAGCCGCTCGTCGATCTCCAGACCCTGAATGCCGGCTTCCGCGCAGATGTCGCCTTGAAGGTCGCCGACCTCATTAAGGCCGCCAGCTGCTATGGCGACGCGAACAAGTACCTCGGCGATGTCGCCGCGAAGTATCCCGGCCTCATTCCCGAGTCAACGCTGAATGACCGTCTGGGCGCCCAGGCGAAACGCAATTCCATCTGGGCTCAGTTCGACAAGTACGAAAAAGGCAACCCGCCGGACGTTGTCGGTCTTATGCGCACGTACGGTGACGAAAGCTACGATGCACTCGCCGCCAATCTGCCGAAAATCATTTCCGCAACCGAGAGGAAAGTGCCTTCGCGTCTCGGCTCGATCTTCTGGGAGATGTCGCGCGAATGGGCGGCGATGAAAGCGGTGAACGACCCGCGTTTCGCGGCGCTCTACGTGCAGACCGTCGAATCCGTCGCCGTTTCCAACCGCCCGCCCGCGGCCGATGTCTTTAAGTTCATCCGCAACTCCGTCACGGTCGCCGATGCCGCCGCAAAATACGGGCATATGGTCATTGACGCGCCCGCCGAGGCAAAGATTCCGCGCGATGTCGTCGAGGAGGCCGTCGCGGTCGTCGCCGTGCACGAGGCGAAAGGCAATGCCGGCCGTGCCGTCGCATTCATGCGGGACTGGCTCGCTAAGAACCCCGCGGCGGACAAGGTCGCCGAGGCTTCGTTCATGCTCCGCGGCGTCAAACGCGCCATGTTTGTCCGCGACGAGGCCGTTGCGAAGGGCGTCTACGCGGAATGCGAAAAACTCTTCAAGAAAGAGGGTCCGCGCTCGATCAAGTGCCCGTTCGTCAAGGACGCCCCGCAGGAGATTCCCGAAATCCTCGCGTCGGCCTTCTACAAGAATGGCGAAAAGGGGTTGCTCGACCGCAAATTCGGCGACGACCTCAAGTTCATTATCGAGACCGATGTCACCGCGCACCGCACGATGACCGAGTTCAACGGCAAGCCCTTCCGCCCGACCGAGATTTTCTCCTTCTGCGACCGCTACGGCGTCAAGATTCTCCTCCGCGAGTACGTCGATGCCGAAGAACTCGCCAACTTCCGTGCCGGTTACGCCGGGCTCGGCGGCTACGAGGCTTACCTCGCGCCGGGCTTTGAGTCGCCGTACACATTCCTCGACTTCAGCCCCTCCACGCACACATTGAGCAGCGGTTTCACCTGCCAGTACGACAACGGCACGGGTTACCGCAACCTCGTCGCCGAAGACGGGTCGCTGTCGATCAAGAACTACATTGCCGACGACAGCGCCGTGACGCTCATCTCGGCTGCCTGGAGCAAGGAGTTCAACGCCCTGCCGGCGAATGGCGGCAAGTGGTACTTCGAGCCGCTCAACTGGCAGAACGGCGGCTGGTCATGGGGCGGGTCGAAGTCCGTTCATAACCGCTCTTCGTTCGGCGCACTCGTCTTCGACGGCCTGACGCCCGAGGCGATCACCGCGATCAAGCGCGTGATTCTCCCGAAGGCCGCCGCCGCCTTCCGTTCGGCGCGTTCGGCGAACAACGGGTGCATTGAGATCTGGAAGGATCCCGAACTCGGCGATCCCGCCTTCTACGAGAAGTGTGTCGCGCCGCTTGAAAAACGCCTCGCCGCCGACCTCGGCAAAGTCAAGGCCGACATAACCGACGAGGAGGTCAACGAGGTCTTCGACGGCTTCGCGAAGGATTGGCTCAACATCGAGTACATCGTCTCCAGGCTTCGGACGCGGTACCTCGCCGAGAAATTCGTCACCGAATAACCGGCAGGACCTGGTAAAAACACAACGGGCGCGGACTTTTGTCCGCGCCCGTTTTTTCCGTGGAAAACACACTTGGCCTGCGCCACGGTGCCGATCGTCCGCTAAATCGCGCCGGAACGACGGGCGGCGGCCTCGACGGCGGCGGGAACAACCCCCAGCAGACGCTTGTCGAACGGGTTCGGGATGATGTACTTTGGCCCGAATTCGAGGTCGGCGCGGCCGGAGACTTCGCGCACCTGGTCGGTGGCTGGTTCGCGGGCCAGCGCAGCCAGCGCCTCGGCGGCGGCGACCTTCATTTCGGTGTTGATCGTGCGGGCCCGGGCGTCGAGCGCACCTCGGAAGAGATACGGGAACCCCAGGACGTTGTTGATCTGGTTGGGGTAGTCGCTCCGGCCCGTCGCCATGATGTAGGGCTTGCCGCCCATTGCCGCGGCGACGGCCTCGGGCGTGATTTCAGGATCGGGGTTGGCCATGGCGAAAACAGCCGGGCAGGCGGCCATGGCGGCGACATCCTCGCCCTTGAGGACGTTGGGGGCCGAGACGCCGATGAAAACGTCCGCCCCGCGCACGGCCTCGGCAAGCGTACGCATCGAGGTGCGCACGGCGTGACGCCGCTTGTGGGCGTTGAGATCCGTGCGGTCTTCGCGGACGACGCCCTTTGAATCGCACAGGGTGAGGTCCGCCACGCCGGCGGCCTTGCACATGTCGGAGATTCTGATGCCCGCGGCGCCGGCGCCGTTGACGACGACCTTGAGCGAGGAAACCGGGCGGCCCTTGATGCGCGCCACGTTCATGAGGCCGGCGACGGTGATGACGGCCGTGCCCCATTGGTCGTCGTGGAAGACGGGGATGTCGAGCATCGCGTCGAGGCGGTCCTCGATTTCGAAGCAGGCGGGCGCGGCAATGTCCTCGAGGTTGATGCCGCCATACATCGGCGCTATGGCAAGGACGGCGTCGATCACGCGCTCGGGGTCGGTTCGGCCCGTGTCGAGACCGCCCTGGCGGCAGTGCGCCAGCGGGACGGGCCAGGCGTTGACGTTGCCGAACGACTTGAAGAGAACGGCCTTGCCTTCCATGACGGGGATCGACGCCAAGGCGCCGAGGTCGCCGAGGCCAAGGATGGCGGTGCCGTCTGAGACGACGGCGACGAGATTGCTTTTCGCTGAATAGTCGAAGGCGGAGGCGGGCGTTGCCGCGATTTCCTTTACGGCCTGGGCGACGCCGGGCGTGTAGGCGAGGCAGAGGTCGCGCGGGCCGGCGAGCGGGCGCGGCAGCGAGAGCGAAACCTTGCCGCCAAGATGGTATTGCAAAACTTCTTCCCTGGTGACTTTCAGCGAAACTGGCATTTTGTCTGGTCTCCGTTGGATAAAAAAACGCCGCCGCATTTCGCGGCGGCGTCTTTGCCCGGAAAGGGGCTTAGTTCTTGTTGTTGCGGGCCTCGTTGATGTGGAGTTTGCGGCCCTGGATTTCCGTGTCGTTGAGGGCGGCAATCGCCTTCTCGGCCTCGGGGCGGTTAGGCATCTCGATGAAGCCGAACCCCTTCGACTTGTTGTTGAAGTGGTTGGTGATGATGCGCACAGAAGCCACCGCGCCGAATTTTTCGAATTCCTTGCGGAGATAGTCCTCGGTCGTGTCGTAGCTGAGGTTGCCGACGTAGATTTCGACTGCGCCGGGGGGGAGTTCCTTGAACTTCTTGTTGGCGGGGCGCTTGCCGCCCCGGGCTGCGTGGCCAATGGCGAAACCAACGGCCAGGCCAACGACAAGGCCTGCCGCGCCCACGATAAGGGCTGCGGGCTGGGTGAATGCTGCTGCGTCCATTTTCTTCTCGGCCGGTCCGCGTGGACCGGCGCCTCTCTCTTTCTTTCTTCTGGGTTGTGTTTTCTTTTCGCGGGCGAACCTGGCGGCTCATCACGCCTGGATGAAGCCGTCGAGCTTGCGCTTGCGGTTGGGATGGCGGAGCTTCTTGAGCGCCTTTGCCTCGATTTGGCGGATGCGCTCACGCGTCACGTTAAAAGCCTTCCCAACGTCCTCAAGGGTCTTCGGACACCCGTCCGTGAGACCAAATCGTTTGTCCAGCACGTCGCGCTCGCGCTCATTGAGCGTGGCGAGCACTTCGGCGAGGCGTTCGCGGAGCATGCTGTGCGACGCCTGCTCGGAGGGGCTTTCCGAGGATTTGTCCTCGATGAAGTCGCCGAACTGCGCGTCGTCGCCGTCGCCGACGGGGTTCTGGAGCGAGATCGGGTGCTGCGCCATCCTGAAGATGTCGCGGACCCTGTCGACGCTGCACCCCATCTCCTCGGCCGCCTCCTCGAGCGTGGGCTCGTGGCCGAGTTCCTGCACGAGCTTCTTCTGGATGCGGGTGAGGCGGTTGATCGTCTCGATCATGTGCACGGGGATGCGGATTGTGCGCGCCTGGTCGGCGATCGCGCGCGTCGCGGCCTGGCGAATCCACCAGGTCGCATACGTGGAGAACTTGTAGCCGCGCGTGTACTCGAATTTCTCGACCGCCTTCATGAGGCCGGTGTTGCCTTCCTGAATAAGGTCGAGGAAGCTGAGGCCGCGGTTCATGTACTTCTTGACAATCGAGATGACGAGGCGCAGGTTGGCCTGCACCATTTCGTTGCGCGCCTTCTGGCCGGACTTGAGCACGTCGAGGAGCTTCATGAACTCCACCTTGAAGTCCTCGGCCGGCATGCAGAACTGGTTGACGAGCGCGGCCTTTTTGTCGGCGATGTCCTGGATGATTTCGGGATGGCGGCGCTCTTTCGTCTGCTTCGTTTCCTTCTTCAGCCGCTCCTCCTGCTCGACGTAGGCGTCGTAGTATTTCTCGCGCGCCTGCTGGCAGAGTTGCTCAACCACCTTCTGCTTGAAGTTCAGTTCGTCGACGACCTCGATGAAACCGGCGCGCACCTTGTCGCGCTTCTTGAGCGCCTTGTCCTTTTCCTTGTCGGTCTTCGCCGCGCAAAGCTCGGCAAACGACTCCTGGAGCGACTTGCGGCACTTCTCGAGTTTCTTGATCAGCGCGGGGCGGTTCTCCATGTATTGGTCGCGCGTGTCGACGAACTTGTCGGTGATGACGCGGTCGAAGCGCTCGTCGCCATTGAAGAGCTTGTTGATGAGCTCAATGCAGAGGTCGGGCATGAAGCCGAAGTGGCAAAAATACTCGCGGACGTTCTTTTCGGCCTCCTCGATCTCCATGCAGATTTCCTGCTCGCGCTCCTTCGTGAGCAAAGGCACCTGCCCCATCTGGTGGAGGTACATGCGGATCGGGTCGTCGAAGTAGTCGATCTTGGAGGCGAGGGAATGCTGGATGTCGCGGTCGCGGGTCGAGAGGTAGTCCTGCTCGTTCTTGGAGTCGATGACGTCGATGCCAAGTTGGATGAGGAGCGTCTGCACGCTTTCGATGTCGCTCTCGGAGCGGACGTCGACCGGGAGGGCCTGGTTGATCTCGTCGATGGTCACGTAGCCGCCGTGGGCTTCGGAACGGCGCGTCAGGTTCTTCACGACTTCGTTCATCGACCGTGACGACATGTTGTCGACGTTGTCGAAGAACGAATCGGCGCCGACGGGGGTGTTCGCGCGGTTGTCGAAATCCTCGCCCCCCTGCAGGTCGTCGCCCATCAAGTCGGCGTCGCGGTCGTCTCGGTAGCTGGAGTCGGCCTCGGCATCGTCGTCGTCGTCCGGCTCGCCTTCGAGCGCGGCCATTTGCGCTGCGTCCGGCTCGCCTTCGGTCTCGTCGAATTCGTCAGCCTGGAGGGCCGACTGGTCTTCCTGCGGCACGGCTTCTTCCGGGAGCGGGTTCTTGCGCGGGCGTCCGCGCCGCTTGCCGTTCTTCGTGAGCTTCGGGAGGGGGGCCGCGGGTTTTTGCGCGGGCTCCTCCTTGACGTCGTCTGCACTCGATGCCTTTTTCCTTGCCATGGTTACACCTGGATTTTGAAACTGAAAACAAAAATTCGTAGAAGGCCAAGAAGCCAAGAAATCAGGCCGAACGCTATTCTTCCTTGCCTTTTCCGATCTTCTCGCGGAAATCGGATTTTTTCATCGTGGCTGAATCCACGGCCTCCAAATGGCCGTCCGCAAACATCACGTTGGTCGTGCCGTGCTTTTTCTTGCCGTGCCAAAACCCGATTTTATCGCCGGAAACGGGATCTTCGTCATAGCTCCATGCCGAATCGTCGTAGTAGACGCCGTCAGGCTCGTCATCCGTGCTACATCCGGAAACGCCGCTGCATGACTTGCCGTTGCCGACATCGCCCATTTCAACATACATGGCGAGACGGCTTGCCGCTACCGACGCCCCCAGACCCGACTTCAACCCGCTGTTGCCGCCGTGCTTCTCCCCCTTTTTGCCGGCCCGGCCGAAAAACTCGTTCATGGCATACGAGCGGACCACATCCACGTGCTTTTTCCCCGTTCCTCCTGTAAAAGCGCAATCCGGGCAATAGTAAACCGCGTAGTTTTTGCCCGTGTATTTGAAAATCGCGCCTTCGCTGATGGACTGCTTCACAAGAGCCGTTTTGTCATAGATGCCGACGTACTTGAACGATTTCGCCTTCGAATCCCCATAGACAAACCCCTGGCCTCTGAAATAATCGTCGTCATAGGAGTAAATGGCGTCTTCTCCAAAACGGCGGCAATCCTTGCCTTCGGCCACCCACGTCACCCAGCCGCGCGACTCGCGCCTCCTGATGCCATCGGGCCTGATTTCATACCACTCGTACGACGAGGCTGCCGGATAGCCCCCGGCATCAGAGACAAATGCCATTGTCGCCTGGTGCAGGGAATGGAGATTGGCCTGGCATTTCGCGTTGCGCGCATGGCGCTGCGCACTCCCAATCGCGCTCACGGTTACCGTTGCCAGCATCGCGATAATTGCAATTACCGCCAGCATCTCGATGATGGTGAAGCCGGCGGATTTTTCAAAGACGGTTTTCATAGTGGCAAAAATGTTTGTCAAGTGCTATAATTATACAGAATTTTTGGCTTTTGTCAAGGAAAATCCGAAAATACCGCGTGAACCGCCCGCCGTCTCTTTGGTATACTTGTAGATTGCCTTATGGACGAACGCAGACACATCCGACTGCTCCCCGTTGCCGTGGCGAACAAAATCGCCGCCGGCGAAGTCGTGGAGCGCCCCGCCTCGGTGGTGAAGGAGTTCATGGAGAACGCCTTCGACGCCGGGGCCTCGCGCATTGAGGTTTCGGTCGTCTCCGGCGGCCGCAAGTTGATCTCCGTCGCGGACAACGGCTGCGGCATGGACCGCGACGACGCCCTCATGTGCCTCGAGCCCCAGGCGACGAGCAAGATACGCGACGTCGACGACATCGAGCGCATCACCACCTATGGCTTTCGCGGCGAGGCCGTCCCTTCGGTCGCGGCCGTCTCGCGCATGGTCCTGCGCACCGCGACGGCGGATGGCGCGCCAGGCACCTGCGTCGAGGTCGACGGCGGCAAGATCCGCTCCGTGGCGGATGTCGGCTTCCCCGCGGGCACGACTTTCGAGATTCGCGACCTGTTCTTCTACGTGCCCGCCCGCCGCAAGTTCCTCAAGAGCTTCGGCACGGAACAGGCGCATGTGCGGCAGGTCTTCACCCTCCAGGCGCTCGCCCACCCCGAAACCACGCTCAAGCTCAAGGCCGACGGCCGCGACGTCCTGGCGCTGGCGGGCGGCGCCTCGCTCCTGGAGCGCGTCCACGACCTTTTCGGCTCGGAGTTTATGGACGCCCTCCGCCCCGTCGACTTCAAGAGCCCCGAAGTCTCCGTATCCGGCTTCATCGGGCTCCCTTCGCTGACGCGCTCGGACCGTGCCGAGCAATATGTCTTCGTCAACCGGCGCGCCGCAACGGCCGCCGTGATTCCTTTCGCCCTCCGCGAGGCCTACCCGCCGCTGGAGGGCGACCGCAAGCCCGTTGCGATTCTTTTCATCGAGGTGCCCCCGACCGAGGTGGACGTCAACGTCCACCCGACCAAGCGCGAGGTGCGTTTCCGTGACGCGAGGGCCGTCCGCGACGCATTGATCCTCGCCGTGCAGAAGGCCCTCGGGCTCGGCTCCTTTGGCAACGCGGTCCGTGCGGACGCCAACGCGGCGCCGGACTTCGCCCCCGCCTCATCTACGGCTTGCGGCGCCCCTCTCCCCGCTGAAACGCCCTCCCCGTGCGGTGGCGCGGCACCCTGCGGAGGCGCCCCATCCATACCCGCGCCGGCGAAATACACGCCGCCGCCCGCCCCCGTCGGCCTTCCCCTGCCT
>JAZQOA010000056.1:0-103309 GCA_045627605.1 Kiritimatiellia bacterium | reverse complement strand
AGCATCGTGATGAACCCGGCGAGCATCACCTCGATGAGCGTGACGCCGGCGCGGCTCCCGCGTCTGCGGAGGCCGTTCCCCGTTCCGATGCCGTTGCCGGATGCGCCCTTCATCGCGTTAGTCCTTGTTTTCCTCCTCGTGCTGGCCGTAGAGGCGCTCGAGGACGTTGTCGACGGCGGCGGGCTCGACCGTGTAGAAACGGCAGGGGCAGCCCGCGGCGGCGGCCGTTTCGCGTTTCATAAGGTCGTCGAAGGGGTCGAGCATGCCGACGAGAAGCGTGTCGCCGAGACGGGCGAAGGGGATGGTGCCGCGCACCCGGACATAGGATTCGGGAATCGCCCGCGCAAGTTCGGGCTGGATGTCGAAAGCCTCGAGGGGGATGGGCGGCGCGGAGGTGGCATCGGCAATGAGGGCGATCGCCTTTTCGGCGGTTGGTGAATTTTCCCTTTCGAGGAAGGTCAGCGCCGAGATGAGGAAGAAGCGTCCGCTGCCGGGGTGCTCTGAGATTTTCTTCGTCAGGGTTTCGGCAAGCGCGTCGTCGATGAGGCGGCGGCCCTGGAGGATCTTCACGAGGTTGACCTCGGCCTTGACGGCGGCCCCGTAGGTGCCGGAGATGCCCTCCTTCGAGGGTTCCTCGGGCGTGAGGTCGGGCGTCGGCGCACGTGCCGCCATGACCTTGACCATCATCGCCTTGGCGGCGGGGTCGTCGTATTTGCCGAGGCGTTCGGCGATGCGCTCGGCGGAGTCGAAGTCGCGTTCGCGGAGCAGGACGCGCGCCAGCGAGACGAGCGCGTCGCAGCATTTCGCCTCGTCGCCAATCTGCCCGTAGGCGACGGAGAGGAACTCGAGCGTCGTCCGGTCGTCGGGCATCGCCTGGCGCATTTTCTCGAAGTACGCGATGCCTTCGCCCAGCTTCGCGCGCATTGTGTCGTTGTCGTCGGCCATTTTGGAAACTCCTTCCCGCCGCGTCAGGACGCCAGCGAACCCATGTTGAAGATCGGCATGAACATGGCCATGACGATGGTGCCGATGATGCCGCCGAGGAAGACCATCAGGAAGGGCTCCATCAGCGAGGTGAGGGTGGTCAGCATGGTTTCGACCTCCTCCTCGTAGGCGTCCGCCACCGAATCGAGCATTTCGTCGACCTTGCCGGCCTTTTCGCCGGCGGCGAGCATGCGGACCATCAGGATCGGCATGTAGGGCTTGCCGTCGAGCGAGGCGTTGAGCTGGTTGCCCTGCTCGACCTCCTTGCGCGCGTCGAGCACCGATTTTTCCAGCACCTTGTTGCCGAGCGAGCCGGCGACGACCTTCATGGCCTTGAGAATCGGGACGCCGGCGGCGAGCATCTGCGCGAAGAGACGGCAGAAGCGGCCGATGGCGGACTTTTGGTTCAGCTGCCCGAAGACCGGCATCTTGAGCATGAACTCGTCCCACTTGAGGTGCCCTTTTTCCGTTTTCTTCCACTTGGAGAAGAGGAAAACCGCCACGCCGACGCACGGGATGACGACATACCACCAGTGCTTCACGAAGTTGGAGACGTTGACGAGCGACTGCGTGAGCGCCGGCAGCGGCTTGCCCGCGCCCGCGAACATCTCGGCGAAGATCGGCACGACGAACTGCACGAGGCCGCCGGCCAGCAGGAGCGCGATCGAGACGATCGTCACCGGGTAGGTCATGGCGCTCTTGACCTTGCTCTTGAGGCGGGCGGAGGACTGCAGGATCATCGCGAGGCGCCTGAGAATCTGCGCGAACTCGCCCGACTGCTCGCCCGCGAGAACCATGTTGACGTACATGTCGTCGAAAATCTGCGGGTAGTCGGCGAGGCCGGTGGAGAGCGGGTCGCCGCCTTCGAGCGTGTCGTTGAGGTGCGTGAGGATCTCCTTGAAGTTCGGGTTGTCGCACTGGTCCTTGAGCGTCTGGATCGAGGCGATGATCGTCATGCCTGCCCCGAGCATTGACGAAATCTGCTTCGTGAAGGGGACGACCTCCTTGCCGAGGATTTGCTTCGCGCCTTTGACTTTGAGTGGTTTCCGTGCCATTTGAAAGACCTTTCGCCTTGCCGCGCCGCCGGGTCCCTATTCGCCGCCTGTCACCTCGAAGGCCGCCTCGAGCGATGTCATGCCCGCGCGCACCTTGCGCATGCCGGCCTCCTTCAGCGAGACCATGCCCTCTTCCAGGGCGAGGAGGCGCAGCTTCTCCGAATCGCCGCCGCGCTCGATGATTTCGCGGACGCGCGGCGTGATGGGCAGCACCTCCATGAAGGCGCCGCGGCCCTTGTAGCCGGAGTTGTGGCATTTCGGGCAGCCGCCCGGCCCGTAGATTTGCACGCCTTCGAAAGGCGCGGGATCGACCTTGTTGGCCTGGAGAAGGTCGAGGTCGACGTCCACGGGCTTGCGGCAGAAGGGGCAGAGCCTTCGGAAGAGGCGCTGCGCCTGGGCGAGGATGAGCGAACTCGCCAGCAGGAAGGGCGGCACCTGCATGTCGATAAGGCGCGGGATGACGCCGCAGGCATCGTTGGTGTGGAGCGTGGAGAGCACGAGGTGGCCGGTGAGGGCGGCCTTCACCGCGATATCCGCCGTCTCGTTGTCGCGGATTTCGCCCACGAGGCAGATGTCCGGGTCCTGGCGCAGCACCGAGCGGAGAATGCCGGCGAAGGTCAGGCCCTGCGCGACGTTGACGTGGCACTGGTTTACCCCCGCGAGCTCGTACTCCACGGGGTCTTCGGCGGTGACGATGTTGACGTTGGGCTTGTTGAGGTCCTGGAGGCACGAGTAGAGTGTCGTCGTCTTGCCCGAGCCGGTCGGCCCCGTGACGAGGATGATGCCGTGGGGCTGGTCGATGGCGAACTTCATCGCCTTGTAGGCGTAGTCGTCGAGGCCGAGCGAGGCGAGACCGGGCGCGAGGTTGGCCTTGTCGAGGATGCGCATGACGACCTTTTCGCCGTGGACTGTCGGGAGGATCGAGACGCGGACGTCGACCTCCTTCTTGAGGGCGCGCACCTTGAAGCGGCCGTCCTGCGGGCGTCGCCGCTCGGCGATGTCGAGGTTCGACATGATCTTGATGCGGCTGACGATGGCGTTGTGGAGGGCCTTGGGCGGCGCGGGCCGCTCGACGAGTTCGCCGTCGATGCGGTAGCGGAGGCGCGAGGTGCGCTCGGCCGCCTCGAAGTGGATGTCCGACGCCTTCGTCTTGAGCGCCTCGATCATCATCGTGTTGACCATGCGGATGACGGGGGCCTCGCCGGCCGACTCCACGGAGGCGTCGATGGCGTCTTCCTTTTCCTCGACGGACGTGAACTCGATATCCGTCTCCTGGCCCTTCATGATGTTTTCCATCGCGAGGGCGGGGTTCGCGGCGTCCTCCTTGGCCTTGAGGCGCTGGAGGGCGTCCAGCACCTCGCGCTCGGGGGCGACGACCTGCCAGATCTTGCCGCCGGCGACGCGCGCGACCTCTTCCTGCGCCGGGAGGTCAAAGGGGTCGGCGAAGGCGATGGTGAGGCGGCCCGCGACCTTGTTGATCGGCGTGGCCTTGGCCTTCATCCAGAAATTGACGTCGCGGTCGCAGAGAAGGTCGTCCTTGACGGCGAAGTTGTCGGGAATCGAAATCGGCGGAATCCCGAGGTAGGCCGATTCCGCGAGCGTGAAGGCCGCCGGATCCACGAGGTTCTTCTGCACCAGGTAGCGCTCGACGGGGAGTTTTTCGCTCTCCGCCTGCGATTTGACGGTCTTGAGTTGTTCTTCGTCGAGGACGCCGCGCTTGACGAGCGCCTCGGTGAAGCTCCCGAAGCGCACGGGCGCCGAAGATGTTTTTTTAAGATGCAGCAAGCTCATAGCCTAATTATTAAAGCACATCCCGTGCCAAAAGGCACGGGATTCCTTGATTGCCGCCGGGGATTGTTGGCTGCTGCCGGGGGCGTGTCCGATTGCCGTCGCGCTATGCCCCGGGCGTGTCGTCGCCGAGCTTGCGGTAGAGGGTCGAGAGGTTGACCTTGAGCGTTTCCGCGGCCTTTTCCTTGTCGCCGCCGGTCGCCGTCAGGATTTGCTCGATGTATTCCTTCTCCTTTTGGCGGAGGAAGCTCTTGAGCGAGGTGGCGGTCGCGGCGTCGGTTTCCCCGAGCGTGGCGGCGGGGGCGCTGGCCACGTAGTCGCGGATTTTCGGCGGGAGGATGTCCGGCGTGATGTCGCCCGACTGCAGGAACGTGAGCGCGTGCTTCATCGAGTTTTCGAGCTCGCGGACGTTGCCCGGCCAGTTGTAGGCCGTGAGGATTTTGGTGGCCTCGGGCGAGAGACCAGGGGGCGTCGCGCCGCGCGGGGTCTCCGCCTTGATGAAATGGCGGGCGAGGGGGATGATGTCCTCCGTGCGCTCGCGGAGCGGCGGGATGTCGAGCGTGATGACGGCGAAGCGGTAGTAGAGGTCGCTGCGGAACTCGCCCTTGACGACGGCTTGCTCGAGGTTGGCGTTTGAGGCCGCGATGACGCGCACGTCGACCGGGATGTCCTTCGTCCCGCCAACCCTGCGGATTTCCTTTTCCTGGAGGGCGCGCAGGAGCTTGCCCTGGAGAATCAGCGGCATGGACGAGATTTCGTCGAGGAAGAGCGTGCCGCCGTTCGCGGTCTCGAAAAGCCCCTCCTTGTCGGCATAGGCCCCGGTGAAGGCGCCCTTGACGTGGCCGAACATCTCGCTTTCAAGGAGGTTCTCCGGGAGCGCGGCGCAGTTGACCGCGACCCACGGCTTGCCTGAGCGCGTCGACGACTTGTGGATGGTTTTGGCGATGACTTCCTTGCCGGTGCCAGACTCCCCGTTGATCAGCACGGCCGCCGCCGTCGGCGCGACCTTCTGGATCATGTCGCAGACCTGGAGCATGACAGGCGAGGTGGCGATGAGGTTTTCAAAGCGGTATTTAAGCGGCGAGTCTCCGATTTCGGAGGCGGACGAGGCGTTCTTGCGGATTTTTTCCTCGGCGCGCTTGAGGCACGCCGTCATGTCGTCGACCTTGAAGGGCTTGGTCATGTAGTCGAAGATGCCGCTCTTCATCGCCTCGATCGCGGTTTCAACCGTGGCGTAGGCGGTGAGGAGAATGACCGGCATGTCGGGATACAGCGCGTGGATCTCGCGGAAAAGCGTCATGCCGTCCATCGGCGCCATGCGGAGATCCGTGATCGTGATATCGGTCCTGCCCTGGCGGATGATGTCAAGGGCGGACTTTCCGTCGCGCGCCGTTTCAACATCGAAGCCATTGGCCTTCAGCAGGCTCTGCATGAGGAGAAGGATGCGTGGCTCGTCATCGACTATGAGGATTTTTGACATGATAGAAGATTATACACTATCGGTGAAAAATTTGGAAGAAGGCGGAGGCGGGCGGAACGGCAACTGCCGACTGCTGCCGATAGCTGCCGGCGGCGATTGATCGCGACCGATTGCCATCGATAGCTACCGGTAGCAGTCGATCATCGCCGGCCGCCGTGTTTCTCATTTTTGCAAATTTGCAAAATTTTTCTCTTTTTTGCGAAAATCTTCGCGCACGGCCCGGGGCCGTCCGCAAGTCCCGTGACGATATGTCGGCGCATCCCGGGACGAATACACCATATATGGGGGTTCTCGTTTTTTTTCGATGGCCCGGAAAATTTTTTCTACCCCGTTTGGCACGGGTTGTGCTAAAATAACATTACGGCGATCAACATGGTGTTGATTGCGACAACAAACACACTAAGGAAAGGTTTACAACCATGAACAAGAAAAATCAGGGTTTCACGCTTGTTGAAATCATGATCGTGGTCGCAATCATCGCCATTTTGGCCGCAGTTGCGATCCCGAACTTCATCAAGTATCGCGACGAGTCCCAGAAGAACACCTGCATCAGCAACATGAAGCAGCTTCAGACCGCCGGCGAGCAGTGGCTCATCACGAACGGCGCGGCTGCGGCCCCGGGGCTTTCCGACCTCTGCGGCCCGCAGAACTACGTCAAGACGACGCCGACCTGCCCGTATGACAAGGGCAACTACACGATCACCCTCGAAAATGGCGCGATCAAGGTTGCCTGCACACACGCCACCGACAAGGGCCACGTCATTCCCACGGATGCGGCCAGCGGCGGCGATGGCGACTAATCCTAAGCAGTTCAATCTGCGAGTTGACAGGAAGAAGAGGGATTCCCACCCTCTTCTTCTTTTTTTGCATCTGCCAGTCCGTTTGACAGGCAGATGCGCAGACTCCCCTTGGGCGAAGGCTACTGGTAGAACCAGTAGGCGCAGGCGATGTGGTCGCCGTTGAACCGCAGGCGGCAGGGCGATTTTTTGATGGCGGCGCCGGGAATGGTGAACGAGGCGTCGGAAAAGTCCTTTTCCGCGTAAGGCACGAAGACGTCGCAGGCTTCCTCGCCGTCGGCTTCGACGCAGAGCGCCAACGGGCTCTTGAAGCCGTATTTGAGTTCCAGCCCGTTGATGGAAAACGCCCTTTCGGGCAAGGTGCGCATCACGACGGTGGTTTCCCGGCCAGTCGCCAGAGGCACGGTCATTTCGTCGGCGCCGACGACGAGCCGCCCGCATTCGACGATGTCGGTGCCGTTCAGTTTCCCGAATTCCGTGAAGACAAAGTCCTTCGGGCGACGGTAGCGGTCGAAGACCCTGTAGTTTGCCGCCTTTTCGTCGCGCCAGTAGCCGATGTCAACGCGGGCGACAAGGCGCTTCCCTTCGGGCGCGGGCGGCGGCGTGGCGGCGTTTTTGAAGGCGTCCCACCGGGCGAGGCGCAACTCATAGCCGTCGGGGCCGGCGAGGAGCTGGGGCCCGAGGCACTGGTCTTTTCGGCCCTCCAGTTCGCGGAGGTCTTCGGCATCGCTGAGCAACCAGTATTCGAAGCGCGTGTCGGGTTCGTTCTTGAGCGTTTCGAACTTGCCCTCGGGACGGCCCCCGCTGAAGGTGCGCGAGTAGACGCCGGGGATGTGCGCGACGCGCCGTTCTGCGAGGCTATAGGCCGCCCCGCAGATCCCGTAGCAACCGACGGAAGCCGTCCCGCGCATCGTGCCCTCGCATTCCTTCGCAAATTCATAAAGGCGGTCGGAAGCTGCCGATGTCGAGTGGAAGATGGCCATGAGGACAATGGCCGTCGCGCCGGCGAAGACGCAGGTCATGGCGGGCGGGACAAGTCGGAGGTGCTTTCCGCGCGTCTGCCGCCCGTAGGAGGCCGCGCCGTCGGCGGTGAAGACAAGGGCGACCGGGAGGAACCAGGCGAGGTAGCGGTCCATGTTCGTGTCTTGCCAGCCGCTTTGCGCCACGGTTGCGAAACCACCCAGCGCCGCGAGGCACCAGACGAAAAGCCCCGGTTCCCGGTCGATCCGCCAGGGACGGTTCAGGATGCCGCGCCAGAGGAAGAGTGCGCCGAGGAGGGGGATGGCGTAGAAGTCGCGGGGGGCGTTTTGTGGCAGGCCGAGGAAGAAGGCCTTTGCCATCTTCAGGGCGTCGATTGCGGTTTTCGCAATGGCGGTGGCGAAGTCATCTTGCTTCAGGTAGCCTTTTTGCGCGACGCTTGAAAATTGCGTTTCACCGGACAAGGCGTAGTTGAGGGCGAAGACGCCGAGCGTACTCAAAATCCCGAGAGCCGCGACGAGGGCGGCGCCCTTGTCGACCTTGCGCCGGATAA
Organism: Kiritimatiellia bacterium; assembly: GCA_045627605.1. Lineage (GTDB taxonomy): Bacteria > Verrucomicrobiota > Kiritimatiellia > RFP12 > JAAYLN01 > RGIG5952. Next base: position 95,674 of record JAZQOA010000056.1, on the reverse strand, counting down.
TTGCCAGCAGGGCGGCGATCGCCGCGAAGGCGACGACGCAGACCATGCCTTCGGGACGGATCCACGGGCCGGCGACGAGAAGCGGCGCGTAGATCCAGGCGTTGCCCATCGCAAGCCCCGCCGCGAGCCAGGCGCTGGCGGCGAGCCACATCCCGATGTCGCTTTGCGCCAGGGCGCAGAAGGCCGCCTGCCCCGAGAGCGCGACGAGGAGCGAGGCCGTCATTTGCGCCACGGGCCGGTCAAGCCAGTGGCGGATGGCGACCCCCCACCCGGCGAGGAAGACGAGGTAGAGGAGGGCGTTCAGGACGAAGCCGGCGGTAAGCAGGGCGTCGCCTTTCGCGCCGAGCAGATAGGGCACGGCGAGGACGAAGGGGTAGGCCACCGACGTGGTGCCGGTCGTCGCCGCCTCGCCGGCGGAAAAGGAAAATGGATGACCCTCGGCGATTCGCCGCGCCGCCTGGCAGTAGAGCAGGGTGTCGGGTTGCGGGACGGCAATGCCGGGACCGTCGATCTTGGCCATTGCGCCGGCAAAGTAATAGCCCGCGACTTGGAGGAGCCCGACGCAAAGCATCAGCGCAATGCTTTTCGGTAGGCCTCCGTTTTCCTTTTTCGTTTTACCTGCGGGCTTGTTTGTTGCCGTCCGCTTGGCAATTTCCCAGGTCGTTTCCTTCATTTCCCTTTTCCTTTAAATAAAAAGCAAATGCCATTGCCCCTGCGCAATGGCATCTTCACTCATTACTCCCAACTCTCAACTCTTAACTCTTTACTCCCCGCACCTAATCCCAGCTGACTTTTGGCGGTTGCTTGTCGCGCCATTCCTGGAGCGAGATCATGTCGCCGGCGCTTTCATTGCCGTGGAGATAGGCTTCCGAGACATATTCCCGGCGGGCCTTCATCTGGGTGAGGATCGAGCGGATCTCAAGCACGGCCTCGTAGCACATGTCAAGGATCTGGTCCCGCATCTCCGGCGGGGTCGAGGGGAGTTTCATGAGCTCGATGCTGCTGAGCAGCACCGTTGCGGGCTGCCCGAGCGCATGGCAGAAGCCCGCGAGGGAATCCATGACCACCTTTGAGCGTTCAAGTTGCATTTCAGCAACTTGCAGCCGCTGGGAAATCGTATCGTTGCCTTCAGTTGTAATCGTGTCGTCCATTGCCTTACCCAAGGTGTTATTATAGCACATAGCGTGCCAATTTTGGCACGCTATGTGCTATAATTATTCTACCTTGATATGAAGATCCAGCTGACAAAAACCAAGTCGATTGAGATTGGCAAGCCTTCTTCCGCGGCCTCTGGCGGCGCCAAGAAGACCAGTGGGCTTTCCGACGTGGTTGGCGTTGAGTTGTTCTCCGGCGATGCGCGGGGATGCCCGGCCGTGCGCCTCACTTGCAAAAAGGGCGTCTGGGGTGTTGCGGCCGCCGGTTTTGTCCCGCCCCCCGACGGGGCGCTTCCTGAAAAATGGGAGGAAACCTCCAGGCAGCCCACGTGGGCGTTCCCCTTTGAATTCCAGGCTCCCCACGCGGCGCTTGCCGTCAGTACCCCCGACATGTTCGTCAGGCAGTCTTCGGCGGCGTCCGCGACGGCGGGCGTGCCCGAGTCGAAGGAGGGCACCCGTTCCGTGTCCCTCCCGATGGCCGACGGCGCCTCGTCGCTTGAGTGCGGGATTCCCGAATTCCAGGCGTTGTGGTTGTCGCGGCTCCTGCCCGAAGGCAAGCGGCCCACGGCATCCTCCATCCAGCTGGCTCCGGCCGCCATGCTTTCGTCGGTGAGGCTCCAGCCTGAGTTCGCCGCCGCGGACGGCACGGTCTTCGCCGTTTTTGTTTTGCAGGGCTCCGTTTTCTTCGCCGGCTACAAGGAGGGCGGGCTTGTCCTCTTTCGCCAATGCCCGGGGACGGGGGGATGGCTTTCGATGCGCGAAACGGTGAAGACGAAGCTCGGGCTTGAAGACGAGATTGTCGATTCCGTTCTCGACGACACGCTCATCGACCCGCGCCCCGCGCTCGAACCTTTCGTGAGGCCGGTCCTGAACCAACTTGAGCTTTCGCTCGACTATCTTTCCAGCCGCCATTCCCTGAAGATTACGAAAGTCTTTCTGATGGGGTTGCCCTCCGGCGCGCATTACTGGAGCCAGATTTCGGCGGATGTCCTTCGCCTGCCGCTTGTCACCCCCTCGGTTTTCGAAGGACTCCAAACCCCGCAGGTCAAGGTCGCAGGCGGGAAGGGCGCCAAGCCCGCCGAGATCACGGCTTCGCAGTCGCAGGTCTTTCTCACGGCGTTTGGCGCCGCCCGCGCGGCGATGGAGGCGTAGCGAAAACCATGAAAGACGCCAGCCTCCATTTGAATTTGCTCAAGGACTCCGAACGGCTTTCCTCCTCGCCTGTCCGCCTCCGCATCATGATGCCGGTGCTGGCGCTCTTCGCCTTCCTCGGCATGGTCGTGTGGTGGGGTATGATCGCCATGCAGATCCTGATGGTCAAGAGCGAGACGCGCGCCCTCCAGGCGGAATACGATGCCAAGAAGGCGTCGAACGCCGAAATCCTCAAGCAGATGGGCGAGCTCCGAAACCTCGAGAAGGAGCTTGAGCAGTTCGAATACTACAAGGCCGGGCGGAAGACTTACGGCACCTTGCTCGCGAACCTTGCGGACGTCATTCCCGCGCGCGTCCAGTTGACGTCGGTCTCCGTTCCCGAACCGCCCCCGCAGCAGCTGCCCCCGGTCCCCAAGCTGGCACCGGGCGCCAAGGCCGCGCCGCCGCCCCCGCCCGCCCCGAAGGAGGCCTTTGAACCTGCGACGCTTCGCCTCAAGGGGCTGGCGCCGAAGGAAGCCCATGTCATCTCCTTCATGGAGGCGCTTGAAAGCCCCGAGTTCGAGCGCGACCTCAAAATCGACCGCGATCCGCGCTCGGCGGCGCCGAGCCCGCGCGTCCACGCCTTCCGCCTCGACGACACGGGGAAGCGCGACGGCACGCGGATGCTGATTTTCGATGTCGAGTATGTTTGCCCCGAAAGGAGGTTCGAGAAACCATGAGTTCGTCACTCCAGAACCTCGCCCCCTCCACGCAGCGTTCGGCTCTGATTTTCGCCGGGCTCGTCGGGCTTGCGATCGTCACCTACATGTTCGCCGTCCAGCCCTTCAAAAACTCGCTGGTTACGGCCCGGCGCGAGCGCGACGACATCGCGATGCAGCGCAACATGGCCGACAGGAACCTCAAGGAGAAGGATGCCGTCAGGAGCAAGATCCAGGAGGTCATGACGGCGCGCAAACCCTACATCGACACGCTTCTCGAACCGCTTCTCGAATCCTACGCGATGCGCGCGAAGTCCCACATAGAGCCCGTCGCCCTTGAAGTCGGGCTCCGGGGGCTCGACTACGCCGAACTTCCCATGCGTTACCTGCCGATCCCCAAGCCCGCGCCGAAACAGCTTTACGCCCGCTACCCGATCAAGGTCTCCTGCCGCGGGAGCTATATGGAAATCGCCTCCTTCATCATGCGGATGGAGCGCGACCAGCCGCTGGTCTCCCTTGAGTCGTTCACGATTGTGTCCCAGGCCGATCCCGACGCGCAGCAGGCGGAGCTCGTCTTCGAATGGCCGGCAAAGGTTCTGGAGGCGGCGAAATGAAAAATGCCGGCTCCCTCCCCGTGGTGGAACTCACCACTCGTCACTCTCCGCTCCCCTCGCGCATTCTTGCCGCCTTGCTTTTTGTCTCCGCGCCAATGGCGTTCGCCGAAGAACCCGCGGCGGAGCCCGCTGCCGAGCCTGCGGCACCCGTCCGTGTCGCGAAACCGGTACGCAACCCCTTCTGGCCCCAGGGCTACGAGGGTGAGCGCACGGTGATTTCGGCGGACAGCGTCATTGCAAAGCCCGAGGAGGCGGCGACCGACGACGAAGCCGGCGCCCCAGTTTCCTCGCAGGGCTACGAGGTGACGACGACGCGCCACTGGGTGGCGGCGCGGAAGACGCTCAAGATCGGCGGCACCATCGTCGCCAAGGACGACGACGGGACGGTTCGCACAAGCGTCGTCATCAACGGCTACCCGTATGCCGACGGCGACATGATTTCGGTGACGCACGACGGGCGGCGCTTCACCTGGCGCGTCGCGGGGCTCACGGACAATAGCGTCCTGAGGCTTGTGCGCGTGCGCGTCAGGCGCGACGCGTCGCAGGAAAAAGAGGAAGATCAGAAATGAGAAAGTTCGCGTTTGCGTTTTTCACCGCCGCGGCCATGGCCGTCGGCTTGCTGGCCGAGGAGACCGAAGTCGAGGAACTCGAGGTCGTCGAGGAGGAGGTTGCGTCCGCCACCAATCTCGCCGAGGCGGTCGAAGCTCCAGTCTCGAACGCCGTCGGGCAAGTGGTTGCGTCCCCCGCCGCCATCCCCCTTGCGCAGGTCGGCGCGGAGGTCGTCGAGGTGGACGAAGAGGACGGCGAGCCAACCCGCGGCCCGGAAATCGGCATCACGGACGAAATCGACCTTGAAGAGTATGACGACGCGGCTGACGCCGCGAAGGTGCCGCAAGTCAAGGCCGCCGAAGGCGACGAGGCCTTTGACCCGACGGACGAGAAGTCGCTAATCAACATCACCTGCGACGACGCGTCGCTTTCGGACATCATCCGGCAGTTTCGGCGCACGACCAAGACCAACATCATCTGCGCCGACTCGTCGAACCTCCAGCAACGTGTTTCCGTCACGCTTAACGAGGTCCCCTGGTTCAGCGCCCTGCAGTCCATCCTCAATTCCCGAGGCTTCCGTCTTGAACCGCGCGACGGCATCTACTTTGTCAGCGAAGACAAGGTCGAGAATCCCATCTTTACGCGCTCGGTGAAGCTCAACCACGCCTCGGCGGAGGAATTGGCGAACCTCTTCAACGAGACCTTCGGGAAGAAAGACAAGGGCGGGAAGCTCATCGGCAAGGTGGCGACGGCCTTTCCCAGCGCCAATGTCGTTGTCATCTCCGCCGAGGAAAAGGTCCTCTCCGACTGCGACATGATCCTGAAGGAGGCCGACCAGGCCATTGCGCAGATCTACATCGAGGCGCGCTTCATCGAGCTTAGCGCCTCCGCGATGCACAAGCTCGGCCTGCAGTGGGACTCCCTTGAAAGCTGGGGCTTCAAGCTCAACAACATGAAGGGCGGCTGGGAAAACAACCATGGGAAGCTCGCTTCGTACGGGTACAGTGACAACTCTTCGGAAAACACGTCCTCGTCATCGTCTTCTTCCACGAAATCGGAAACGGGCGAGGGCTCGGTTACGACAAAGGAGAGTCAGCGCAATACTTCGTCTTCGATCACGGCGTCGACGGCAACCTTTATCCCGACGATTGCCGCCAGTGAAGGCCAGCCCGCCTCGGTTGCCGGGCTTTCCGCCGAGAGCCTGAACTGGCGGAAGACCAGCGGCTTCGGCGGGCAGCTCTCCGTCGGTGATTTCGGCCTGGTCATGAGCGCCTTTGAGAAGATGGAGGACGCAAAAATCTTCTCGAACCCCAAGATCATCGTTTCCAACGGAAGGGAGGCCATTGTCGACATGACGACGAAGCGTCCCAATGTCACCATTACGAAATCCTGGCATGATTCGGGGAGCGGAACGGAAACACCGGAGTATTCAAGCGAACTCAAGGTCATCCCCGGGACGGACAAGCAGATGTTCGCGGGCGAAGCCTTCTTCTCCTTCGGCATCACGCTCTCGGTGAAGCCGCGCATTTCGCCGGACGGCCTCATCAACGTCGATATCATTCCGACGATTAGCGACCAGGTCGGAACCGTCGCGGTTTCCGGCGAACTGGGCAACGAATATCCGGTCATCAAGGTCAACCGCCTGACGACCAATTTCACGATGAACGACGGCGCCACCGCCGTCATCGGCGGGCTTTCCCGCACCATTGAGAACGATATCGACTCCGGCATCCCGATTCTCCGCAAAATCCCGTGGATCGGGCCGCATCTCTTCGGTTGGAAGAGCCGCCAGAAGGAGCAGCAGGAAATCCTCGTTTTCGTGACAGTGGGCGTGGCCCATCCCGAGAATTTGCCAACGGACGTCGGCCTTCCCAAGAACGCCGTCCTCGGCCGCGAATACACCGAAGGCTCGCGCCTCGAGCCCGGCGACAGGCCGAATGGCGCGGCGAGCGTGACGGACATCGACGTCCGCCCGCTCGAAGAGCAGCGCGAGGAGGAGCGCGCCGCCGCGGCGGAGCGCAGGCGCGTTATGATCCGCAAGGCCAAGAAACACGCCGGGCCGGGCAAATAGCCCGTTGCGCCGGCCCGAACGCCATGGAAAACTTCGACAGCGGCGACACGTTTCGACAAAGCGCCTTTTCACGGACTTGCCATTCCATCCGCACCCGCTATTCGCTGGTGACGGCCATTCTCCTGCTGACGCTGCTTGGCGTCTTCTACATTGGCGGGCGCATCGTCCTCGTCCACCTGATGCGCGATGCCGAGGCGCAGGTGAAGGACCTGGGCTTTGACGTCCGCCGGCAGACGATGCGCGACGCGGGGGTCGTCCACGGATGCGCCGTGGCAACGGCGGCGACATACGCGGCGAAACTCGCCGAGGGCGAACGCCTTGAGATCGGCGAGTTTCTTGGCGGCGAGGCACCTGTTGTCACGATTATCCTGCGTTTTGATGGCGCGGGCAATTTCATCGAGGGCCGCAACCTTGTTTTGCGCGGCGGATCGAAGCCGGTCTTGCGCGAAGACCTCTACGCCTATGAAAAGACGCTGCCGCAGTGGATGGCCCGGGCCGGGGAGCGCGAGAAGAGCATTTCCGCTTCCGTTGGGCTTCTCCGTGTCCTCGGGCGAAGCGACTACGTTTCCGTGGCGAAGTATGACGGCGGGGGCGAAAGCGGCTACATCGTCGTTGGCACGCCTTTTGACTCGCAGATTTTCGCGGCGCACATCAACGACGCGCTTTCCGGAATGAGCATCCGGGTGACGGACCGCCATCGCGAACTCCCCCTCCCGCCGCCCTCCTCCAAGCCGAGCGCCTGGCCGCATGGCATCGCCCCGATGCTTTCGGAGGCGCTGAACTTCTATTCGGGCGGCTTCTGGGATGTGGATGCCGGCATCTTCGAGGCGGTCTTCACCGTCCGCGACATCGTCGGCAACCCCGTCTCCATGCTGGCGATCTCCCTGCCGAATTCATTTGCCTCCGTCACCTCGCTCGCCATCCGCCGCCTGACGCTTTTCATCACCATTGCGGGCATCGTCATCATCCTCCCGATTTTCTGGGTCCAGGGCCGGCTGCTGCTGAACCCGCTTACCGAAATGACCGAGAAGGTGCGGAGCATTGGCTGCAAGCACGAGATGACCGACTGCCCCCGTCTCGACTGGCACGGCAAGGACGAGTTCGCGTTGCTTGCGATGTCGGTCAACTCGATGCTCGAGACGATTTCGCGCCGGTCGATCGCGGTGGCGCACGCCGAGGCGCGCCAGAAGGCGATCATCACCTGCGTCCCCGACGTCCTCGCCGTTTTCGACCGCAACGCGCTTCTCATCTCCTATCCAAAGCCGCCCGCGGAATATGCGCCGATTCCGGGGTTCGCCGAAGGAGCCGCAATCGACTGGCGGAGCTACGGCGTGGACGACGAGGACCGCTTCCGCAAGGTGCTGGCCGATGTCTTCGCCACGGGCGCGGGCAATGCGCTGCGCCTCCGCTCGTATTTGCCGGATGGCTCGCCGGCGGGCATTTTCGAAGTTCGCGTCTCGAAGATGGACGACCACTTCGCCCTCGCGATGATCCGCGACGTCACGGCGGAGGTCATCGAGCGGGAAGTGCTTGCCGAAAGCGAGAAGCGCGCGACGATCGTGAAGAAGCAGGAATCCATGTCGCTTCTGGCGGCCGGCATCGCGCACGACATAAACAACATCCTCTCCGTCATCCTCAACACCACGGAAATTTCGCTGGCCGAAATCTCCGCGCCGGCCGTGAAGGAGACCCTCGCCACGGTGCGCGGCGCGGTGCGGCGCGGCAGCGCGATGGCGAAGGAATTGATGACCTATGCCGGCGAGGCCCGGATCGTGCTGACGCGGAGCGACCCCGCGGCGCTGATGGCCGAGGCGGAACGCATCGCGCGGAGCCTTGTCGGCCCGAAGGTCTCGGTTTCCTGCGACTTCCCGCAGGGCCTCCCCGCCGTGGATGCCGACCCGAACCAGTTCTGGAAGGTCTTCCTCAACCTCATCAAGAACGCCGCCGAGTCGATGAGGGACCGCACCGGCGAACTTCGCGTTACGACACGCGCCTTCGAGATGACCGCCGATGCCGCGAAGTGCTTCCATTCCGTTTCGCCGGTCAAGCCCGGCCGGGGCGTTCTCTTCACCGTCGGCGATACGGGCCCGGGCATCCCGCCCGAACTCATTTCGCGCATTTTCGACCCCTATGTCTCGACCAAGGAAGGCGGGCGCGGCCTTGGCCTCGCCACGGTCAGCTCCATTGTCGAGGCGCACTCCGGCGGCATTTCCGTTGAGTCCGCCCCGGGGCATGGCACGGTTTTCAAAGTCTTCCTCCCCGAATCACGCCAGCCGGCGGCGCCCAATGGCAAGGTCGCGTCCGCCGGCAACGCGGGAATCGAGGCCGACGACGATGTCTCCGGGAACACGGAGGTCCTCGTCGTCGACGACGACGCCGGCATTCTCAAGACGACGGGCATCATTTTGGGGGCCGTTGGCTACAAGGCCATCACCGCCTCGACAAGCGTCGACGCCATCGCCGAGTTCCGCCGCCACGCGACGACCCTGCGGTGCGTCATTCTCGACGCCCACGTCGAGAAAGTCGACACCTTGCGCCTTCTGGCGTCGTTCCGGGCGACGAACCCGAAGATCCCGGTCGTCATCTCCTCGGGTTCGTCGCGTGAGCAGATATCGGAAATGTTCGCCACGCAACCCTTCGACGGTTTCCTCGCCAAGCCCTACACGCTCGCCGAGCTGAAAGCCGTCTTCGCCAAGTAAAAGCCTCCCGGAATATGGCGGCGTTCCTCTACAAATACAGGTATTTCATTGCCTTCGCGATTTTCGCCCTTTGCGTGGCCCTGGGCCTCACCGGGTCGTCGATTGGCATGTGGTGCACGTATTTCGGGGTTCCCGACAACGATGTGCTGCTTGGCGTTTCGCGTCCGATCCGAAGCGACGAATGGGCGCTTTTCACGCCTCTGGCCTTTTCCCAGTATGCCAACGGCTTCGGCTATTTCAGCGACATTGCCCGCGGCTGCCCCACGGACGTCTTCATGGAGTATGGCCAGGCCGTGCTTGACCCGCTTGTTGTTTTCCGGCCGTTTTTCTGGGGGTATCTCTTCCTCCCGGTCGCCAACGGCATGGCGTTTTTCTGGTGCGGCAGGCTAATCGCGTTGTTTTTGGTCTCCTTTGAATTCGCCATGCTAGTCGCCGGGCGGCGCAAGGACCTCTCCCTGGCCTTTGCCTCCCTGACGGCCTTCGCCCCCGCCGTGCAGTGGTGGTTCGCCATCAACGGACTTGTCGAGATGCTTGTCTTCTCGATGCTTTCCGTCATGGCGCTTCGGCGCTACATGCTCGATGCGTCGTTTTGGCGGCGCACGGGATGCCTGGCCGTCATCGTCGTTTGCGCCGGGGGCTTTGCGCTGACGCTTTATCCCTCGTGGATGATGCCGATGGCCTATCAACTTGCGGGACTCGCGATCTGGGTTTTCATTGAAAACTTCAGGGATTGCCGCATGGAAAGGCGCGACTGGGTGTCCGTTGCCGTGGCGTTTCTTGTCTTTGCCGCGGCGATGGCGCGGTTTTACCTGAAGTCCCGACCGGCAATCGAGGCCATTGTGAATACCGTCTATCCCGGCGTGCGGTTTGAAATGGGCGGCGGCATGCTGAAAAACCTGTTTGTTTCCGTGGCCAACGTCTGGTATGCGCACAAGGAGGGTTTCCTGTTCGGAAATTCTTGCGAATCGTCTTACGTCATTGATTTTTTCCCGGTTTGCCTGATTTTGCCGGTGGCCGTGATGGCGCGGCGCAAGCGCCTGGATCCGTTGCTCTGCATTCTTTTGGCCGTGTGGCTGTTTCTTGGCGCATACTGCGTGTTCGGCTTTCCGGCGGCGCTGTCCAAAATCACCTTGCTCAGCAAATGCCAGGCTGGCCGGGTCGTGGTTCCGCTGGGATTTTGCAACCTCATTCTCCTTGTCCGCGCACTGGCTCTTTGCGAAAAGCCGCTCTGCGGAATCCGGACGGTGCTTGTCTTGGCGTTGCTTTCCGCGGGTACCTCCGTTTTCGTCTGCCGCCTCTTCAATCCGGAATATCTCGGTAAACTGGCGTTTCCCCTCACGTTATCCCTCTTCACGGTTCTCAACGCCTGTTTACTCCGGTGCGGGAAAGTCGCGAAAACAGTCTGGTGCGTTCTTTCAATCGTTGCCTTGTTTTACGCCGGCGCACTCGTCAATCCCGTCCGCCGCGGCGTGGATTCCGTCCGCAACATCCCGGTTGTGAAGGCGCTGCGGGAAATTTCCGGGGCCGACAAGGGGGCGAAGTGGATTTTCGAGGGGTGTTTTCCCTTCCCCAACATCATGCTGGTCGCGGGCGTGCCCTGCGTCAACTCGACGAACATCTATCCCGATCTTGAAAGATGGCGCCTGCTTGATCCCGGCGGCGCGTGCGAAGACGCCTACAACCGCTACGCGCACATCAACGTCAAACTATCCCGGGCGGAACCGGCGAAATTCGTCTCGCCCAGTCCGGACCAGTTAAACATTGAATTGTCCCCCGCCGCCTTGCGGAAAATCGGCGTGAAGTACGTTGCAACAGGCATCGACCATCCCGAGTTTGTCGGGAGCGGTGATTTCCGGCTGGTCGAGACGTGCGGGCCGTTCAAGTTCTACGAGGTGGTGGCATTGTGAGCGAAAGCGACTTGAGCAAGGGGCGGGTTGCCGTCCTGATCCCGTGTTTCAACGAGGAGTCGACCGTCGGGAAGGTTGTCTCCGATTTCCGCGCGGCGCTTCCCGGTGCCGAAATCTACGTCTATGACAACGCCTCGACCGATGCGACGGCGGAGCGGGCCCGTGCGGCCGGCGCCATCGTCCGCCACGAATCGCAGCGCGGGAAAGGCAAGGTGGTCAGGGCGATGTTCCGCGATGTCGAGGCCGCCTGCTGCATTCTCGTCGACGGCGACGACACCTACCCGGCGGAGGCCGCTCCCGAAATGGTGCGCCTCGTCCTTGAGGAGGGGGCCGACATGGTGGTGGGCGACAGGTTGTCGTCGACCTACTACGCCGAAAACAAAAGGCGCTTCCACGGAGTCGGCAACACCCTTGTGCGCTTTCTCGTCAACCGCGCGTTTCACGGGCAGGTCACGGACATCATGACGGGCTACCGCGCCTTCAGCTTTGAGTTTGCGAAGACCTTCCCCGTGCTCTCCAAGGGATTTGAAATCGAGACCGAGATGACAATCCACGCGCTCGACAAGGAACTCCACCTTGAGAGCCTGCCGGTCAAGTACAGGGACAGGCCTTCGGGCAGCGAAAGCAAGCTCGACACGGTTCACGACGGAATCAAGGTCGTGAAGACAATCGCCACGCTCTACGCGGAATACAGGCCGCTGGGCTTTTTCGGGATCCTGGCCTTGCTGTTCCTGGCCTTGGGCATGGCCTTTCTCGTGCCCGTTCTCATCGACTACGTGCGGACGGGGCTTGTCCCGAAATTCCCGACGTTTATCGCCGCCGGCGTTTTCGCCACGATGTCGCTTTTGTCTTTTGCGTGCGGGCTGATCCTCAACACGGTCGCCGTCAAGCACCGCCAGCTTTTCGAGGTGAACCGCAATCTTGTGAGAATGATTCACGGCAAATAGGCCGTGAGGTCGCGAAACCATCGCCTGGACAAAGGGCAATTGGAGGAGCGGCTTTGAGACCGGTCGCTCATCGGCCCAGAAGCTTGCGGTAGAGCCGGAGATGGGCCTCGGCCGTTTTCTTCCACGTGTATTTCTCGAGAACCGCATCCCGGAATTCAGATTTCCAGGGATGGTCCCGCAGCATTGCGTCTGCCCAGGCTTCCGGATCGGACGGGGGGAGGTAGTCGGCCATGTCCCCCGCGACTTCGTGGTAGACGGGGATGTCGGAAACGACGGGTTTGGCTCCGGAGGCCAGGGCTTCGAGCAAGGGGATGCCGAAACCTTCGCCGAGCGAGGCGCTCAGGAAGCCGTCGCTTGCCGCATAGGCAATTCTGAGGTCAGCATCGGAAACGTAGGGGAGGATGTTGACTTTTTTCTCGGCGCCGGCGCGGAAAACCATGTGGGCCAAGTCGTCGGGGAATCCGTTTTCCCCGCCGACAACCAGAAGGTGCCGGTCGGTTTTGCCGGCGATTGCCAAGTAACCTTCGAGAATCGTCCGGAAGTTTTTGTAGTAGTTCCTGCGGCCCACATGGAGAAAATAGGGGGCTCCCCCCGTGTGGGCGTACCGGAAGGACTTCGTGTCGAAATCCGAGGGGAGGGGCGAGGCGAAAACCCCTCCGACGGCGGGATAGGCGACCTCAATCCTTTCCTCCGGGAATCGCGTATGCCCAATGGTGAGGCGCCTGACGTCTTCGGAAATGACAACGAGGCCGTCCGACTTGGCTATCGCCGATTTTTGCGCGTTGACAAACCCGACGCCGTTCGAGTAGTAATGCGGCAAGTCCGCGGTGATCCAGTCATACACCGTGGTGACAACGGGGACGCAGCGCATGCGCGGCCAAATCGAGTAGTACGACGTGTGGTAGATGTCGGCCGCGAGCATGGTGCGCAGGGCCGGCCATGACAATTGGCGCGAATGGGGAAGCCTTGGTATGGTCTTCGCCTTTTTTGGGATGACAAGCTCCATGCAGTCGCGGCTTCCCGGACGGTTGAATTCCCGAATGGTTTCCGTCCAGTAGCGCGCGATTCCCCCGAGACCGTTGTTCCCGTAGACGATTCCGTCGACGCAGATTCTCATGCCCTTTCCCTCCTCTTGAGATAGGCCCTGGCGCAACGCCTGGCCAAATGCCAGGCGGCGTCGCCAATCCTCTGGGAAAAAGATTTCGCCCGACGGGTCTTCTTCTTCCGCTCCCGCGAAAAGGCGCGGGCTTCCCGTTGCATTTCACGCCAGGTTCCGGCTGGAATCGTCTCCTCGCAGGCGCGCAGGGCCTCGGTCCGGGACTTTTCAAAGTTGTCCTTCCGGGAGCTGAGCCCCCGGTAGTCGTAGAAGGCGACCGGGACGGGAAGGTGGAGGCTTGTGGCCTTGCATTCCGCCAGGGCCCGCAAGGTGAACTTCCAGTCGGCCGCGATGAAATAGGATTCGTCGTATTCCCCCAGCCTTGAGACAAGGTCGGCGCGGTAGAAAACGCTTTGATGGCGGATGCCCCACGAAAGCGGCGGGTTGAAGAGGCCGAAGCCCAGTTCATCCGCCTGGGGAATGCGCTTCGCGCCCCCGCGTTCGTCGTCCAGCATGTAGTCGCCGAAAAGCATGTCGTATTCGCCCTGCCGGGCGGCGTCGGCAAAGGCTTCGAGAACATAGGGGTTCCAAAAGTAGTCCCCGCTGTTCATGAACACCATGTATTTTCCGCGCGCGGCGCGAATCCCCTTGTTCATGGCGTTGTAGATGCCGGAGTCCGGTTCGGAGACGGAATAGGCGATTTTCGCCGCGTACTGGCCGATGACGTCTTTGCTGGCGTCGGTCGAGGCGCCGTCAATCACGATTTGCTCGTAGTCGCGGCAGGTTTGCGCAAAGGTGGCCTCCAGGGTTTCCCGAAGCCCCGGCGCGTTGTTGCGGTTGATGGTGATGATGCTGAAGAGCGGTTGTTCCATGTTTCGTTGCCCGTGCCGTCGCCGGGGCTGGCTAATGCGCCTTTTCGAGGGCCTTTTTTTCGCGGGACGCAAGTGCTTTTGACAGCGCCCGGATGATTCTTTTCCCGATTCCGTTTTTCCGAACCGCGAGCATGAGGTCGCCCATGCGCAAGATGTCTTCGGCGAGGTCGCCGTCCGCCATTGCCGCCGCGAATGTCCCGTCCCTGACCAGCGTCCTGTACTTCGCAATGGCCGTGTTGCGCTCGTTGAGCGCGCGGCTGCATTCATTCAGTTTCCGCGAGCGCTCAATGAGCAAGTCCTCCCGTCTGAAAACTTCGCCGCCGAAGACAGGCCGCAAGTAGGACCGGCATTCTTCGCGGCACAATGCCGCGAATTTTGGATTCGAAGAGATTCCGCCGGTTTTGAAAATCGAAATGGTCAGCGGGAGCTTGCGCAGGGTCGCCCCGCCGGATTTGACGACCGTGAAGAAGAACTTCGAGTCGGCCGCGATTTTCATCGTCTCGTCGTAGGGGCCGTACTGGTCGAAAAGCGTCCGCCTGATGAATGTCGCCGGGTGGGGCAGCGTGTTGAAGAGGAAGAAGGCCGGCGTTATGTCTTGCGGCGGGGGAAAATCCTTGTGCCTTGTGCGCCCGGGGTCCTGGAAGTCGAGGTCGCCGTAGATGATGTCCTCGTGGAACGAACCGAAGTCTACCTTGCCCAGGACGCCCGGCGCGAGGACATCGCCTGAATTGAGGAACAGGAGATAGTCGCCTTCCGCCAGGGCGATGCCCTTGTTCATGGCGTTGTAGACGCCGGAATCCGGCTCCGCGACAAGTTTCGCGATGTGACTGCGGAACTCCGCGATGACTTCGGGGGTCGAGTCGGTCGAAGCCCCGTCGACGACGATGTGCTCGCAGTTGGTGAAGTCCCCCTGGGAGACGACGCTCCGCAGGGTCTCGCGGAGCCCTGCGCCGTTGTTGAGGTTGATGGTGATGATTGAGAGTTTCAAGGCGGATCCCGGTATTTTGAAACGGCGAAAGCGTTTGGCAGGCATGGCCCGTGAAAACTTAAATTGTCTCATAATCTCACAATCAACCGGGTTTGTCAAAGAAATTCTCCTTTGCTATACTTGTTGGCAGTTTGGAAAGACGGGGTGCGGGAGGATTTTCCGGCGGGCTTGCAGAATGGAGCAATGCGAAGTGGATAACAAATCGGTGACGGAAGGCGTCGTCAAGGCGGCGGTCGACAAGGCGTGCGAAGCAATCGAGGCGCGGCGAAGGATGCTGGAGGAGCCGTCAAGCACCTTGTCGCGCATGCAGGCGCATTTGCAACGGCTGAACAGAAACAAGGTCGTGAATCCCGACGGCGGTTCGTATAGCGGTTTCCTGAAGCGCGCCGGCGGTGGCCCCGCCGGCTTCGTGAAGCGCCTGGGGCGGCATTTCGTCGCCTGGTATCTCGATCCCGCATGCCGCAAGCAGACCGATGTCAACAAGGTGCTTGCCGTCATGTGCAACGAGCTTTCCGGGCAAATCGCCGTCCTCGAAGAGTCAAACGCCAGGCTGCGGGCGCAAAACGAGCGGCTTTCCCGGGAGCTTGCGGAATACCAGGTCGAGATGTCGCGGCGCATCGACAAGATCGAGGAGGCTGTGGCGGGCGGAAAATCCGCGCAATAGCCTTCGGGCAGTCAGGAATGCCTCAATGAAAATCGCGTTTGACATATTCGGGATGGTGATCAGCAAAGGCCGGGGCATAGGCAACTATTCCGCGGGCCTTGTCCGGGAATTGATCGCGCGCCATCCCGAGGACGAGTACTACCTTTTCAACTTGGCGGACGGAGATTTCCAATTGCCCGGCGGCATTCCCCACGGGGCAAAAGTGACGGTGTTCCACAAGTATTTCGGCAGCAACGGCCAGTTGATCGCGGCCGACGATGAGGCCGTTGGCGATATCTTCCGCAAGTTCATCTATGAAAACGGAATAGACGTCTTTTACCTTACCACGGCAATTGAATGGGGCCTTTCCCGCGCCTGCTACCGGAAGGAATGGTTCGCCGGTTGCCGGACGATTGCCATCGCCTACGACATCATCCCCTGGCTTTTCCCCGGCCAGTATCTTTCCCGGCCGGGCGAGTCCAAAGTCTACAGGGAGAGGATTGACTCGTTGAGGTGGATGGACGAAATCCACGCCCTCTCGCAGAGCGTCAAGGACGACTTGGTTTCCCACCTGGGTTTCGACGCGTCGAAAATCCGGGTGATTTACGCGGGGGTTGACGCCCGGTTCGCGGTGAGACGACCTGCCGCGGACGAAGAGCGGCGACTTCGTGAGCGCCACGGGATTCCGGGGGACTTTCTGCTTTGCACGGGGGGGGACGGCTACCGCAAGAACTTGCCCCGTCTCATCAGCGCGTATTCCCGCTTGCCGGAGGCGCTTGTCGCCGTCTACCAGTTGGTTGTCGTGTGCAAATTGTCCAAGCAGCGGATCGATGTCCTGCGGTCCGTTGCCGAAGAACATGGCGTCGGGGACCGCGTCGTGTTCACGGGTTTTGTCAGCGACGAAGACCTTGTGAGTTTCTACAACTTGGCGGCGCTGGTGGTTTTCCCCTCGCTCTACGAAGGCTTTGGCCTTCCCGTGGTCGAGGCGTGGGCCTGCGGCAAGCCTGTTTTGACATCCGGCAACTCTAGCCTCGGCGAGATTGCCGCCGATGCCGCGATCACGGTCGATCCGTCGTCGGAGGATTCCATCGCGGAAGGGTTGCGCCACGCGCTAACGGCGTGCGACCTCGCCGACTACGCGCGCCGCGGAAGGGAACGGCTCGCCCTCTACCAGTGGAGCCGTGTCGCGGATCTCGCCTATGAAGGCATTCGCGCCCTTTGCGAAAACCGCCCGCCGGCACCGGCGCCCGGAAAAAGAAAACTGGCCTTTTTCACCCCGCTCCCGCCTCTGCCTTCCGGCATTTCGGACTACAGCGTCGTGCTCCTTGGCGCCCTTGCTGAATATTACGATATCGACGTCTTCATCGACGACGGCTATGAACCGTCGGTCTCGCTGGGCGAGGGAATTGGCATCTACAACCACGGGGCCTTCTTCGCGCGCCGCGGGCTCTACTCCAACGTCGTTTTCCAAGTCGGGAACAGCCGGTTCCACCAGTACATGTTCGACTATGTCAGGAAGTTCCACGGCGTCGTCGTCCTCCACGACTTCAACCTCCACGGCGAACTCTATGAATACGCCGTTGCGGGTGCGCGTGACTACGCCTTCTACAAGTACTGCCTGGAATTGGACTACCCGGGTGACGTCGCCCTTGGGCAAACCGAGAAAATCAAGGTCGGGAAGTCGTTGCCGTGGGAGACGAAGCTTGAGGTCAATGGCTTTGTCGCCAACTACGCCGACAAGATCGTTGTGCACAGTTTCGACGCCAAGGAAAAGCTGCTCTCGCGCAATCTCGGCCATGACGTGCGCCAGATTTGGCTTCCGACGCCAATCGGCCCCGCCCCATCACCGGAAAGGAGGGCGGAAACCCGCGCAAAACTCGGGTATGGCGATGGCGATTTTGTTTTCGGGGTCTTCGGGTTCGGAAGCGCGACAAAACGAATCATCCAGATTCTCAAGGCGTTTAGCCGCCTGCAATCCCCGGGGAATCCGGTGAAATTGCTTTTCGCGGGGCAGTTCTCCGAGGAGATTGCCGCTGCGGCCGAGGGCGTTGTGGCCAAGTATGCGTTGTCCTCCCGCGTCAAGACCATGGGCTTTGTGCCGCTCTCCGATTTCGACGACTACATCTGCGCGGCCGATGCCTGCCTGAATTTGCGGAAGTCCTCCAATGGCGAGACATCCGCTTCCCTCTATCGCATTCTTGCGGCTGGTTGCGTGGCCATCGTCAACAATTCCGGGAGTTTCACGCAGATTCCCTCCGATATCTGCCTCAAGTTGCCTCCCGCGGAGGGCCTGACCGAGGACCAGGAGGTCCTGGCGATTTCAAACGCCATGCGGAAATGCCTGGGGAATCCCGGATGGCTGAAGGCCACCGGCGAAAAGGCCCGTTCCTTTGCCGAATCAATGCTCACTCCTGCGAAGGCGGCCCGCGCCTATCGCGATTTCATTGAAAAACCCGCTTTCCGGAACTTTACGTCCAATGTCGTTTCGGCAATGGTGGGGGCGTTGAAAAACGGCGACGAATCAGAACGGAAAGACGGCCCCGGCAAGTTGTGCGAAACCATTGCCTGGGTCAAGGGCGATTGAAGAGATTTTCGGAATGGGCGGCCAAAAAGCAGAGACGGGTGACTGGTCCCGTGAAATCGGGCGGTTGGAAGCGGAAATCCGCGAAAAGCAAAGGCGTCTTCGCCAAATTCGCAATTCGCCGTCATGGAAAGTGACGGCTCCCCTCAGGTTTCTGGGGGGGCTGGTTGTCGCGGCGCGGGCGAAGTGCCGCGCCTGGCGGCGCCGGGGGCATGAGGCGGACGCCGTTCTTGCCGGGCTGAAGGCCGGAATCCTTTCCGGCGTGACAAGGAACGGCAGTCTTGCCGTCCGCGACAGGATCTACGAAAGCGAGCGCCTTCGGGAAGCCCGGGTCGTTTTTTCCGGAAAGCCGAAGATCAGCGTCATTACCCCCCTTTACAACACGCCGCCGCGCCTTTTGGCCGAAATGGTCTTTTCCGTCCTTGAGCAAACCTACGGCGAATGGGAACTTTGCCTGGCGGACGCAAGTGACGCCGCCCATGGGTATGTCGGCGAAATCATCTCGTTTTTCACGGCGAAAGACAAGCGGGTCAAGTACCGGAAACTCCCCTCCAACGGCGGCATTTCCCTTAATTCCAACGCGGCGATTGGAATGGCGACGGGCGAATACATCGCCATCCTCGACCACGACGACTTGCTTCATCCCGCCGCGCTGTTCAAGGTGGCGGAGGCCATTGACCGCGAGGGCGCCGACCTGGTGTATTCCGACGAGTGCACGGTCGATGCCGAAACGGGCAAAATGACCTATGTGAACCACAAGCCGGCTTTTTCCCCGGATTTCCTCCGCTGCCAGAACTACATCTGCCACTTGATGGTCTTTTCAAAGGCGCTCATGGAAAAGGCCGGCGGGCCTTTCCGCAGGGAATACGACGGCAGCCAGGACCACGACCTTGTGCTTCGGCTCTCGGAACGGGCCTCCCGCATCGTCCACATCCCGGAAGTCCTCTACTTTTGGCGCGCCCATGCCCAGTCCTGTGCCGCGGGCCTCGACGCAAAGCCCTATGTCTCGGCGGCCGGCATCGCCGCGGTGGAAGCCAGCCTGAGGCGAGCCGGGCTTTCCGGCAAGGTGGGGAACCTCCCTTGTTGCCAGACGATGTACCGCGTCCAGTACGACATCGCCCGCCCCTGGCTTGTCAGCATCGTCATCCCCATGCGCAACCGGGTGGATTTGCTTAGGCGATGCCTTGACTCCATTAACCTGAGGACAACCTGGCGGAACTACGAGATCATCGTCGTGGACAATGCATCCGACGATCCCGAAACGCTCGGCTACCTTGCCCGGCTCGAACGGGAGGGCAAGGCCCGCGTCCTACGCTACGACGCGCCTTTCAACTATTCGAAAATCAACAATTTCGCCGCCGGGCAGGCCCGGGGCGACATGCTGCTCTTCCTCAACAACGACACGGAGGTGATTTCCCGGCGCTGGATCGAGGAAATGCTGATGTTCGCCCAGCGCGACGATGTCGGCGTGGTCGGCGCCATGCTGTATTTCCCCGATGACACGATCCAGCACGCCGGCGTGGTGATTGACGGCTTGGGCGTGGCCCAGCATCTCCTGCGGGGCAGGCCCCGGGGATATAGTGCGAACGGGCACGGAATCAATGTCAAGAACTACACGGCGGTGACGGGCGCGTGCATGATGATGCGTACCGACGTCTTTAAAAAGGCAGGCGGCTTTTACGAGGGGCTTGCCGTCGCCTTCAACGACGTCGACCTCTGTCTGCGGATCCGCAAGGCCGGCTATCTTGTCGTCTGGACGCCTTTCGCCGAATTGTACCACTACGAGAGCGTAAGCCGCGGCCTCGACACCACGCCGGAAAAGCAGAAGCGTTTCTGGGAGGAGGCCGTTGAACTCAGGAAGCGGCACCGGGATGTCATCGCGGCGGGCGACCCCTACTACAACCGGAATTTTTCCATATCGACATCCGATTTCATAGAGGACGAGCCCCCCGCCGAGGTGAGGGTGTTCGTCCTTCGCCGGTTGCTGGACAAGGTCAACCGGGAGCTTTCCTCCGTGAGGGGGTCCCTGAGCTGGCGGCTCCTGGCCCCCGCCCGCCAGTTGCTTGGCCCCGGTGTGTTTCGCGGCAAGGCGTG
This sequence comes from Kiritimatiellia bacterium, assembly GCA_045627605.1. Classification (GTDB taxonomy): domain Bacteria; phylum Verrucomicrobiota; class Kiritimatiellia; order RFP12; family JAAYLN01; genus RGIG5952. Next base: position 75,609 of record JAZQOA010000056.1, on the reverse strand, counting down.
GCGCGCGGGGCGCGGCAAGTTCCTCTGGAGGCGCCTGCGCCGCCAGAGGTCGCTTTTGTTCGTTTCGCACGAACTGTCGAAAACCGGGGCCCCGCATCTCCTTGCGGACGTCGTCCGCATCGCCCTCGGGCAAGGCGACAAGGTGACGGTCGTCTCCCCTGTGGACGGTCCGCTCCACCAAGATCTCGCCGCTCTCGGCGCGACGGTCGTGATTGACGATTCCTTTTTCTTCAATCTTTTCGAGTTCCGGCGTTTCGCCGAAAAGTTCGCCATGGTTTTCTGCAACACCGTGGTGGTCGTTCCCGCCGTGATCGCATTGTCTTCGATGCGCATCCCCGTTGCCTGGTGGATTCACGAGGGCGGTGTCGCGATGGAACTTGCCAAGGGACTGATGCCGCGCCGATTGCCGGAAAATACCAAGGTTTACGTCGTGCATGACTATTGCGCGAGGAGCCTTTTGCGCTTCGGGTTCGACTATGCGTCCGAAGTGCTGCGCTATGGCATCTCCCCGGCGGGCGTGAAGAAGCGGGCGGCCCGGCCTGTGGGCGGGCCTCTTGTCTTTGCCGTTGTCGGTTCCGTCGAGCCGCAGAAAGGGCAGGATGTCTTCGTCGAAGCCGTGAAACTCCTCCCGCCCGAAGAACGCCGGAAGGCGCGGTTCCTGATCTTGGGCCGCCACGTCGTTCCCGATTTCCACGGCAAGCTGGTGGCATCCGCCGCGGGCATTGGCGAAATCGAATTCCGCGAACCGATTCCGCACGGCGAAATGGCGGATTTCTACGCCGGGGTCGATTGCGTCGTCGTGTCTTCGCGTGAAGACGCGCAGCCGCTGGTCGTCCCGGAGGCGGCCCAACAGGGCGTGCCATCCATCATCTCCGATCATACGGGGACGGCGGACAACTATTCGGGGGCATTGGCGGAACTCATTTTCAAAAGCGAGTCGCCCGAAGAACTCGCGGAAAAGATGCGAAAGGTCATTGGCGACCCCGCCTGGACCGCCGCCATGGGCGCACTGGCGAAGAAAAAGCTTGGCAAACTCTATGACGCCGGGCTTTTCCGCAGGAAGATCGTGCGCATCCTTTCCGGAAACGACAGGCCCATTGCGGGGGACGAGGCCTTGTTCAAGTTTTGAAGAGCCGATGGGGAAGGTGGCGGATTGGCCGTTTTGCAATGAAGAAAGAATCAGTCATGGCACAGGACCCGGCAACCGGGACGAGGGGCGGCTGGGTGTCGAGAATGCTGGATGTCTGGCGGGAGCAGGGGGCTTGCGCCGTCTTGCAGGCGCTTGCCTTCAGGAGCTGGAAAAGCCCGCCGCGGGGGGATTGCACATCCGGCGTGGTTTTCCAATACCTGGACAAGGCGGGCGGCGTGGCGGTTGTCCGCGGATTTGTCCCGGAGGCCTTCCGCCGGACCCGGGGCTCTGCCGGGAATGCCTTTTTCCTTGTTTCGCGTTCGTCCCGCCAGAAGATTCCCCTTGAACCTTGCTCGCAGTTCCTTTTCGCGAGGGAAGTAACCGAGGGCGCGCGTTTTGAAGTCCGGCTGGGGGCGCTTGAATACGGCGATTACCATGCCGCGTTCGAAAAGCCATGCGGCATCGCCCTTGGCCCGCGTTTTCCCCTTGCCTTCAACTACCGCAACCAATGGGTGCGCCTTGCGAAAGACAAGGCCCTGCGCATGAGGCGTGACGGGTCTTTTGCCGTGTTCAGGCCCACGCCTGCCCGCCGGGCCGCATTGGAAATCGGGTTCCTCGCCGAACTGGTTGCGCACCGCACCCTCCCGGAATGGATTGCCGCCTTTACAAGGGTCGCCTTCTTTTTCTGGCGCCCGTTCCACCGGGGGCGCTACTGGATTTTTTCCGACAAGTTGTCAAACCCGATCGACAGCGCCTATTCCGTGGCGAAGGCCCTGGTCGGGAACGGGGCCTTCGACGCGGAACGCATCGTCCCGTACTACCTGGTCGACGGCCGGCATTCGCTCCGCGTGAAACTGCCGCCGAAACTCAAGACGGTGCGCTACCTCTCGCTTCGCCACCGGCTGCTTTTCCTGGCGGCCGAGGCGAGCGTGACTTCCGAGGGCGGATATGCGCCTTTTGTTCCGTCGGCGCCCTATTCGGATATCACAGCCTGGCAACTCCGCGTGAGTTCCCTCCACGGCCTTGTCCATCACGATCTTTCGGCAATCTACGGAAGGGACTTCAACAATTTCAACCTTATGCTGACCGGCGTGGAACGCGAAGCCGAATATGAGCGCGGAGGCTTGTGGGGGTATGCCGGCGAGGATGTCGTCTGCACGGGGCTGCCGCGCTGGGACGACCGTGAAAGCGAGCCGGGGAAGAAAATCTATTTCGTCTTCACCTGGAGGAACAACCTTGTCGAGAGTTCCGATCCCGTCACCAAGGAGCGCAAATACGGCGCCTTGCTTGAAAACTCCGAATACAAGGCGAAGCTGCAGGCCCTGCTGGCGAATCCGCAACTGCACGATCTCGCCGTGAAATACGGCTATTCGCTCGAGTTCCTGCCACACCCCCTCATGAGAAACGCCATGTCGTTTTTCAATTTCCCCGACTATGTGCGCATCGTGCCCGAAGACATCCCCTACGAGGACATTTACCGCGACGCCTCGGTTGCCGTCACGGACTACTCGTCGATCGCCATGGACATGGCCTACCTTGGGAAACCTGTCGTCTACTACCAGTTCGACCACGACGAGTTCTATGCGACGCAAGGGTACGCGGAGAGTTTCTTTTCGTGGAAGGACGACGGATTTGGCCCCGTCGTCCAAGACGAGGGCAAGGTCGTTGACGCGATTTCCGGCATCCTTGCGGACGGGTGCGTTCGCGGGGCTGAGTATGAAAGACGTGCGCAGGCGTTTTTCCCGCGGCGCGACAAGGACAACGGGCTTCGGGCCTGCCGCGCGGTTTTCGATAAAATAAAAAGGTGCAACGGGTAGATGGACTTCCAGGTTTCAGTTGTCATTCCGGTTTTCAACGCGGAGCGCTTCCTCCGCGAGGCGGTGGAGTCGGCGCTTCGCCAGCCCGAGGTGGGGGAAGTGGTCCTCGTGGATGACGGGTCTTCAGATGGTTCGCCCGCCCTTTGCGGGCAACTCGCGGAGGAACACCCCGGCAAGGTGACTCTGGCGTGGCACGAGGGGCGCGCCAACCGCGGGCCGGGGCCGAGCCGCAACCTCGGCCTTTCCACGGCGCGTTGCCCGTATGTCGCTTTTCTCGATGCCGACGACTGGTATGTGGACGGGTGCTTCACCTTCGACAAGAAGGCCTTCGAGGCCGATCCGGGATTGGGCTTTGTCCGGCATTCCCTGGGCAATGGCTTTGACGCCGGCGACGAGGAACAAGCCTGGTTTGTCAAATACACGGGCCGGAAAAACGCCGAATCGCGTTTCCATTCCTTTGTCGATCCCTCGATTCGCCCCGAAACCTACTTCGAGCATCTGTATCCCATGGGCAATCTGGGGCCGGGAGTGGCCGGCACGGTGACGGTTCGCCGTGACATCGCGTTGTCTGCCGGGGGCTTCCCCGGGCGGAACTGGGCGGAGGACGCGACTTTCCACGCCAAGGTCGCGCTTGTCGCCAAGGTTGGCATTGCCCCGACCGAACCCCCAATGGCCATGCGCCGCATCCACGCCGGCAATCTCACGCGCAAAAACAGCGGCGAGGCGCAGCATCGCTTTGATTGCGTCGCGGAGATGCTGCTTGAGGCGCGGGATTTCGGCGCGAAGCGCGGAATTTCATTCCGGCGTATCGCCGCCCTTCACCGCGGCTGGCTGCGGTACGGGCGGAAATACTCGAAAGTCTCGTCTTTTTCCCTGCTTTTGCGCCATCCATTCGACTTGCTTCTCCCAAAAGTGGCGTGGATGTATTTCCGTTTTTACGCGGGAATCATCCTGGCGCGTGGTCGGTGAGCTTGCGGCGGCGGACAGATTGTCCGCATGTTCATGAAACGAGCCAATCCGCAACGGGCACAAGATGAACCGTCACTCCGGACGGATCAACGATGTCGTCAAGTTCCGAGTAAGTTACAATCGTCGCCTCTTTGAGTCCAGTCGCCTTTGCGGCGGCTACCGCACCGCCAATCTCGCGCTTTCTCGTCTTTGGGGCGGACATATCATAAGTCACCTGAATGAGAGATTCCACCTTGCGGCGATCGCACACGACGAAATCGCATTCATGTCCGGAATCGGCGTAATAATACACGTCCTTGAACAGCGGACGCATGCGGCGCAAGAGTTCCAGCGCGACGATTGTTTCCATTCGCCAACCGAGGTTCTCGCCCTGTAGCGCATTGTCGCGTTCCGACATAAAGGATACGTCCACAGCATAAAGCTTCTCGCCAACCATGCGGACACGCGGCTTGGAGGAATACTTGCTGATGCGATTAATCAGGAAGGATCGCTCCATATATTCGACATAGTTCTCGGAAGTGTGGCGGCTCGAGAAACCGCAAAGTCGAGCGAGCTCGTCAAAATCAGGTGTCGTCGGTACAACATTCAGAACATAATCCATCAACTTCTTCAGAGCCGAACGATAACGTATCTTATGGCGCCGCTCGATGTCTTTCGTGCGAATGTTCTCAATCAGCGTTCGCACGTACGAACGCGGCGATTCTCCCTTTGCCACTTCGGGAAATGCACCATCCCTCAGGTAATCATCGAATGCCGCCGACCTGAGCGCACGCGCCTTCAAAGCCATCGAATCCAAATCCACCTTCTTCAATGCGCAATATTCCCTAAGGGAAAACGGAAACAGCTTGATCTCCGTATATCGCCCGGTCATATGAGTGCCAAGTTCACCGGCAAGAAGATTTGAATTCGACCCTGTAACCAGAACGTGCATCCCGCCGCGCAAAAGGCGATTGACGAAAAGGCTCCATTCTGGAATGTTCTGGGGTTCATCTAAAAACAGATGTGTGAATTGCCCGTAAACTTTATATGCCGCCGTAAGCACATCGTCAAGATCCGCCCCCGTCAGATTCGCAAGCCGTTCGTCATCGAAATTAACATATCCGAAGCGTTTGCCAGAATCCCGCAAGACATTTAGGCAGAGCGTGGACTTGCCGGAACGACGAACTCCCGTAACGACCTGCGCAAGCTTGCTGTCGAGATTGACCAGCCTCTCTTCAGCACGATGACAAGTCTCAGAAGCAAGCAAACCGTCAAGAATTCCCTTCTGATCTGCCAAAATAAGCTGTATTTTGCTCAAATTCATGCACGTATTATACACTTTCTTTCTTCTGTGTGTCAACGCGAAGCGCCTTATTTGGGAAAATTCACGCTTCTTAAACGCCTTATTTACGAAATTTCATCACTCCAAAACGCCTTATTTACGCGGTGCAAGACGGCAAGGCGATCCACATCGTCCGCTCCTGATTGGCCAAGGCTACGGGTGGCTCCAGAACAAGATGACGGCGTCGAAGTGGTTGGTCGAGACGTAGCCGAACGGATCGTCCTTGTAGTGGCGGAGGTCGATGCTTTCCACGTCGGTCGCCGCGCAGGCGACGACGGGTAGCAGAATGTTGTCGGAGGAATCCGAGAAAAAGAGCAGGCGGGTTCCGTTCGTCTGTGAGTGGTTGTGGATTTTTGCTATGGCGTTGTCCGAATAGGCGTAGGCGCCGTAGGGATTTGCCGCGTAGGGGGTTTCCCGGCGGAGCGTCGGGTCGGAGGCGAGTGCCTTGGGGCCGCCGCGTGTGTGAAGGGCGCTTCCATTGGGACGTATGGCTTCGAATTCGAATTCCACCGGAAGGACTGTGCCGAGGAAGCGGAAGTCGTCCTTCTGGCAAAGCGAGAGCGTGGCGCGCTTTCCAATGGCGCCGAGGAACATTTGCCTGTAGGGATGCGCCTTGAAGTTGCCCGGGGCGAGTGCGCCGAGGTCGAGGCCGGTTCCGAACTCGTCGTTTACGAACGTTGCCAATTCCTTTGCGGACCAAATGGCGCAGCGATCATTGAAGTGATGGTCGGTGGCGTAGAAGGCGTCGTGTGGCCGCAGGTTGGATTTCCGCATCCTGTCCGCGAGGTCGATGGTTGAAATGCCGTCAGCGGCAAGGACCTTCGCCTCCTCGCGGATGGCGGCGAGTTCGAAGTCGAAGACATTTTCGTAGAGGCGGTCGCCCTCGTCGTAGCGCGACGGGCAGACGGCGAAGACGATGTTCGTGCCGCCAGCCGCCTTGAGTTTCGCGGTGAAATTCTTCAACCAGCGTGTTCGGCTTGCAAGACGGGCCCGCGTCACGTAGGAGGCGTTCCCCAGGTAGCCGCCGCCCATTGTGAAGTGAAACGGCCCCCGTTGCGAAACGGCGGGGATGTTCCAGCCGAGGTGGCGGTCTATTGCCGCGGCGGCTTCCAGCAGCTTGATTTTTGCCGGGGGGTTGTCGCTGATCTCCCATTGCAGGGCGGCCTTTTCATTGCCCTTGGGCCTGGCCTTGGTGCCGGCGATTTCCGTGTGCCCGCCGCGAAGGACGAAGTCGCCGAACCGGGAATCGCGCACTTGGGCGCCGGCAAGGGAGCGGAGGGCGTATCTTGTGCCGAAGACGGCGAATCCCGCCGCGATGAAAGCCAGGAACAAGCCTGTCGCCACTTTCACGCCGATGTCGTATGTTCGTGTCGCCTTCATTAGAACTGGAAGTAGATCGCGGGGTTGTGGCTTGACTTGAAGCACATAAGGACGGAGAGGACAAGTGTCGCGGCGAGAAAGACAAGGCAAAGGGCGTGGTAGGCCGGGGTGAATCCGCGGTTTTTCGCAAACTTTTCGAGAAGGTTTGAAACGGGGAAGGCGCAGATTGTGGCGAGGGCCATCACGCCGCCGCCGTTGACGAGGTATGATTTGGCCATCGCGTCGAAGGCGACCCCCGACGAACCGAAAAGCAGGCCCATGTAGTTGGCGGCGTCGGAGAGCGACGTGGAACGGAAGACGGCCCAGCAGAGCGCGACGGCCAGAAGCGTCCAGCCGCGCATGGCAAGGCGTTTCGCAAGCGGCAGGCCTGCTGTTTTCACAAGCCCGGTTGAACGCTCGAACATGAGGAGGCAGAAGTACATGAGGCCCCAGGCGATGAACGTCCAGTTCGCGCCGTGCCAGACGCCCGTGAGAAGCCAGACGACGAAGAGGTTGAAAATCACCCTTGGTTGCGAACGGCGGTTTCCGCCCATCGGAATGTAGACGTAGTCGCGGAACCAGGAGGAAAGGGACATGTGCCACCGGCGCCAGAAGTCCGTCACGCTTGTCGCGGCGTAGGGGTGGTTGAAGTTTTCGCCGATGCGAAAGCCGAAGACGCGGCAGAGGCCGATCGCCATGTCGGAGTAGCCGGAGAAATCAAAGTAGATTTGGAGCGAATAGGCGATGAGGCCGATCCAGGCCGAGGCCGCCGAAAGGGGATGGCCGTCTTCGGCAAGGAGAAAGAGGTTGTCCGCGATGATGCCGAGATGCCCGGCGAAAAAGACTTTCTTGCCGAAGCCGACGACAAATCTGCCGATGCCGGCGGCGACATCGCCGGGCGTTTCCCGCCGGGAGGCAAGTTCCGCCGCCATTTCAGGGTAGCGGGAGATTGGGCCGACGGCGATTTTCGGGAAGAAGGTGACGTAAAGGGCGAAATTCGAGAGGTGTCTTTCCGGCGCGTATTTCCCCGAATAGACGTCGATGGCGTATGAAACCATGGAAAACGTGAAGAACGAAATGCCCAGGGGCAGCGCAAGCGAAAACGGCGCGGCATTTGACCCGAGCGCGGCGAGGATGTTGCCGTGTACAAATCCGAAATACTTGTAGGCGAAGAGCACGCCGATGTCGATTGAAAGCGCGGAGGCGAATGCGGCCTTGCGAAGCGCCCCGGGGCGGCCGGGGGCCATGCCAAGGCCAAGGCCCCAGTTGAGAAGCGCGATTCCGGCGAGCGCGTAGATGAACTTTGGCTCGCCCCAGGCGTAGAACGCGAGGCTTGCCGCGAGAAGCACTCCGTTGCCCCGCCGGGGCGTCCATCGGCGCACGGCAAAATACGCCGCCATGACGGCGGGCAGGAAGATGAAGAGGAAGAGGAGTGACGAGAGGTTCATCGCTGGGTGCGTCGCCTTGCCGTTGGCATGAATCCCGGCAGAAACGGGTCTTCGGGGAATTGCCGGATGAAGAACCAGCGGAGAAAGGCGCGCCAGGCCGCCGCCGAGGCGAAGCCGTTGCCGAGGCGAAAGGCCTCCGCCAATTCATGCCAGTCGCGCGCGAGATGGATGCCGGCCTGCCGGAAGGCCGTCCTGTTGGCCTCGCCGATGCTTTCAAAGCGGTCCCAGGCCCTGAAGGCGGCGAAAACCGCGGCGATGGTCGCGCGGCGGTCGGTGTTGCTTCGGATCGAGTTGCCGGCGTGAACCCGTCTCATCGCGACGGGGGTTGCAATCGATGCGGCGGCGAGCCGCCCGACGGCGGCCATCTGCATCCAGAGCAGGGTGTCTTCGCCGAACTTCATCGGACTGAATTTGCAGCCGGTCTTGTCGAAAATGCGCCGGTGGACGACGATCGCGTCGGTGCTGAACGACCCGTCGATGCCGACGGGGTTCATGTGGCTGAAGAGATGTTCGGGCCGATAGGCGCGGGCCATGGTGACAAGACCCTGGTAGTTGCCCGATTTCCGCCACCAGTCGTCCTTGTCGTCGGAGAGGTCGAGCCCGAGGGCGTCGTAGGCGCCGTCGAGCGCGGGGTCCCCGGCCAAGGTTTCGGCGTCTTTCCTGAAACGGCCAGGAAGGTAGTAGTCGTCGGCGTCGAGGAAGGCGATCCAGTCGCACGTGGCGCTTTCAATGCCGAGGTTGCGGCTGGCGCCCGCGCCGTGGTTGCCGCCGTCGGGATGCCGCACGGCGCGTATCTTGCCGGGATGTTCGCGGGCGATGGATTCGGCGAGCGCCGGGGAACCGTCGGCGGAGCCATCGTCGACGATGACGATTTCGGCGGCTTCGGGTTGCTCCAGGACCGAGTCCACTGCGTGGCGAAGGGTGTTTGCGCCATTGAAGACGGGGATGACGACCGAGATGTCGAAATCGCGGGACATGGCGTTACCCGAGGAGCTTGAAGTTGTAGGCGAGGAGCCGTCCCGCGGCGGCGAGGTAGCGCCGCTCGAGAAGCAGGGTGCAGACGTGGGTGCGCCGGGCGGCCGCCCTTGAAAAGTATTTCAGGGCGGCTTCGGCCTCTTCCCGCGAAAAGAAGTCCGTGTGCTTTTCCACCATCCGCTGCATGAGCTTGTGCTTTTTGTCGAGCGAGTTTTCCGTGGCGGCGGTGATGCTCGCCGAATGCACCCGGTAGTGGAGGGGGCTTTGGTGCTGGGCGACGCCCCTGTGGCCGGCTTTGGCGACGCGGAGGAAGAAGTCGTAGTCGCCCCACCCGTCGTTGAAGGCCGGGTCAAACCCGGTCTTGCGCGCGATCTCGGTGTTGACGAGCGCATTCATGTCGACGAAGTTCTTCTTCTTGAAGAGGGCGATGTCGAATTCCGGGACGCGCACATGCTGGACGAATGCGCCGAAAGTGACGCGGTCGGGATAGGCGAAGGCGCAGTCCCCGGGGGATGTGGCGAGGACATCGAGGGATTTCTCGATGAAGTCCGGCTCGACGAAGTTGTCGGCGTCGAGGTTGAGGAACCAGTCGCCCTTGATTTCCGCAAGCAGCGCCTGGCGCACGGCGTAGACGCCCATGTGCCCGTAGCGGAGATGGCGCACCTTGTCTCCGTAGGCGGCGACAACCTCTTCGGTGTTGTCCGTGCTGCCGTCGTCCGCGACGATGACTTCAAGCGGCTTGACCGTTTGCGCGAGGACGCTGTCGATGGCCTGCGGCAGGAAGCGCGCGTAGTTGTAGGTCGGGATGACGACGGAGACGGTCATGGCGTCAGAGGGGCTCGATGTCGCGGAAGCGCGGCGCGGCATTGTCCTTGGGCGAAGTGCAGGGCTCCAGGCCTTCGAGTGGCCAGGCGATGGCGAGGTCCGGGTCGTTCCACCGGCAGTTGGCTTCGGCCTGGGGGGCGTAGACATTCGTGCACTTGTAGGTGAAGTGCGCGGTTTCGCTCAGCACGGCGAAACCGTGGGCGAAGCCCGGCGGCACCCAAAGCATGGCGTGGTTTTCCTCGGAGAGTTCGCGCGCCGTCCATTTCCCGTATGTCGGCGACCCCTTGCGGATGTCGACGGCGACATCCCAGATGCGGCCAGTGACGACGCCGACGAGCTTGCCCTGCGTGAAGGGCGCCTTCTGCCAGTGAAGGCCGCGCAAGACGCCGCGCCGCGAAAACGAATGGTTGTCCTGGACGAAGCGGGCGTCGATTCCGGCGGCCTTGAAGTCGGCCTCCTTGTAGGTTTCCTCGAAGAAGCCCCTTGCGTCGCCGAAGAACTTGGGCTTGACGAGGATGACTTCGGGTATTTCCGTTGTTTCAAAAGAAAATGGCATTTGCGTCTCCAAAAGGAAGGTTAATATTTTACCATACATTCGCCGCGAGTTTGCTATACTAAATAGCCGAGACTTCAAGGAGGAATGCAAATGCGCAAGGGAATAATTCTCGCCGGCGGCGCCGGTACGAGGCTGCATCCGCTCACACGTGTCGTGTCGAAGCAGTTGCTGCCGGTCTATGACAAGCCAATGGTTTTCTACCCGCTTTCAACGCTGATGCTCGCCGGCATCCGCGAGGTGCTGGTCATCTCCACGCCGCAGGACCTGCCGAACTTCGAGCGCCTCCTTGGCGACGGAAGCGACCTTGGCATGAAGTTCTCATACAAGGTGCAGGAGGTGCCCAACGGGCTTGCCCAGGCCTTTGTGCTGGGCCGCGAGTTCCTCGGGGGCGATGACGCCTGCCTGGTCCTCGGCGACAACATCTTCTACGGCGCCAATCTCCCGGCCTTGCTCCGCGAAGCCACGGCATCGTCTGCGCCGACGGTCTTCGGCTACCATGTCACGGATCCCGAACGCTACGGCGTGGTGTCGTTTGACGCCACCGGGAAGGCCGAGACCATCGAGGAGAAACCCGCCCGGCCGAAGTCGAACTACGCGGTCGTCGGGCTCTATTTCTACCCCAACGACGTCGTGGATGTCGCCGCGAATCTCAAGCCTTCGGCACGCGGCGAGTACGAGATCACCGATGTCAACCGGGCCTACCTCGCCCAGGGGCGCCTCCAGGTCAAGCTCATGGGCCGTGGATTCGCCTGGCTCGACACGGGCACGCACCAGTCGCTGGCCGATGCGACGAGCTTCGTCCGCGCCATCGAGGAACGCCAAGGCCTCCAGATGTCGTGCATCGAGGAGATCGCCTGGCGCCAGAAGTGGATTTCCGACGCGCAGCTCGCCAAGCTTGCGGCCGGCTACGGCAAGTCGTCTTACGGCGTCTACCTCAAGGGCCTCGTATAGGCGTGGCGCGGAGCGGGTATGAGAGTGCTTCTCACGGGCGGCAAGGGAATGCTCGGGCGCACGATTTCGCGCGAGCTGACCGATTTCGAAGTGATTGCGACAGACCTCCCCGAGGCGGACATCACGGACGAGGACTGCATTGACGGCGTCATTGCCAAATACCGTCCCGATGCCGTGGTTCATTGCGCGGCGATGACGGCGGTGGACAAGTGCGAGGAGGCCGTTGACTTCGCCTTCAGGCTGAATGCCCGTGGCAGCGCCAATGTCGCGGCGGCGTGCAACCGGCACGGGACGCGCCTGGTCGCGATTTCCACGGACTACGTTTTCGACGGCGGCGCGGAAAGACCCTATTGCGAATTTGACCGCCCGACGGGCGGGGCCACGGTTTACGGCAAAAGCAAGTTCGCGGGCGAGGAGCTTGTCCGCCAGCTCTGCCCAAACCACGTGGTGGCCCGCATCTCGTGGCTCTATGGCTTTGGCGGGCCGAGCTTCGTGCACGCGATGCTCAAGCTCGCGGACGGCACCCGCCCCGTGCTCAAGGTCGTGGACGACCAGCGCGGCAACCCCACGAGTGCGCTTGCCGTCGCGCGCGAACTGCGCGAAATCCTGAAGCGCCCGAATCTTTGCGGGACATTCCACATGACATGCGAAGGCGAGGCCTCGTGGGCGGAGTTCGCCGCGGAAATCTTTCGCCTCGCCGGCGTGGACCAGAAGATCCAGCCCTGCGCCACGGAGGAATTCCCGCGTCCCGCGCCGCGGCCGAAAAACTCGCGCCTTGACAAGATGATGCTCCGTCTTTCGGGACTGCCGCCAATGCCGGACTGGAAGGCCGCCCTCGCGGAGTTCATGCGGCTTGAATTTGGCCTCAATTAAGGAAAGGTGTTGCAAGTGAGCTTTTTCAAGGTCGCGGCGTTCGCCGCGTTGGCGGTGGTTGTCGCCGCCGGGTGCGACAAGGTTGAAAGGACCGGAGGAAAGATGGCGAGAAAAGGCGGGGAGCTCGTAGGCAAGGGCGCGGCCGAGTTTTTCGGCGGCTTGGGCGACGGTGTGCAAGAGGTGGCCGACGGCAAGGTGCCCGATGCGCTATCCGCGATCCGCACGCGGAAGTCCGTGAGGAAGTTCGACCCGTCCAGGGAGGTCGACCAGGCGACGGTCGAAAAACTCCTGAAGGCCGCGATGTGCGCGCCGTCGGCTCTCGACAAGCGCCCGTGGGAGTTCCTGGTCGTCCGCGACCCGGCGAAGCTGAAGGCCCTCGCGGACAACAACCCCTACTGCCGCGTCGGCAACGGCGCAAAGCTCGCGATCATCGTCTGCGGCAACGCGGCGAACGGTGACGGCTGGTGGGTCTGCGACTGCTCGGCCGCCACGATGAACCTCCTGCTCGCCGCCCATTCCCTCGGGTTGGGCGCGATCTGGACGGGCGTCTACCCCGGCGAGGAACGCATCGCCGCCGTGCGCGGTATCCTCGGCATCCCCGAGGGCTACGTGCCGCTCAACATCGTCCCCGTCGGCTACCCCGCCGAGGACCCGCAGCCGAAGGACAAGTGGGACGAGAAAAAGGTCCACTACGACATCTGGTGAAATGGAAGACTTCGTTGAACTTTCGACGGCGAACTGCATGCTCGCCTTCGTGCGTGAAGAATCGCGCTATTCCTACGCCTATTTCGGGCGGAAGGTCGCCAACCCCTCCGACGCCCTCGCGTTGCGGCCCGGCGGGTGGAATTTCTACACGGGGCTGCACTACCCGTCGCAGGCGTCGTACCCGGCCTTTGGCGACGACACGTGCGACGACCTCAAGGGAGGAAATGGCAAGCCCCGCCAGGGAATGGACGCCTACGGCGCCCTTGCCGTGATCCACGCAGACGGCGTGGCTTCGACGGCGCTTGTCGCGGACGCCGCCTCCGTCGAGACGGAGCCGGGGGGCGCGTCGCACCTTGTCTTCAGGATGCGTGACGCCGTCTACCGCTTTTTCGCGACGCAGCATTTCCGCGCCTGGCCCGACTGCGACGTCTTCGAGACCTGGGTGGAGTTGGAGAACGGCGAGAAGGGGCCGGTGTCGATTTCCCGCATGGACTCGTTCGCCATGGAGATCAATGGCGCCGGGCGCGACGCGACGCTTTTCCATCTTTCAGGACACTGGGCGGCCGAGGCGCAGTGCGACGCGACGAAAATCGGCCGCGGCGCCACGGTGTCGATCGGCTCGCGCTCGGGCGTCCGCGGCGCATGGGAGTCGAACCCCGCGTTTATGGTCGCCTATGGCGAATCTTCCGAGACTTCGGGGCGGGTTTTTGGCGGCGCATTGGCCTGGTCGGGCGCCTGGGGGGCGGGCGCGATGCGCACGCACGCCGATGCCCTCGCGATCCACGCCGGCGTCGAGAACTGCTCCGGCCCCTACGTGCTCGACCCGGGCAAGGCGATCACGCTCCCCAAGTTCGTCTTCACCTATTCGGACGCCGGCCGCGGCCAGGTCTCGCGAAATCTGCATGCGTGGGCGCGGCGCCATTGCATGCCGCGCGGGCGCGAATTGCGGCCGATCCTGCTCAACAGCTGGGAGGGCGCCTACTTCAAGTTCACCGAGAAGACGCTGACGGACATGATGGACGGCGTCCGCGACTTCGGCGGGGAGATGTTCGTCATCGACGACGGCTGGTTCGGGCGTGGCGAATTCGCCCGCGCCGACGACACGTGCGGCCTCGGCGACTGGACGTGGAACTACGACAAGCTTCCGCGCGGCCCGAAGTACCTCGCCGCCGAGGCGGCGAAGCGCGGCTTGCGGCTGGGCCTCTGGTTCGAGCCGGAGATGGCGAACGTCCGCAGCGAAATCGTCCGGGACCATCCGGACTGGGTGCTCCGCGAGCCAACCCGGGCGCTGCGGCAGGGGCGTGGCGGCACGCAAGTCGTGCTCGACATGTGCAACCCGGCCGTCCGCGACGCGATTTTCAGGCAAATCGACGCGATCCTCACGGAGGTTCCCGGCATCACCTACGTGAAGTGGGATGCCAACGCCAACGTGATGAACGCGGGGTCCGCCTACCTGCCCGCCGACCGCCAGGCCAACGTCTGGTTCGACTACGCGACAGGTGTCTACGAGCTTGCCGCGCGGCTCGCCAAGGCCCATCCCTCTGTCATGTTCCAGGCGTGTTCGTCGGGCGGCGGCCACGTCGAATACGGTTCGCTGGGGACATACGCCGACGAATGCTGGGGCTCGGACGACACGGACGCCCACATGCGCGTCTTCATCCAGTGGGGCGAGACCCAGTTCTACCCGGCCAACGCCATCGGCTGCCATGTCACGGCCTCGCCCAACCACCAGACCGGGCGCCCGATGCCCATCAAGTTCCGCTTTGACGTGGCGATGTCGGGGCGGCTTGGCTTCGAGCTCCACCCGGGCAACGTCGCGCCGGACGAAGTCCCGTTCATCAAGGCGGCCGTCAAAACCTACGGGCGCATCCGGCCCGTCGTGCAGCAGGGCGACCTCTACCGGCTCGCCTCCCCCTACGCCGGCGACTACGCGGCGCTGATGTACGTCTCGGAGGACAAGTCCCGGGCCGTGCTCTTCGCGTATGGCTTGGCGCGAGGCATCTACAAGAACTACATCCCGGCCCTGCGCCTCCAGGGGCTCGACCCCGCGAAGCGCTACCGCGTCGCGGAGATCAATGTCGCGGATTGTCGCCACGCCGAGGAGATCGCGCAACCCGTCGGCGGCGACGCATTGGCCTCCGCCGGCCTGCCCGTCAGGCTTGGCGCGGGGTATGACTCCGCGGTCTTCGAGTTCTCCGCCGAGGGGTGACGGCGTTGCGGTTCTTGACTGCCGTTTCGTTTTCAAGTAGAATAATAGGCAACTTTTTCAGTGAAAGAGCGGGCGTAGTTCAATGGCAGAACACCAGCCTTCCAAGCTGGTCACGAGGGTTCGATTCCCTTCGCCCGCTCCATTTTTTTATGGACAACGACGATCTTTTGATCATCGCGGGCAAAGGACGCTATCCGCGCCTGTTGCTTGACGGGGCGAGGAAGGCGGGGGTTGGCCGCATCGGCGTCCTGGCTTTCCGCGGCCAGACTTCGCGTTCGCTTTGCGCCGCCGACTTCAGCGCCCGCTTCGGCGTCGGCGAAGTCGGGCGGATGAAAGACTGGATCCTCTCGACCGGCGTCAAGAACGTCGTTTTGGCCGGCCAGATTTCGCCCGCCGCGCTTTTCACCACCCGTTTCGATCCCGTTGCCCGCGGCATCCTCGCCAAGCTCGGCGCGAAATGCGCGCACTCGATTTTCGGCGCCGTTCTCGAATATCTCTCGGGTTTCGGCTTGCGCGTGCTGCCCGCTTCGTCCTACATGGACGATTGCATCCCCCAGGCCGGCGTACTGACGCGGCGCGCACCCGACGCCCGCGAGGAAGCCGACATTGCGCGCGGCCACGCGGCCGCCATGGCGGTCGGCGTCGTCGACGTCGGCCAGACCGTCGTCGTCAAGGACGGCATGGTTCTCGCCGTCGAGGCTTTCGAGGGGACCAACGCCGCCATCAAGCGCGGCTGCCGGCTCGGCGGGCGCGGCGCCGTCGTCGTCAAGGTTGCCCGCGACGGCCACGACATGCGCTTCGACATCCCCGTCGTCGGCAAGGAGACGATGCGGCGGCTCGTGCGCTCAAAGGCGTCCGCCCTCGCCTTCCAGGCCGGACGCGCCATCCTTCTCGACCGCGAAGAAGTCATCCGGGAGGCGGACCGCCACGGCATTGCCGTCGTCGCGCTGGATTCCGGCCTCCCTCCCGCCCCCCTAAGGCCATGAACGAAGAGGAACCTCTCAGGATTTTCATTGTCGCCGGCGAAGCCTCGGGCGACCAGCATGCCGCGCCCCTGATGCGCGCCCTCCGCGAGTTTTCGCCGCGGCCCGTGGTTTTCCGCGGCATCGGCGGCGACGCGATGCGCGAGGCGGGCCAGGAGCAGTTGCTCCACTGCGACTCGATCGCGGTGATTGGATTCTGGGAGGTGCTCAAGCGCCTCCGTTTCTTCGCGCGCCTGCTCCGCCGGATGACGGACGAAATCCGCGACTGGCGGCCCGACATCCTGCTCACCGTCGACTATCCCGGCTTCAACCTCCGCCTGGCCGCCGCCGCGAAGAAAAACGGCGTGAAGACCGTCCACTACATCTGCCCGCAGGTGTGGGTCTGGCACCGGAGCCGCATCTGGAAAATAGCCGAAGTCCTCGACGCCCTCGTCACGATCTTCCCCTTTGAGCCCGCCTGCTTCGCGCCGACGAAGCTCCGCCCCGTTTTCGCGGGGCACCCGCTCATTGACCGCGCCGCCGAAACGCACGCCTCGCCCGAGGCGGAACTCCCGTGGCTGGCCTCGGGGCGGCGCATCGCGCTTCTTCCGGGGAGCCGCCCCGGGGAAATCGCAAAACTCCTCCCCGACATGCTCGCCGCCGCGGCACAGGTCGAGGCGCAGCTTGAGGAACCCGCCAGTTTCATCGTGCCGGCGTCGTCGGACCGCATCCGCGCCCAGATCAACGCCGTGATCGACGCCGCGCCGCGAAAGCCCTCGCACCTCGCCGTCGTTGACGGCATGGCGCGCGAAGTGCTTCGCCAGGCCGAGGCCGCCGCCGTCACTTCGGGCACCGCCACGCTTGAGGCGTCGCTGATGCTGTGCCCGACGGTGCTGGTGTACCGGGCGTCGTGGCTCACGTACCGCATTGGGCGCATCGTCCTTCGCAAGGCGGGTTGCATTGGGCTCGCCAACCTCATCACCGGCAAGAAAATCATGCCCGAACTCATCCAGCACGACCTCACGCCCGAGGCGCTGGCCGACAAGCTCGTCGAATACGTCACGGACACCGCCAGCCGCAACGCGGCGATCGACGGCCTGCGCGAAGTCAACGAGGCGCTTGGCGGCGGCGACGCCGCGCGCCGCGCGGCCGAAGCCGTGCTCGCCGTCCTCGGACGGCCCGCCGCCCCGGCGGAATAGGAGAACCTGCCAAATGTCCACCGAAAGATACTTCCTCGCAATCGACATCGGCGCCTCAAGCGGCCGCCACATCCTCGGCCACGTCGCGGACGGCAAAATCAAGTTGGAGGAGGTCTACCGCTTCGACAACGTGCAAGTCCGCCGCGGCGGGCACGACTGCTGGGACGTGGAGAGCCTCGTCCGCCACGTTGTCGCGGGCATCAAGGCCTGCGGTGCGGCCGGGAAGATTCCCGAAACCGTCGGCATCGACACCTGGGGCGTGGATTTCGTGCTTCTCGACGAGTCGCTGGCGCCCTGCTGCGATGCCGTGGCCTACCGCGACCCGCGCACGGACGGCGCCGACGCCCTCGTCTTCCAGGCCGTGCCCGAAGAGGAACTCTACGCGCGCGCCGGCATCCAGAAGATGCCGTTCAACACCATCTACCAGCTCGCCGCCTTGCGCCGCGACGACCCCGCGGCACTCGAAAAGGCCGCGCACCTGCTGCTGATGCCCGAATACCTTGCCTTCAGGCTCACGGGCCGGATCGTCCACGACTACACGGATTCCTCGACGACCAACCTGCTCAATGCCGAGGCGAAGGACTGGGACCGCGACCTCATCGCGCGGCTGGGATTCCCGCAGCGCATCTTCGGCGAACTCTCCATGCCCGGCGCGGAGGTCGGCCCGCTGCTCCCGGAGGTCGCGCGCGAGACTGGCTTCAACTGCAAGGTGGTTCTCTCCGCCTCGCACGACACGGCCAGCGCCTACCTGGCCGTCCCGGCGCGCGATGACCGGGCCGTTTACATTTCGAGCGGCACCTGGTCGCTCCTCGGCGTTGAAAACGCGGCCCCGATCACGACGGAGGCGAGCCGGAGGGCCAACTTCACCAACGAAGGTGGCTACGCCTACCGCTTCCGCTACCTCAAGAACATCATGGGCCTCTGGATGATCCAGTCGATCCGCCGCGAACTCAATGGCGTCTCCTACGTGAAGGGGCGCGAGCAGACCGGCGACGCGGCGGCGTTTGCCGCGGGGCGCGAGGGGCGGCCCTTCAGCTTCGCGGAACTCGAGGGGTTGGCGCGCGCGGCGAAATACGAGGGCCGCGTCAACGTCAACGACAACCGCTTCATGTCGCCCGCGAGCATGGTCGGGGAAGTGTGCAGGGCCTGCGCGGAGGGCGGCTTCGCCGCGCCCGCGACCGTCGGCGAACTGATGCGGTGCGTGTACCAGAGCCTTGCGGAATGCTACCGCGAGGCGATCGAAGGGCTTTCGGGCATCACCGGGAAAAAATACACGTCCATCAACATCGTCGGCGGCGGCTGCCGCGACGGCCTGCTCAACGAACTCACCGCGCAGGCAACGGGCCTCGAAGTCATTGCCGGCCCCGTGGAAGGCACGGCCATCGGCAACCTCATTGTGCAGATGCTCTCCGCCGGGGTTTTCACCGATCTGGCGGCGGCCCGCGCCGCGATCGAGCGGTAGGGAAGGCAGGCCGCGCAGGCGGCTTCAGTTGCGGATGTACC
Organism: Kiritimatiellia bacterium; assembly: GCA_045627605.1. Taxonomy (GTDB): domain Bacteria; phylum Verrucomicrobiota; class Kiritimatiellia; order RFP12; family JAAYLN01; genus RGIG5952. The sequence goes on along the minus strand of JAZQOA010000056.1, from coordinate 56,808 downwards.
TCGCGAAAAAAGGATCGCCGAGAAAATAACCGTCGGCCTCGCTTTCGACAAGACCCTTTTTTATCACCGCCTTGAGTGCCGTGTGGACGGTGGAGGAACCGCCGAGCGCATGCCGTGCGCGGTAGTCTTCGGTGAACTCCCGTACAGGTTCGGCGGCAAGGGCCGCGACAAGCAGCCGCTGCATAACCGACAAAGACGAAAGTCGCTCAATTTCCTGAAATTCGTCGAACGCGACGACGATGGGCTTCCCGACAACTTCCGCGGCAAGCTTCTCCGCAAGGTCAAGGACAGACGAGAGTGACTTTTCCGTCATTTTGGCGCCGTAGTTGAATTTCACGGACACGACGGATTCTCCGCCAAATGAAAATGTCGGGTTCAGATGCGACAGGAAATTCGCGACACGATTGGCAATTGACTGCCCCTGCCCGGCAATCTTGCAGAGGGCGAGGGCGTAGAGTTCGCAAAACTTCTCGATGTTGGCGACCTTGTTCAAGTCAACGGAAACTGTCGGGACACCCTCGCCCTCAAGACGGCCCAGGACTTTCTTGACCAACGAGGTCTTGCCATATCGCCGCGGGGCGTACATGACGACATTGCTCGATCCCCAGGCAAGCCGACGGTACAACTTGTCAAAAGCCTTCGTGCGATCATAAAACTGGTCGCCCGAAACTTCCCTGCCGAATTTGAACGGATTTGAAAACATAACTTAGCCTTAAAAATGGAGCCAGTCCCGCAACCGATCCTGTCCGATGCCCAAGGCATCGGCCGAATCACAAGGGCGAGGTCTTGCCATTCCCCTTCATTATACCAAACGCCGCGAACTGCGGCAATCGCTGCTTATGTGATTTTACGTAACGTAAAACCGCGTAAGCATCCGGGGAGGCAAACGGGCCACCAGTCTTGGCGAGACTTCCGCACGGTATTCTCATCGCCGATGCCAAAAATGAAAACAGCCTCAATTCATTGACTGTCCCTTTATTTATTCATGATTTTGCTATTGCCTTTATAAGAACAGTTGTAATATAATATTAACGACCTTCAGGCACGTTTCCCGCGTCAATGTCTCGCTTTGGGGCGACCGTGTCGGGACGATCGTGGAATCGCCCCGGCGCGATTTCTTTGCTTTTCGCTACGAGAAGTCGTTCCTGCGGTCTGGACTTCAAATATCGCCGTTGATGATGCCGCTTCGTGGGATGAACGATGAAAGATGGGAAATCGCAACCCAGCGCAGACTACGCTGGGAAGCGATTGCTCATCGGACAACGGGGACTTGCCTTATTCGGCGGGAACAACCAGCAGGGGGCAGGGGACGGTGCGCGCGACTTTCGACGCGGTGCTGCCGTAGAGGAACGAGCGCAGGAAGCGCGGCCTTGGCCGGGTGATGACAACGAGGGAGATTTCCCGTTCGCGCGCGAAATCGACGATCTGCTGCGCGGCGTTGCCGACGCGGTAAACCGTCTCGCACTCCACGCCTTCGGGTATTTGCGAGAGGTATTCGGCGGCGACCTTCTCGTGGAGCGCTTCGCGCGCCTTGGCCTCGATGTCGCGGTCGTCCGCGACGACATACCCCTTCCAGAACTGGGCGTCCGCTTCGGGCAGGACGTGCATGATGAAGAGCCTGGCCTTGTTGTTGACCGCCGATTTCAAGGCGAATTTGAACGCCTTGGCTGCGCCTTTCGAGAAGTCGGTGCAGAAAAGAATCTTTTGGAATCCGATTTCCATGGTCTGCCTCTCTTTCCTTTAGTTTGCGCAAGCCGGAAGCCACGTGGCCAGGCCGGGGACGATGATGAGGAGCGCAATTGCGGCGACGAGCGCCGCGAGGAAGGGCATTGCGCCGCGGAAGATGTCGTGGATGGGCACGGAGCGGTCGATGCCGCTCACGACGTAGACGTTGACGCCCACGGGCGGCGTGATCACGCCCATCTGCGTGATGACGACGATGAAGACGCCGAACCAGATCGGGTCGTAGCCGAGCTTGAGGATGACCGGGTAGAAGATCGGCACGGTGAGCATGACGAGCGCCAGCGAATCGACGAAGCAACCGGCGACGAGGTAGAAGGCGCCGATGATGAGGATGACGATCCAGGCCGGGAGGGGGAGGGCCGAGAGCCATTGCGCGAGGGCCGTGGGAATGCCCGTGACGGCGAGGAAGTGCCCGAAGACCGAGGCGCCCGCGACGATGATCATGACCATGCAGGAGGTGCGGATGGTCTCCTCAAGCGCTTTCGAGACCATCTTGAGGGTGAGCTTGCGCACTGCCGCCGCGACGATGAGCGAACCTGCGGCGCCAAAGGCCGCGCCTTCGGTCGGTGTGAAGAGCCCGCCGAACATGCCGCCGATGACGAGTGCGAAGAGGACGAGCGTTTCGACGACGCCCTTGAGGGAGCGGATTTTCTCGCGGAGGGGGCAGGCGGGTTGCCGCGGGGCGCAGGTCGGGTCGCGGAGGCAGAGCACGGCGATGACCGCGCAGAAGAGCAGCGACACGAGCAGTCCGGGCAGGACGCCGGCGATGAAGAGCTTGCCGATGGACTGCTCGGTGAGGATGCCGTAGACAATGAAGACCACGCTCGGCGGGATCAGCATGCCAAGCGAACCGCCCGCGGCAATCGTACCGGCCGCGAGGGACGGGCTGTAGTTGTGGCGGCGCATTTCGGGCAGGGCGACGGCGGCCATCGTCGCGGCCGTCGCGGGGCCCGAGCCGCAGATCGCGCCGAAGGCGGCGCAGGCGCCGACCGTCGCCATGGCGAGCCCGCCCGGCAGCGCGCCGAACCACTTGTTGGCCGAGGCGAAAAGCCTGGCGCTGATGCCGGTGTGGAAACAGACCTGGCCCATGAAGACGAAGAGCGGGATGACCGTGAGCCCGTAGTTCGTGAAGGAGTCCTGGAAGTCGGCGGCGAGAACCGCGAGGGCCGCGTGGGGCGAGACGATGGCGGCGAAGCCTGCGACGCCGACAACGGTCATGACAAACGCCACGGGGAGCGAGGCGACGAGAAGCAGGAAAAGCGCGGCGAGCCCGAGCACGCCGATTGCGAGAGGTGTCATTTGCGGATAAACTCCTCGGAGGGTTTGGCGAGATGGAAGAGGGAGACGAGCGCGGTCAGCAGGCAGGAGAGGGCCACAAGCCAGGCGAGCCAGAAGACCGGGCACTGCAGCGTGGGCATGACCTCGCCGCTGGCGAGCAGCCTGTTGCCGTAGCGGACGAAGGCCACGGTCGCGAAGAGGAAGAGCGCCGCCTGCAGGAGGCGCATGGCCGAGTCAACCACGAGCCGGCCCACGCGGCCCATCCGGTGGAAGAAGTATTCGATGGCGACGTGTCCCTTGACCGCCGTCGTGAGCGGCAGCGCCGCGGCAATTGTCACGCCGCCGCCAAGCCGCACGAGGTCGTAGGCCCCGGGAATGGCCGTCCCGAAGCGGCGGAGGACGATGTCGACGCAGGTGACCGCCATCATGAAGAGAACTCCGAGGGCTGAGATTTTGCCGGCCCACTTGACGAGCCCCCTCAACGGATCCCATGTGCTTTTCATTTGCCTTCATCCTCCTTCACGAGTTTCAGCAGGTCGGCGAGGAAGGCCTTTCCGGGGAGGCCCTTGCCTTCGGCTTTCTCGGCGAACTGCTCCAGCATGGGCGAGACCATCCCGGTCCACCGCGCCGTTTCGGCGTCGTCGAGTTCGTAGACGTCCTTGCCCAGTTCCGCGAGCATCTCCCAGCCGGCGGCGTCGGCCTGGTTCCAGCCTTCGCCGTGCTTGGGCAGCCACTCGGCGGTGACCTCCTCGAAGACCTTTTGGATGTCGGGCGGGAGGCTTTCCCAGCGTTCCTTGTTCATCACGACGAACATCACGGTCGTGTAGCCGGTGGCGGGGGTCTTCGTGACGTGCTTGATGACTTCGCCCTGCTTCCAGCCCTTGAGCGTCTCGACCGGGCAGAAGGTGGCGCTGACGACGCCCTTCTGGAGCGCCTCGTAGGTGTCGGATTGCGCCATGCCGATCGAGTTGCCGCCAAGGGCGTCGACAATCTTGGCGGAGAGTCCCGTCGCCCTGACCGAGAGGTTTTTGAGGTCCTCGGCGGTGCGGACGGGCGTCCGCGAGGCAATCACGCCGGGGCCGTGGGCGTGGGCGTAGAGGAAGTGGACGTCCTTCAGTTCCGCCGGGTTGTACTTGGCGATCATCGCGCTGGCGATGCGCGTGGCGGAAGCGCCGTCGCGGTAGCCCACGGGCAGGTCGAGGCCTTCGATGAGCGGGAAGCGCCCGCGCGTGTAGGCGAAGCAACTCATGCCGAGGTCGGAGATGCCGTCCACGACGCCGGAGTAGCATTGGTCGGCCTTGGTCAGGATGCCGCCGGGAAAGATGCGGATCTGGACGCGTCCCTGTGTTCGCGCCTCGATTTCACGCGCCCATTCGCCCGCGAGGACGGTCTGGATGTGCGTCGGCGGGAAGAATATGCTGTAGTTGAGGCGGATGGCCCGGCTTTCGCCGCCGCCGCACCCCGAAAGGGTGGCCAGTGCCGCGGCGAAAAGCGCCGCCAACACGTGTTTGCTGGTGTTCATTATTCGAATCCTATTGAGAAGACGAAGCGTTCGGTCCGCGTGTAGTCGTCGTCGCGCGAGAGGGGCATCGCGTAGTCGAGGCGGATGGGGAACCCGGGGATGTCGAAGCGGATGCCCAGGCCCCAGGTTGAGGCGAGTTCGGAGAAATCGGCGTCGAAGGGGTCGTCCCAGACGTTGCCGACGTCGTAGAAGGCGGCAAATCGCAGGACCTTGACGATGGGGATGTTGTATTCCGCCGAGAAGAGCGCCAGGGTTTGGCCGCCGACGGGGTGGGCGCGGCCGCCGGTCGTTTCGCCGGGAATCGCCTTGGGGCCGACATCGCGGTAGCGGTAGCCGCGGATGGAGCGCGCGCCGCCGAGGAAGTAGCGGTCGTTCATTGGCACCTCGCCGGTGTCGCCGTAGCAGTCGACCGATTCCGCGCGGAGATGCAGCGAGAGGAAGTGGTTGAAGAACGCGGGGACGTATTGCCGCAGGTCGGCGCCGACGCGGTAGAGGTCGTAGTCGGAGCCGAACGACGAGTTCATCGCCTCGAAGAAGATGTTGTTGCGCGAGCCGCTTGAGGGGACGAACGGGTGGTTGCGGGTGTCGTAGGACCAGGAGAGGCGCAGGGGGACGCGGATGTACTTGTGGTCGATCTGGTCGAAGGAAAAGTCCGTCCCGGGGTCGTCTTCGAGGTGGTAGACGCCCCAGAGGAAGTCGTCGTTCTCGACCATTTCGGCGCCGATCTTCGCGGTGAAGCGGCCATATTTCAGCGGCACGCCGAGCGAAACGTCGCCGCCGATGCGCGTCTCGTCGTATTCGCTGTAGCCGTATTCGCGGCGGTAGAGCGTGACGTTCAGCGCCTGCTGGCGGTCGAGGAACCAGGGGTCGGTCCAGGAGATTTCGCCCGAGTTGGAGGTCGAGCCCGCCGAGATGGTCAGCCTGATTTTCTGGCCGGCGCCGCGGAAGGTCGGCCAGTTGAAGAGGTCGAAGTTGTTCTGCGAGATGTCGACGTAGCCGAGGATGTCGTCGACGTTCGAGGTGCCGATGCCGGCCATGAGCATGCCCGTTGATTTTTCCGAGACCTCGAAGATGACGTCGCGCAGGGCGGGGTCGTCGGGCGACGGCACTTCGCGCATGCGGACGTTCTCGAAGTAGCCGAGGTTTTCGGCGCGCTTGCGCGAGACTTCGGCGAGGACTTCGTTCATGAGCATGCCCGGGGCGATGACAAGTTCGCGGCGGACGACCTTGTCCTTGGTGTAGGTGTTGCCGCGGATCTCGACGGAGCGCACATGGGCGAGGAAGCCTTCCCTGATGTTGACGCGCAGGGTGGTCCTGATGTCGCCGCCCTCCGCCTGGCCGGGAAGCGAAACGACCTTGGCCGCCACTTCTGTCTCGACGTAGCCGCGCGAACCGTAGTAGTCGCGGACGGCCTTTTCCGCCGCGGCGATGGCCTTGTCCGACGCCGGGGTGCCGGGCTTGACGAAGTCCGAGACCGTCTTGCGGATTTCATTTTCGGGGAAGAGCGACACGCCGTTGATTGACGCGGCGTTGATCGTGTAGCGGCGGCCTTCCTTCACGGGGATGTGCATGACGGGGCGCGATTCAGGCGTTTCCCGGGAGAGCGTCGGCTCGCCGACCTCGACGTCGAGGTAGCCCTTTGCGCGGTAGGCCGCCGCGACGCGGTCGCGGACAAGTTCGCGGTCGAAGGCGTCGATTCGCCACTGCGAGTAGAATATCTTGAAGGGGTTCCAGTCCGAGGGCCGCCCGAGCGCGGAGCGGAGCTCGCCGGCGGAAAGCGCCTCGTTGCCTTCGAAGACGAAGGTCAGGAGTTTTTCGCGCTGTCCTTCCTCGATGTCGAGCGAAACGGTCGCGAAGCCCTTCCCGTCTTCGGCGATGGCGGCCTTCACGGAGGCGTTGTTGTAGTAGGACTTGCGGTAGGCCTCGCGGAGCTTGTCGCAGGCGGCGTCGAGGCGCGCGCGGTCGATGCGCTCGCCGTCGTCGATGTCGAGGACGTCGCGGACGCGGCCGATGGAAAAGGCCTTGTTGCCCCGGATGACGAGCGGCAGGCGCACGCGCGGCGCCACCTTGACGTCGTAGACGACGCGCACGCCGTCCGCGACGTTTTCGATGAAGATCCTGACGTCCGAGAAGATGCCCGAGTCAAGCAAGTTGCGCTGGTCGGCGGCGAGTTCGCGCTGCGAGATGAATCCGCCCTTCGCGGCGGAAACGTGCGATGCGACGAAGTCCGCCGTGTCGCCGGCGATTTCCGTGCCGCCCGATCTTACGGCGACGTCCTGGACCTTCTGCCTGTAGACGCCGGGATCCGGCGCGGCGAGCGCCGCGAAGGCGGCCAGCGAGAGTGCAAGGAGGAGGGTCTTTTTCATTGCGCGATCCGTCAGGTGTTGTGTGTGGTCCGGCGGGTGAGGTTTAACCGAGGTGGCCGATTTCCGGCAGGTCGCCCACGAGCGGGCGGGCGTAGTCGAGGAAGGCTTCCGTCACGTCGGTTCCCGAGGGGGCGATGAATTCATCAGGAAGCTGCTTTGTCTCCTTGGCGACGGCTGAGAGCGCGACGACCTCGTAGGAGATGCCGTATTCGGCGCCGGGCTTGCGGCGCAAGGCGATCGAGCCGCTCTTGAAGTCGCCCGAAAGCGCCGCCCTCACGGCTTCGACCCCGGCTTGGCGCGCCTCTTCGGAGTCGGTTTTGGAGGCGATGCCCGGAAAGGAGCGCTGGAGGTAGCCGAAGGTGTCGGCCCTGACGCGCCGGAGCTTGCCGCCGGAGCGGACCTTGAGCAGCGTCGCGAGGGCGTCGCCAAGCGCGCCCGAACCACTCAGCTGCATGTTGCCGTGTGCGTCGCGCTCGTGCGAGAACTTGGCGGCGATCAGTTCGCCGTCGGGCCCCGAAATGCCTTCCGAGACGGCGACGACGCAGCGGCCGCGCTTCTCGACGCAGGCCATGACGTCCGCGACGAACTTGTCGGGCGAGAAGGGGCGTTCGGGAAGGTAGATGAGGTGCGGGCCGTCTTCCGGGTCGCGGCGCGCGAGGGCGGCGGCGGCGGTGAGGAAGCCCGCGTGGCGCCCCATGACCACGTCGATCTTGACGCCGCCAAGCGCGCGGTTGTCGAGGTCGTCGCCCATGAGGGCGCAGGCGACGAAACGCGCGGCCGACCCGAAGCCGGGGGTGTGGTCGTTTTCGCGGAGGTCGTTGTCGATCGTCTTGGGCACGTGGAAGCAGACGAGGTCTTCGCCTGCCGCCTCGGCGTGGCGGTTGATGATGTCGACGGTCTCCGCCGAGTCGTTGCCGCCAATGTAGAAGAACCACTTCACGCCCAGCCTGCGGAGGGCCTTGAAGATCGCCTCGCAGTCTTCGGCCTTCGGTTTCATGCGGACGGAGCCCAGCGCGGAGGACGGCGTCGCGGCGATGCGCTCGAGGTCTTCGGCCGTCACCTTCCGGAGGTCGACGATGTCGCCGTCGAGAATGCCGCGGATGCCGTGCCGTGCGCCGAGGATGGCGCCGACTTTCCTGTTGGCGCGGGCGGCGGTGACGACGCCGGCGAGCGACTGGTTGATGACCATCGAGGGGCCGCCCGACTGGGCGACGAGGAGGTTTGGCTTCGGGGCTGTGCTCATGGCCTGGGGGGGTGCGTATGGCGTTATTCGGGGATCTTTTCGAGCGTGTACATGCTGTCGTCGTGGTCGGGGCGGTTCATCCAGAGGCCGTCCGTGAAGTCCGGGATCGGGACGGGAAGCCCGCCCATCGAGGCGGATTGCTCGCTGAGGCAGGTGATGACCATCCACGAGGCGGTGTCGTAGACGTCGATTGGCGGCTGCTTGTGCTCCTGGACGGCCTCGATGAAGCCGCGGAGCGCGAGGTAGTCCATGCCGCCGTGGCCGCCGCGGAGGCCAAACTCCTTGTATTCCTTCCAGAGCGGGTGCTCGTATTTCTTGAGGTAGTCGGCGTCGGGCTCCCACGAGTGGCACCATTCGCCCTGGTGGATCGGCGAGATCCCCTCGAGGTAGAGGTGGTGGCCGTCCTCCTGCCAGGTGCCCTTCGATCCCTGGATCATGCCGCCGCGCGAGTAGGGGCGCGGGGTGGTGCAGTCGTGCTTGAGGAGGATCGTCTCGCCGTTGGCGCACTTGATCATCGTCGTCACGATGTCGCCTTCGTTGATTTGCCTCTCGGGGAACGGCGTGTCCGCGCGGTTCATGCGGTACCACGACTTCAGCCCGGCGGATTTCGACGCCATGCTGCAGAGGTGGAGCATGCGGTTGCCGCGGTTGAGGTTCAGGTACTTGGCGATCGGCCCCATCTCGTGGGTGGGGTAGAGCTCGCCGTTGCGGCAGTGGAAGTTGTCCTGGCGGTAGTGGCGGTTGACGTCGCCGTTGCCGATTTCGTCGCGGAGGTCGTGGAGGTAGCCGCCTTCGCAGTGGACGAGCTCGCCGAAGAGGCCGAGCTTGACCATGTGGAGAAGCGCCATCTCCTTCTCGTCGTAGCAGCAGTTTTCGAGGATCATGCACGGCATGCCGGTGTCCTCGCTCGTGTGGACCATCTTCCAGCATTCCTCGACCGACGACGCGCCGCCGACTTCCATCGCGACGTACTTGCCGGCCCGCATGGCCGCGCAGGCGATGCGGATGTGCGTCTGCCACGAGGTCATGATGACGACGGCCTCGATGTCGGCGCGGTTGATGGCCTCGAGGTAGTTGGTCGTGCCGTCGGGGCGGAACTTCTGCATTTCCTCGCACTTGTCGCAGGCGCGCCTGACCCTGTCCTCGTAGGTGTCGCAGACGACCGACACCTTGACGTCGGGCATGCCGAGCAACGTGCACATCTGGCCGAAGCCGCGGCCGCCGACGCCAATGACCGCAATCCGGACTTCCCGTCCGGGAACACCCATTTTCTTCATGTTGATCCTTGTTGAAATGACTTTTGAAATCGAAACGGCCGCCGCACCCGCGTTAGACGAGCACGGGGCGCAGAACCTGGACGTTCAACGCCGAGAGCGAGGCCTGGAGCTTCGCGTAGGTGGCCTCGTCGGGGCAGACGCCGACAATCGCGCCGCCGCTGCCGGAGAATTTCGCGCTCGCGCCGGCCTCGCGCGCCGCCTGCACCATGCGGAGGTTGCCCTCCGAAAGCTTGTAGAGCCTGGCGCGCATGTCGAAGTTGGCGTCCATCAGCTTGCTCAATTCGGCGTAGTCCTTCTTCTCCAACGCCGCCAGGGCCTTGTCCGTGAGGGCGGCCCAGAAGGACATGGCGTCCACCACCGTCTTGTCCCCGTTGTTGAAGCGGTCGCGGATGTTGTTGTGGAAGACCTCGGAGCCTTCCGAGAGGTCCGTGCGGTAGGCGATGTAAAGCGGGGGCATGAGGTCTTTCGAGAGCTCCCGGTATTCGCCGTAGCCGCGGGTTTCGAGGAGCGCCTTGTCGAAATCCATGTACACGAGGCCCTGGTAGGCCTGCGCCACGCGGTCCTGCAGGCCGGCGGCGATGCCCAGCTCGACGTTCTCGACGTCGCGGACGAGGTTGGCGAGGCGCGCCTTCGGGATCGTCACGCCGTAGAAGGCGGTGATGGCGCGCATGCAGGCGGTGATGATCGCGCTCGAACCGGCGAGGCCGACGAGGTTCGGGATGTTCGACTCGTAGCGGAGCGTGAAGTTGCGGTTGTGGAGCGTGATGCCGTTTTGCGCCGCGTAGTCGTGGAAGCACTTGATGGCGGACTTGATCAGCCGGATGCCGCCGTAGTAGCCGTATTTGCGGACGTCCGCCGAGAGATCCTCGATGCTCGCGAAGGTCGAGCCGTCGCGCGGGCCCGGCTCGATGACGAGTTCCGGGGTTTCGTAGAGCGTGGCCATTGCCCGGAAGTTGGAGAAGGTGAAGGCGATGGTCTTGCCGAAGTAGCCGTCGGAGGGGTTGCCGATGAGGGCCGCCCGCGGATATGCGTATGTCTTGATAATCATAACCTTGTAATTATAGCAAAATGCCGCAGGTTCTGCGCGGGGACGGACGTTCCAGGATGGCCGGGCAGGTTTGATTGGCGGCGGTCAAAGCCGGTCAACCCGGCTGAACCGGCCTTTCGGCAGCCAGGGCCCCGCTTAGAAGAGCGCGGCGGTGCTTCGGGCGTAGTCGTCCGTCATGCCGACGATATGGTCCGTGACCGCGTGCAGCCACCAGGCGGGATCCCCGGCGTGCGGCGCGATTTCCGCCTCCGCGTATTCGCGGCCCCAGGTGAACTCCAGCAACTTCCGGTCCGCGCTGTGGAGTGCCTCGATTGACTTGGCCGCGCTGAGGTTCCGCGCGAATTTCGCGTACCGCGAAAAGAGCTTGTCCATGATCGCGTAGCAGGCGACTTCCGTGGCGACCTTGCCCCGCTCGCTGAAAATGAGGTTGTATTCCTGCCCGAGTTTTTCAAGCCCGTCCTTCAATGTGAACGCGCGGCATTCGACGAGTGCCCCCTTGAATTCCCCCGCCATGATTGGGCCGTAGTTTGCCTTGAAGGCCTCGAAGGCGCTTTCGCACAGCTTGTGCATGGCGTTGCCGCGCAAGTGCTGGATGGAGCACTCCGTGCCCTCTCCCGCGACCTCCGCGAGCACCTTTTTCATCTTCGCCTCCGACAGGATGTGCATTGTCACCGCGTCTTCGATGTCCATGACCCGGTAGCAGATGTCGTCGGCCGCCTCCATCAGGTAGGAAAGGGGATGGCGGACGAAGCCGCCGCCTTTGCGAAGCCCGAGTTCCCCCATGATGCCGGCGAAGAGGTCCGCCTCCTGCCGGAAGCAGCCGGCCTTGCCCCGCTTGGTTCCCGTCCCGATGACCCACGGGTACTTGACGAGGGTGCCGCACGTGGCGTAGGTCAGCTTGAAGTAGGCGTTTTCGCGCGGCGCCGGGTTCGAGGCCATGCGGAAGGCCTGGGCGTTGCCGTCGTATTCGAGCCAGTCGCCCGCGTCGCAGCCGAGGCCGTCCCAGTCCGCGCTTTGCGCCCAGGCCCTGATGGCGTCCTCGCCCGCGTGGCCGAAGGGCGGGTTGCCGATGTCGTGGGCCAGGCCGGCCGCGCTGACGATGTTGACGAAGTCGATGTCCGCGAAGCCCTCGGGGAAGTCCCCGGCTTCGCGCAGGAAACGGGCGAGGCTCAGCCCGAATGTCTGCCCCAGGGAGGCCACTTCCGCCGAATGCGTCAGGCGGTTGTGGATGAAGTCGATGCTGGAGAAGGGATGCACCTGCGTCTTCTTCGACAGCCGCCTGAAGGGCGGGGAGAAGACCACGCGGCTGTAGTCCTGGCCGAACTCGTTGCGGACAAGGGGCGATTCCCCCGTGGCGCCCTCCGTTCCCGCGCCGCGGCCCGGGCGCTTCCGGCTTAGCAGGAGGTTCCAGTCGAGTTTCTTTTCCATGTCGGTTCCCCGGGTCATTTGCCCTTCCACATCCCGTAGGGGTTTTCCGCGAGATGGTTGTTTTTGTAGCGGTGGTCGTCCGTGACCTCTTCGCCGAGCCAAGGGGGGCGTGGAAAAGGCGTGGATTCCGCGGGAAGTTCGATTTCCGCCACGACAAGGGGGGCGTTGGCGCCGAAAAACACGTCGATTTCCCAGGTGAGCCCCGTGCCGGGGATCGGGATGAGGTGGCGGCGCTTCTCGACAATTTGCGTGGAGCAAAGCTGGCCCAGCATGGCGCGGGCGTCCGCCAGCGGGACCCTGTACTCGAATTCGGACCGGACAGGGCCATTGGACCGTCCCTTGAGCGTGAGATACGCCCCGCGGCCCGCGAGGCGGATGCGAATCGCCGTGCCGTTTGCCGTCGGAACGTACCCCTGGCGGATGAGATACGATTTTTTCACGAGGGAACGCCAGGCGCGCCCCTTGACCAGGAATTTCCGCTCGATTTCATTCGCCATGGCCGATTCGCTTTTGATGCCGTTGAAGGCAAGTGGTGTGTGATATTGCCCGGGAAGTAGTTTAGCACAAAAGACCAGGGAGGGTAAGGGCGCATGCGTCTTTGTGGGCTTTGCGCTTTGTCCTTGAGCTTCGTTTTTTGCCTCGCGTTCCTCCGCACGGGATGCCCGGCGCCCTCCGAGATGTTCGCGATGGGAAGTTCCGCGCCGTGTTCTCATCGGCGCCGGGCAATCACGGAAAAACGAAGGAGTCCTATCATTTGCGCGCACAGGAGCGGTGCGGCGGGTTCCGCTTGCAGCCGGCAGCGGCCAATGGCCTTCGGCGGGACCGCTACCAGTCGTCTTCCGTTTTGTTCGCTTCCGCTTCGATTTCCGCCATCAGGTCGGTCCGGGACCTCTGGCTGGCGGATGCGGCGTTTCGTTGGGCGGGTTCCTCTTTCATGGTGATGGCCGCGCCATTGTCCAGCAGGATGTCCGAACTGATCGAAACCGTCCGCCCGTAGGGGTCGAAAACAATGAAATAGGCGGTTCCATTCTTCTTTACGGCAACATCCTGTATCGACACCTCGTGCCCGGGGGAAATGCCGTTGCCAAGGGAATTCCAGAGTCCCTTGGGCGATCCGAGGACAACGGGTTCCCCCCTGTCGAGCGCGGACTTGATTGACGCGACGAGCGCGGGTAGGTCTTGTTTCTGGACATTGAGGAAAAGGCCGAAGCCCGTGTTGAGAACCTTTCCGAGCAGCGGGTCTTCGGAAATCTTTTCGCCGGAGAGGGCGGCGAGGGCGATTCGGGCGTCGTAGTTGCACATGTCGGCTTTGATGACGGGCCCGCCGAAGGTCGCCTTCTGCCGGTGCAGGTTCATGAGGTGCATCTGCATGGCCGTTTCAAGCAGCTTGACCCACGGCTTGGAGAAGCTGGCCCCGTGGCCGCCGATATCGTAGATCTTCGCGAGCGGAACGTCGTAGACTTCGCCGCCCAGCTTGACCTGGGCCATGCGGACGCCATCCCGGTTCCTGTAGTCCGGCGGGATGTTGATGAGGTCCTGGATTGCGCCCGGGCCCTTTGCCGTGAGAAAGGAGGCCAGGGAGGAGAGGAACCAGCAGTCCTGGAAATTCGGATCCTGCTTGATGTCGGTGAGCTTGTACTTCCCGTCCTTGATTGCCTTGATTTCGTCGTCCGTGAAGGGAACGGCCGTAATGCGCCCGCGAAGCCCCATGCCGGCGGCGATTTCCTCCGTGGCGTACTTGACGTTTGGGCAGAATTCGCCTTCGGGCCTCTCCTCGTGCACAAACGAGATGTCGTGGAAGTAGGCGTTGGGTTTTTTCGCTTCCAGCGCAGCCTCAAGGACGCCGCGCGACTTCTTGGCCGGTGCGAAGGCGAAGCCGTTTCGGATCGCATGGCAGAATTTCATGATGTCGCGGCCAATGGACTTGAAGTAGTTGGCAAAGCGCTTGCCGACCGTGTGGCGCGCCGGAACGGCGGCGCGGAGTTCTTCGGCAAGCGCCTGGACTTTGGCGCCTTTCATCGCCGCCGGACCGTCAATCTCCTTCGCCTCGCCGGCCAGCTGGCCGATTTCGTCGTCGCCGATGATTTCATAGTCGCCATCCCCGGCTTTCCGCGGTGATTCGGCCTGGGTTGGTTTCCCGTCCGGTTTGTCGAGGATTTCGAAATCGTCGGCGAAATTCGGCTTCTGGCCGGGGTTGTTGTTGATTCCGAGGCTCATTTGAGTTCCCTTTCGTCTAACGCGCGGGATTGCGCGTGAATGAGGTCTGGCGCGGTGTTCCTGCCTTGCGGGAGGATTCGGATTAGATTTGCATGAAGAACCCGGAGGTCTCGCCCGGGGTATCCGGCGTTTCGTCTTCCCCGAGCACGGAGCGGTAGATGAGGCGGCGGCCGGCGTAGGCAACCTCGGCAAAGTCGGCCAGGGCCACGGCGAGGGCGTCTGCATCGTCGACGGACTTGACTTCGAATGCGCGTTGGAGGACGATGCGTCCCGTGGCGCGCGCGGCGGCATAGGCCGCGCCCTTCGTCTTCTCGAAGAAGAGGTTGTCGAAGAGCAGTTCGCGGTAGACGTCCGGGTCCGATTCGGGCACGGAGCCCAGTTCCGCGAAGATGTCGGCAATGCCGAATTCCACGTCGAACGCGATGTTGATGTTCGGCAGGGCCGCCTGGGCCGATACGATCGAGCAGTTGCCGTTGTCGTCGAGGTCGACGCTTGCGAGTTCGAGTTTCCGCGCCGCCGCGCGGAAGACCTGCCGCCATGTTTCAAGATTCGTCATGTTCGTTGTTTCCTTTCTGCATTGCATACGTGCCGGGGGAGTGAAGGTTACGGGAAAAGTTTTTCCCGGGGGAAAATCCTGCGCGAGGGGGTTAGAAGTTGGCCTTTTGGTTGTCCAGGTCCGCTTCGTACCGGGCGGTCGTCGAGGCAAGCGAATCGCGCCTTTGAAGCCGCTGGTGTTGGGGCTCCTGGTCATGCCAAATGGCGATTTGTCCGCCGTCTTTCATGATGTCGGCGCTGACTATGACCGAGCGGCTGTAGGGGTCGAGAATCTGGAAATAGGATTTCCCGTTTCCCGCGTCGACAACGTCCAGCACCGCAAGCGTGTGGGACGCGGAGAGACCGGTGCTGAGCGACAGGCCTTTGCTATCCGGCGTGATGAGTAGGACGGGCTGTCCGTTGCGGAGTGCATCCCGAATCGCATTCAGCGAATTCCCGCGGTTTCCGGGTGCGTAGTCGAAGCCGAGTTGCACGGTGATGTTGTCGGTGATGTCAACTTCCGGCTTGGCGCTGTCCTTCCCGGTGATGCCGACTCCCATCAGGGAGGCGAGGGCTATGTCGGGGTTGTTAAAGCTCATGTCGACTTTGTCCGAGGGCTGATCCTCTTTGTGCATGCCCGCCGCGCCCTGGAGTTTGTACAGGTTCATGAGGTGCATCTGCATGGCCGTTTCAAGCAGGTTGACCCACGGCTTGGAGGCGCTGACGCCGGCCCCCCCGTCGCCGCACAACTTGCCGAGCGGGACGGTGTAGGTCTCGCCGCCCAGCCTGACTTGCGCCACCGGGGGATTGCCTTGGGTGTCGCCGGGGGGCGGGAGGGAGATCATCTCCTGAATGGCGCCGGGGCCCTTTGTCCCGAGGAAGGCGCACAGGGCGCCGAGGAACCAGCAGTTCTCGAGGTTCGGATCCTGGACGATGTCCGAGAGCCCGAACCGCCCCCCTCGGATCTCCTCGATTTCGGCGTTCGTGAAAGGTTTCATTGTGAGTTTGCCGCGGAGTCCCATCGCCGCGCCGAGCTCCGCCGCGGTGCAGGTGAATGTGGGCGAATTTCCGCCGGCTTTCAAGGTTCCGACGCGAGACTGGGCGTAGGCCTCGGAATGGAGGCTTTGCAGTTTTTCCTGAAGCTGGGCACGTGACTTCTTGGCCGGCGCGAAGGCGTATCGGATGGCGTGGCAGGCCTTCATGGCGCAACGGCCGATGAACTTGAAGACATTCCAGGAGGACTTCTTGAATGTGTGGCGTGCCGGAACCTGGTCGTGAAGCTCCCGTGAGAAGGCGGTGACTTCGGCATTCCGCAAGGCTGCCGCGCCGTTGATTTCCAGTCCTTCCTGGTTGAGTTGGCGGGCGATGGCCTTCGACTCGTTCCCGTCGCCGGCCTTGTGCAACTGGGCCGGAACGGCTTTCCCCGCCGGAGATGCCGTCATGACGTTGTTGAAATCGCGTACGGTGTTGTTGCCGGTGTTCAGTCCGATGCTCATTTTTCCCCTCCTGCTGGGTTCGTGCTTGTCGTTTCGTTTCCGTGTTGTTTACGAACGGGAGGTGAAAAGGTTACGGATTTATTCGACGATGCCGAAATGCTCCCTGAGCGCTTCGGCGAGGGCCGTCTCGCCGTGCAAAATGGACTTTTGCTCCGTTCCGTCGGCGGCGACGGCCGAAAACACGGGGAGCGGTTCGTCCGTGCCGGGGACGGCTTCCAGGCGGATGGACTTGAAGCCGCCGTCGGGAAGGGGCAGGAAGGCCCAGGCGTTTTTCCGGAACGGGCTGTCGGGGTGCGTCTCGCACCACCAGTGCGCGTAGGCGAAGTCAATCGGCAGCTGCGGCGCGGTGTCGAATGAAAAGAGATTGACCCAGGTGCCGTCCCGCTTTTTCGCCTGCACCGCGCAAGTCAGGACAGGATCCTTCACAAAGCGGTAGATCTTGTTGTCGCCCACTTGGGGGACGTCGAGGACGAAGTCGAGGGGCGAGAGGACGAACGGCATGCCGATGCCGACATCGGCGATCTTGTTCGGGCCCGACGGCAGGGCGACGCACACGACGCGATGGCGGCGCTTTGGCACGGCCCGGTCTTCGCCCAGGAGCCAGCGGCCGAAGTATTCGCGCACATTGTAGCCGAGTTCGCGCAGCAGCCAGGCGAAGAGGCCGTTCAGCTCGAAGCAGTAGCCGCCGCGGCGGCGCGTGACGATTTTCCCGTAGATGTCCTCGATGGCGAGTGTCGTATGGCGCCCGCGCCAGATGTCGAACGTTTCGTAGGGAACCGTGAGACGGTGGGCCTGCACGAGCGCGGCGAGGTTTGCGGCGTTCGGTTCAAGACCGCCCTGGTAGCCGATGCGTTCCAGATACTTTCCAACATTCATGGTGGAGAAATTATGGCAAACTGCGGACTTGTTCGCAAGCATTTTCCCCACAGGAGGCATGCGAAACAACTGCGCTTTGCAATGCTTGCGAGGCGAATGCCGCCTGCAGCGTCTTGATTTCGTTCGGTCATATTTTGTATTTTCATTCGGTCAGATTCGGCATTTTCATTCGGTCAGATTCGGTTTCCGTTTCGGGTGAGGGGTTGGGCGGGCGCTTCATGTCTCATGTCTCACGCCCTCGCTCACCGCGGGAGGACACGAGACGCGAGACACGAGACGCGAAAGGATCGCCCCGCCGCTGCCGCAGTTGATCGAGGGTGGGCTGGTGCTTCTTGTCTCACGTCTCGTGTCTCACGCCCTTGCTCGCCGCAGAGGACACGAGACGCGAGACGTGAGACGCGAAAGGATCGCATCGCTGCCGCAGTTGATCGAGGATGGAGCTGGTGCTTCATGTCTCTCGTCTCGTGTCTCACGACCTCGCTCCCCGAAGAGGACACGAGACGCGAAAGGATCGCCCCGCTGCCGCAGTTGATCGAGGGCGGGCTGGTGCTTCTTGTCTCTCGTCTCGTGTCTCACGCCCTTGCTCCCCGCAGAGGACGTGAGATGCGAAAAGATTGCGTCGGCGGCGGGTCAGGACAAATCGGCGTGGGTGCAGGTACGAGTCAATTCAAGGACGAGGACGCTTTCCTTGATCTGGTAGATCAGCAGTCAGTCTGGGGGCGATATGGCATTTGCGGTGATTCGACCAGTTTCCTGAAGGCTTGTGTACCTTTTGCGCGTATGGTCATCGACGATGCGATCGCCTTCTTTGAGCGCGTCGATGGTTTCGGCATTGGGGATGTGCGGCACTTCGATGACAAACGGCACATGGCGTTCACATGCCGTCTTCACCATGAACACGTTGATGAGCGCGGAAGCGGAGAGTCCGACATCGCTGCAGAAAGCCGAGAACTCACGTTTGACTTTGTCATCTGCTGAAATAGTCATGCTCGAGATTGAGCTCTACCTCGTTTGGCTTGGTTTTGCCGTATAGTATACGTAAACAACGGTGTTGTCGTAAGCGTATTCAAGGTCGGTCGCCGCCTGGAAAGGACTCTAAAAGGAGGGGATTCTTTAGCCCGTTCAAAAGGAGGTGTCGCGACGCGGTGGCAGCCGCGGCATCTCCAGAATTGTTTGACACAACTGCCGCTTTTGTGTAATATTTTACCTGCGAATTGCCTCGGCAATTTGCGTTGTTCTTTTTACATAGGCGGGCGTGGCCCGCCAATTAAAGAGCCGGGAATCGTTCCCGGTGTGTCCCGGCCTCGGGCCGGGGGACGTACGCAACTGCGTATTTGGCTTTATCTGAAATACCGCCAATTTTTCAATAGCTAAGCGAATACGAAGGTTGCGTCACGTGATGCGATCACGTGGCGTACTTTCATCATTATGTTTAGCTATGGGCGCTTGGCGGTGCCTCAGATAAGACATATTCTGAAGGCACGCCACTCTTTTTTCGCGCCGGAGCGGCGGGCCTCAACAAGGTAGGCGCGAAAGAGGCATCATGAATTGAGCACGAAAACTACGCTTGAAAGTCTGACGGCAGATCAGATATGTGAACGGCTCCGCATCGATGAAAAAACAGTCGGTGGGCAATACAATATGTTTCACCATACCAGGATCGAAGGTCTGCTTGGCATGCTCAAGTACGGACGGCTCCGTCTTTCCCGTGCCGACGCGATGAATGACGGTACGGAAAAGTTCCCCGGAGCTGATCGTACATTCGTCTTTTCCCTTTCCGCCGCCCCGACGGAGAGTCCGGCCATGTGGACAGTCTATGGACGGACAAGGAACGAGGCGATTCGCCTTCGCTTTTCAAGGAGCAAGATTCTGGCCCTTTTCAAAGGCGGGAAACTGAATGCATATCCTGTTGTCGGCGGACATGTTCAAGAGGATCACTGCGTTGCCGCCGAGGCGAAGTTGTCGTATGTGTGCTACCTCTCCGGGAATAAAGAAAATCTTGTGCATTTCTCGAATGGCGAAATTTGCATAATGTCGGATGGGATGGGTAATTTCCAGGAAAACATAAAACTCCTCCCCGGAGTGTCAAAATATCTTGGCTGGCGTGACGAGAGGGAGGCCCGTCTTATTGTCACACTTCCCGAAGGTGTCAAAGCGGATAAGATTGAGATTGAGGCCACTGATGTCTTGGCCGAGATGCTCGAGTACGGCAAGGAGGGTGATAAAAATCATCCCCCGGTGGTTACAGGCCCCTGGATGGAGCGTGAGAGCCTGATCGGGCGGCTCCGTGTCTGTGTAAACGATGAAGAATGCCATGGGGATCTGGTCGAAGCCGTCCGTGATTTCATCAGACGCGCTGCTGGCGTGTCGGACGAGTTCAACCCGATTATGGAAAGCTTGTTCAAGGGGAATCTTCGCATTGGGCCTTGCGACTGCTGCGCCAAATGCGACACTCACTGCGCCATGTGCAAAGGGTCGAAGTGACGGTTTTGTGTCGGAAGACGAGTTTAGAACTGGAAGGCCAGCCGCTCCTCTTTTCGCGCCGGAGCGGCAGGCCTCGACAAGGTTGGCGCGAAAGAGAATGCACGATGAAAAAACTTGCTTTGCGCTTTTGTGCGCTTGCGGCCGCGTTAGTGTTCAGCGCGGCCGTTGCCTTTGGCGACACGTACACCGACGGCAACGGTGTGACGTGGCAGTACAGCGTTAGTGGCGGAAAGGCGACGATAGGCAACGGTTGGTCGTCGGCGATTCCGACAGGCACGAGCGGGAGCGTCGCCATCCCCGAAACGATCAACGGCTATCCCGTGACGAGCATCGGTGATTATGCGTTTTACAATTGCAGCGGTCTGACGTCTGTGACGATCCCCGAAGGCGTGACGAGCATCGGGAATGGTGCGTTTAGGGGGTGCCGCTGTCTAACGGCGATCGCCGTTGCCAACGGCAATCCGTCGTATTATTCCGTTGACGGCATTCTCTATGACATAGCGCAAACAGGGCTGATCCAATGCCCTGCCGGTAAAAACGGGGCAGTGACGATCCCTGAGGGCGTGACGAGCATCGGGGACTCTGCGTTTTACAATTGCAGCGGCCTGACGTCTGTGACGATCCCGTCTTCGGTGACGAGCATCGGGAGCTCTGCGTTTGCGGGTTGCAGCGGCCTGACGTCTGTGACGATTCCCGTGGGCGTGACGAGCATCGGATTTGGAATGTTTCATTATTGCAGCGGGCTGACGTCTGTGACGATTCCCGATGGCGTGACGCGCATCGGGATGGAAGCGTTTTATTATTGCAGCGGCTTGGCGTCAGTGACGATTCCGTCGTCGGTGACGAGCATCGGGGACGATGCGTTTTACGGTTGCCGCAGCCTAACGTCATTCATCTTTCCAGAAGGCGTTCCCGATGTCAGTTTTGACTATCGTGACTTCGGCTCGTACTGCTCCGCCGGATACTACCCGTCGAAGTTCAGCGAGGAGTGGGAAGCGGCGATTTCCTCCGATGGAACCTGGCGGGGACTTCGCATGACGCGGTACGATTGTAACGTGCCCGAGAACGGCTGCGAGAAATGCTACGACGGCGTGGCGTTGGAGGTGTCCGTCACGGCGGAGTGCGGAAGCGTACCGTGCGCCGTCTCCTACGCATCTTCCGAAAACGGCGCCTACTCTTCCGAAAGGCCCGTCTTTAGGGATGTATGCGACACGAACATCTGGTACAAGGTCACCATTAACGGTGCTGTCGTTGAAACCGGCGTCATCCCCGTCTGCATCGCCAAACGCGCCGTGCAGGTGACCGCCAACGCCGCGTCAAAGACCTACGGTGCCGCCGATCCGGCCCTGACCTACACGGCGAGTGGCCTTGTGGGAACCGACAAGGTGACGGGTGCATTGTCCCGTGCGTCGGGCGAGAACGCGGGCACCTACCCGATCGGGCAGGGAACGCTCGACGCAGGCGGGAACTACACGATAGCGTTCACGGGGACGAATTTCACCATCAACAAGAAGGCTCTTACGGTGACCGCCAACGCCGTGTCGAAGACCTACGGCGCCGCCGACCCGGCCCTGACCTACACGGCGAGCGGCCTTGTGGGTACCGACAAGGTGACGGGTGCACTGTCCCGCACGGTGGGCGAGAACGCGGGCACCTACGCGATCGGGCAGGGGACGCTCGACGCGGGCGGGAACTATGCGCTTTCGTTCACGGGGGCGAATTTCATCATCAACAAGAAGGCTCTTACGGTGACCGCCAACGCCGCGTCAAAGACCTACGGTGCCGCCGATCCGGCCCTGACCTACACGGCGAGCGGCCTTGTGGGAACCGACAAGATGACGGGAGCGCTGACCCGCGCGGCGGGCGAGAACGCGGGCACCTACGCGATTGGGCAGGGGACGCTCGACGCGGGCGGGAACTACACGCTTTCGTTCACGGGGGCGACGTTCACGATCCTCCCGGTCGAGGAATGGACGGCCACGTGCGACCCCAATGTGTATGTGTATCTCGGCGAGGCGATTTGCCCGGCGGTGTCCGTGACGGCGGACGGCCGCGACGTCGCCCCGGGGAACTACGAGGTGTCCTACCGCGACAACGACCGCCCGGGGACGGGCTGCGCGGTTGTGACGGGCGGGGTCAACTACACGGGCGCGGTCGAGGTGCCCTTCGTGATCACGGATTCGCTGGGCGTGTACGTCTGGCCCGTCTCCGTGACGAACGAACTTGAGTGGTACGCGGTCGCGGACGCGGACAGCCCGGGCGGCTACGCGGTGCGGAGCCCGGAGATCGGGAGCAGCGCGGCGACGGAGATGTCCGTCGCGGTTTCGGGCGCGGGCATCTTCGCCTTCGACTGGCGCGTCTCCTGCAATGCCCGCGGCCATTTCCTCGCGGTGTACGCCGACGGCGTCCAGCAGGCGAGAGTCAGCGGCGAGAAGGCGTGGGCGCATGTGGCGTTCGAGCTGGGCGACGGCGAGCACGCCGTCACCTGGCGCTACGAGAAGGGCTCGACCACGGCCGCCGGCGAGGACGCGGGTTTCGTGGACAATGTCTCGTGGCGGCCGTTCCTTGACGTCGCCGCCCAGACCGCGCACGGCACGGCTGTGGTGTCGGGGACGGACGGCGCACGGCACTACGGCGACGTGGTGACGGCCTCGGTTGAGGCGGTCGTCGAGGAAGACGGCTGGCGGTACGGCTGCATCGGCTGGGCCGGAAGCGGGAGCATTCCCGCAAGCGGCCCGTCGAACACGGTTTCGTTTACGCTATACGAGGATTCGGAAATCACGTGGCTGTGGGAGACGAACTGCTGGGTTGAGCTCTCCCTGACGGGCCCCGCCACGACGGCCTTCACGAACCAGTGGGTGAAGTACGGCGAGAGCGTCCGCATCGACTTCGCGACGGACGCCCTCTTCTACGAGTTCGCCTTCACGGGCGACATGTCGGGCGTTGCCCGCGAGGGCGACGCGCTGGTCTTCGTCGCGGACAGGCCGCGGACGATTTCCGCCGTCTGCACCTCGTGGCTGCCGGTGGAGAATGTCACCGCGTCGTCCGCGCACGGCACGGCGGTCGTGTCGGGGACGGAGGGCGCGCGCCACTACGGTGACGTGGTGACGGCCTCGGTGGAGGCGGTCGTCGAGGAAGACGGCTGGCGGTACGGCTGCATCGGCTGGGCCGGAAGCGGGAGCATTCCCGCAAGCGGCCCGTCGAACACGGTTTCGTTTGTCCTTTACGAGGATTCGGAGATCACGTGGCTGTGGGAGACGAACTGCTGGGTGGAGCTCTCCCTGACGGGCCCCGCCACGACGTCCTTCACGAACCGGTGGGTGAAGTACGGCGAGAGCGTCCGCATCGACTTCGCGCCGACAACGGCGTTCTACACGGCCGAGGTGTCGGGCGACAGGACGGGCGTTACCCGCGACGGCAATTCGCTCTCGTTCGTCGCGGACAGGCCGCGTTCGCTGGCGGTCGCGGTGAACGCCGTCACCCTCGGCGGCGTCCTCGACGCGCCGAAGCTGGAGTGGACGACCTACGGCGCCGCCGCCTGGACGCCGCAGCTGGAGATCGCGTCGGACGCCACGGGCGCGGCGGTTTCCGGGCCGGTGCTGGGGGACGACGTGAGCTGCCTTGAAACGACGGTCACCGGGCCGGGGACGCTCGCCTACAAGGCGATGGTCTCGACGGGGCATGCGGCGGGATTCGACCTGTTCATCGACGGGGAACCCGTTGACGGACTCTACGACACCTGCGGCTGGACGGCGATGTCAACCGAAATCACCGGCGAAGGCGAGCATGTCGTCCGCTGGGAGTTCTGGAACGCAGGCACCGCTGACGACATCGCGGACTTCGTGGCGATCGACTGCGTGTCGTGGAGCGGCGAAATGCCGTCGGAGTCGTCCGAGACGCAGACCACGCCCGTGCCGGTGCCCTACGAATGGCTCGACGAATACGGGCTTGGCGGCACGGAGGCGGCGTACGAGACGGCGGCGATGGCGACCGCCGCGAACGGCGTGGACAAGGTCTGGCAGTGCTACGTCGCCGGGCTCGACCCGACGGACAAGGATGCCGTTTTCCGGGCGCGGATCGCGTTCGAGAACGGTGCCCCGGTGGTCTCATGGGAGCCGAAGCTGCCGCCCGAGGAAGAGGCGAAGCGCACCTACACGATCGAAGGCAAGGCCGAACTCGGCGGCACGTGGAGCAGCCCCGTCGAGGCATCGCACCGGTTCTTCCACGTCAAGGTGGAGATGAAGTAGGGTGGCTATTCTTGGTCAGTCGCCGCCTTCGCGCCGACCGACCTTAATGAATCTCCCGCAGATCCCGGTAGAGTTCGGCGACGGTCGAGGCCGCCCAGACGGGGTGTTTGTGAGGAACGTCATCTTCTGCCTTCTGCCGTTGATTTCGACCATGGCGGTCACGCGGCGCAGCTCGTCGGGTACACCTCCGCCGTGCGCGAGTCGGTCAGCTGGATCGTCTCGTCCGCCCCAAAAACATCCCTTATGCCCCCACAGATGCGGGGGCATAAGGGATGCTCGTGGACTCACAATGAAATCGCGCCAACTGCCACAATGAAATCGCGCCAACTGCCACAATGAAATCGCGCCAACCGCCACAATGAAATCGCGCCAACCGCCACAATGAAATCGCGCCAACCGTCACAATGAGGCTTGATGCCAGATATTCTATTTGATACAATAACACTATGAAAAAGTATAAAAATAGAGTATTGGACGCTATTTTGGCTGACGCGCTTCAGGCGAAGGCCGCTGTTCTGATTGAAGGGGCTAAGTGGTGTGGGAAGACGACAACAGCCGAGCAGATTTCCAAAAGTATTATCTACCTGAACGACCCCAAATGTCAAGGGCAGTATCTTTTGACGGCGCAAACGAACCCGCAACGTCTTTTGGAGGGGGATAATCCGCGGTTGATTGACGAGTGGCAGATTGCGCCAGAGCTTTGGGATGCAATCCGTTTTGACGTTGATCATTCGGATGGGGACGGCAAATACATTCTTACTGGCAGTGCGGTTCCTTTGGATGAAGAAGCGAAGAAAAAGATTCATCATACGGGAACCGGAAGGTTTGCCTGGATCAAGATGCGCCCAATGGCATTGTTCGAGAGCGAGGAATCGTCGGGGGGTGTCTCTTTCGCAGAATTGTTTGCTGGTAAGGTTCGACTAGGCGATGCAATGCCGCATACGCTGGAGGAGATCGCGTACTTGACCTGTCGCGGTGGATGGCCTAAGGCAACAGAGAAAACGGGAAGGGCGGCATTGCGTCAGGCATTTGATTATGTGGATGCCATTGTCAATGCGGACATTTCCAGAGTGGACGACATTCGGCGGGACCCCGACCTTGCGCTTCGCATCATGAAGTCTTTGGCCCGTTTGCAGGGCACGCAATCAGCCGCCTCTGCGGTCAAGGCCGACCTTGTCCCGAATTTACCGAAAAGTGGCGTTCATGAGAATACAATCTTTTCGTACATCGGAGCATTGAAAAAGCTCTTTGTCGTCGAGGATATGCCGGCGTGGTGCCCAAATCTCCGCTGTAAGACACCGGTGCGGACGACGGATACGAGATATTACACTGATCCATCGATTGCAACGGCGGTGCTGGGACTGGGGCCGGACGATCTGATGAACGATCTGAAGACATTCGGGCTATTCTTCGAAACGCTTGTTGCGCGAGATCTGCGAACGTATGCGGAGGCGAATGACGGGAAAGTTAGTCATTACCGTGACAAGAGCGGGCTTGAGTGCGATGCGGTCATGCATTTGCGCAACGGAAAGTACGGACTCATTGAAGTGAAGCTGGGCGGCGAGGCACTTATATCAGAGGGGCGTGAAAAGCTTAAAAAGCTTGAGGAAGAAATTGACACGAAGCTAATGAAGGCTCCGTCGTTCAGGATGATCGTCGTTGCAGAGGGTGCTTACGCCTATCAGGCGAACGACGGAACCCTGATCTGCCCCATCGGTTGTCTTCGTCCTTAAACCCGTGCATAGAACCCAGAACGCCGCGTAATTGACATTTCCCGGTCATTTTGTAGCATTTTACCGTGAATTGCCTCGGCAATCTCGGCAATTTACATCGCTCTTTTTACATAGGCGGGCTTTTGCCCGCCGATTAAAGAGCCGGGAATCGTTCGCGAGACGCGAAAGGATCGCCCCGCTGCCGCAGTTGATCGAGGATGGAGCTGGTGCTTCTTGTCTCGCGTCTCATGTCTCACGACCTCGCTCGCCGCAGAGGACACGAGACGCGAAAGGATCGCGTCGGCGGCGGGTTAGAACAAGTCGGCGTGGGTGCCGGTACGTGTCAATTCAAGGACGAGGACACTTTCCTTGATTTGGTAAATCAGCAGCCAGTCTGGGGCGATATGGCATTCGCGGTGGTTTGACCAGTTTCCTGAAAGCGAATGGTCGTGATTGGCTGGCGGAAGTTCTTCGCCTCTGGCGAGTTTGCCGATGACGGCTTGAAGCTTCTCAATCGGCAAGTTTCGTTTGATTGCCCTTTTGTAGTCGCGCTTGAAAGTGGCAGTCCTGTCAATCGCGTACTTCACGATTCAAGATCCTTCCAAAGCTCTTCAAGGTTTGTGTACCTTTTGCGCGTAGGGTCATTGACGATGCGATCTCCTTCTTCAAGCGCGGCGATGGTTTCAGCATTTGGGCTGTGCGGCACTTCGATGACAAACGGCACACGGCGTTCGCGTGCCGTCTTCACCATGAACACGTTGATGAGCGCGGAAGCGGAGAGCCCGACATCGCTGCAGAAGGCCGAGAACTCACGTTTGACTTTGTCATCTACTGAAATAGTCATGCTCGACATTGTGAACCTACCTCATTTGGCTTGTTTTTGCCGTATAGTATACATGAATTACGGTGTTATCGCAAGCGTATTTCTGGTCAGACGGTGCCTTCACGCCGCCCGAGGACGAGGCGAAGCGCACCTACACGATCAAGGGCAAGGCGGAACTCGGCGGCATGTGGAGCAGCCCCGTCGAGGCGTCGCACCGGTTCTTCCACGTCAAGGTCGAAATGAAGTAGGGTGGCGGCATCGTGTGCGCGTTTGAAGACGCGCACACGATGCTTTTTGGGTGCTTCACGCCCTCGCTTACCGCAGAGGACACGCGACGCGAGACACGAGTCGCGAAAGGATCGCCCCGCTGCCGCAGTTGATCGAGGATGGAGCTGGTGCTTCATGTCTCGCGTCTCGTGTCTCACGCCCTTGCTCACCGCAGAAGGACACGAGACGCGAGACACGAGACGCGAAAGGATCGCCCCGCCGCCGCAGTTGATCGAGGATGGAGCTGGTGCTTCATGTCTCTCGTCTCGTGTCTCACGCCCTTGCTCGCCGCAGAAGGACACGAGACGCGAAAGGTTCGCGCCGCCGCAACCGGGGTGTGACACGATGTCGCAGTTTTGGGTTGGCGTCCGGAAAAGTGTGACATTCACGGTGTGACAGGCCCCGTGTGCCAATTTTTGTTTTCATTAAATTAGAAAGTTGTTGCGCAGGTGTTTGGCGCGATGAAATGCCGAGGCCTTGCAAAGTTGGCATGGCGATTGCTTGAATATTAGGCGACCGCTCCAGTCGAAAAGAGACGTAGAGGGCGGCACAAAGGAGAAACAGAAAATGTCAAAAGTACTTGGAATAGACTTGGGCACGACCAATTCGTGCATGGCCGTCATGGAAGGCGGCCAGCCTACCGTAATCCCCAACGCCGAGGGTGCGCGTACGACGCCGTCGATTGTCGCCTTCACGAAGAACGGCGAGCGTCTCGTCGGCCAGGCCGCCAAGCGCCAGGCCGTCACGAACCCCAAGATGACGATTTACTCGATCAAGCGCTTCATGGGCCGCAAGTACGACGAGGTCTCGCAGGAAATCGACCTCGTGCCGTACGAGGTGGTCCGCGCCGCCAACGGCGACGCCCACGTCAAGGTCGGCGACAAGACCTACTCGCCGCCCGAGATCTCGGCGATGATCCTCCAGAAGCTCAAGACCGACGCCGAGGCCTTCCTGGGCGAGAAGATCACCGAGGCGGTCATCACCGTCCCGGCGTACTTCAACGACAGCCAGCGCCAGGCGACCAAGGACGCGGGCCGCATCGCGGGCCTCGACGTCAAGCGCATCATCAACGAGCCGACCGCGGCGTCGCTCGCCTACGGCCTCGACAAGAAGAAGGACGAGAAGATCGCGGTCTACGACTTCGGCGGCGGCACGTTCGACGTCTCGATCCTCGACATCGGCGACGGCGTCTTCGAGGTCATGGCCACCAACGGCGACACGCACCTCGGCGGCGACGACCTCGACCAGGCCGTGATGCGCTGGATGATCGACGACTTCAAGGCCTCCAACGGCATCGACCTCTCGAAGGACGAGATGGCGCTCCAGCGCCTCCGCGAGGCGGCGGAGAAGGCCAAGATCGAGCTTTCGAGCGCGATGAACTCGGAGATCAACCTCCCCTTCATCACCGCCGACGCGACCGGCCCCAAGCACCTCCAGCTCACCCTCACCCGCGCCAAGCTCGAGCAGCTCTCCGAGTCGCTCGTCCAGCGGACGGTCGGCCCCTGCCGCGGCTGCATGCGCGACGCCTCCATCGACAAGGTCGACGAAGTCGTCCTCGTCGGCGGCCAGACCCGCATGCCGCGCCTCCAGGACCAGGCCAAGGAGGTCTTCGGCAAGGAGCCGCACAAGGGCGTGAACCCCGACGAAGTCGTGGCGATCGGCGCCTCGATCCAGGGCGGCATCCTCAAGGGCGAGGTCAAGGACGTGCTCCTCCTCGACGTCACGCCGCTCACGCTTGGCATCATGACGCTCGGCGGCATCTCCACGCCGCTCATCGAGCGCAACACGACGATCCCGACGAAGAAGAGCGAAATCTTCTCCACGGCCGCGGACAACCAGCCCGGCGTCGACATCGTGGTGCTCCAGGGCGAGCGCAAGATGGCGGCGGACAACAAGAAGATCGGCAACTTCATGCTCGACGGCATCGCGCCGGCGCCGCGCGGCGTCCCGCAGATCGAGGTCACCTTCGACATCGACGCCAACGGCATCCTCAACGTGAGCGCCAAGGATCTCGGCACGGGCAAGGAGCAGAAGATCACGATCACCGCCCCCTCGGGCCTCTCCAAGGAGGAGGTCGAGCGGATGCGCAAGGACGCCGAGGCCCACGCGGCCGAGGACGAGAAGCGCAAGGAGGAGATCGACGAGCGCAACCAGGCGGACAGCGCGGTCTACCAGACCGAGAAGGCCCTCAAGGAAAGCGGCGACAAGATCTCCGCCGAGAAGAAGGCCCCGGTCGAGAAGGCGCTCGCCGACCTCAAGGACGCGCTCAAGGGCTCCGACCTCGCGGCCATCAAGGCCAAGAAGGAGGCGCTCATGACCGCGGTGCAGGCCATCGGCCAGGAGCTCTACTCCCAGCAGGCCGGCGCGCAGGGCGCCCAGCCGGGCGCCGGCACGCCTCCCCCGCCTCCGCCCGGCGGCGACGCCGGCGCGAAGAAGGACGACGACGTCATCGACGGCGACTTCACGATGAACAACTAACTTCGACTTCCCCGCGGCGGCGACCCCACCACGCCGCCGCGGGACAATTCCTAACCAACAACAACGGAGAAAACACATCATGGCTAAAATCAGACCCCTGGGTGAGCGCGTGCTCATCGAGCCTGTCGAGGCTAAGGAACAGCTCAAGGGCGGCATCTACATTCCCGACACCGCCAAGGAAAAGCCCATGGAGGGCAAGGTGATCGCCGTCGGCGTCAAGCGCGACAAGGACGGCAAGGAACTCAAGTTCGACGTCAAGGTCGGCGACCGCGTCCTCCTGCCGAAGTACGGCGGGACCGAGGTCAAGCTCGACGACAAGACCTACCAGCTCGTCCGCGAAGAGGATCTTCTCGGCGTTCTCGAATAAACATCGGTTTCGCGGCGGCGCCCACCGGCGGCCGCCGCGGCAAAAGGAGAAATAAAAATGTCCGCAAAGCAGCTTAAGTACGAAGCCGACGCCCGCCAGTCGATTCTCGCCGGCGTCCAGAAACTCAGCCGCGCCGTCGTCACGACGATGGGCCCCTGCGGCCGCAACGTCATCATCGACAAGAAGTTCGGCTCGCCGCTGATCACCAAGGACGGCGTCACCGTCGCCAAGGAGATCGAGCTCAGCGACCCCTTCGAGAACATGGGCGCCCAGATGGTGCGCGAAGTCGCCAGCAAGACCAACGACGTCGCGGGCGACGGCACCACGACCGCCACGCTTCTCGCCGAGGCGATCTACCGCGAAGGCCTCAAGAACGTCACGGCCGGCGCCAACCCGATGAGCACCAAGCGCGGCATCGACAAGGCCACCGCGGCCGTTGTCGCGGCCATCGCCAAGCAGGCCAAGAAGGTCACCACCTCCGACGAGGTCAAGCAGGTCGCGGTCATCTCCGCCAACGGCGACACCGAGATCGGCTCCAAGATCGCCGAGGCGATGGACAAGGTCGGCAAGGACGGCACGATCACCGTCGAGGAGGCCAAGACCATCGAGACGACGCTCGACGTCGTCGAGGGCATGCAGTTCGACAAGGGCTACCTCTCGCCCTACTTCATGACGAGCGCCGACAGCATGGAGTGCGTCCTTGACAACGCGCTCATCCTCATCTTCGAGAAGAAGATCTCGTCGCTCAACGACATGCTCCCGCTCCTCCAGGAGGTCGCCAAGACCGGCAAGCCCCTCCTCATCATCGCCGAGGACGTCGAGGGCGAGGCCCTCGCCACGCTCGTCGTCAACAAGCTCCGCGGCACGCTCCAGGTCTGCGCCGTCAAGGCCCCCGGCTTCGGCGACCGCAGGAAGGCGATGCTCGAGGACATCGCGATCCTCACGGGCGGCAAGCTCATCAGCGAGGATCTCGGCATCAAGCTCGAGAACGTCACCGTCAAGGAGCTCGGCAAGGCCAAGCGCGTCACCGTCGACAAGGAGAACACCACGATCGTCGAGGGCGCCGGCAAGGCGGCCGACATCCAGGGCCGCGTCGCCCAGATCCGCAAGCAGATTGACGAGACCACCTCCGACTACGACCGCGAGAAGCTCCAGGAGCGCCTCGCCAAGCTCGCCGGCGGCGTCGCCGTCATCAACGTCGGCGCGGCGACCGAGGCCGAGATGAAGGAGAAGAAGGCCCGCGTCGACGACGCCCTCCACGCGACCCGCGCGGCCGTCGAGGAAGGTGTCGTGGCCGGCGGTGGCGTCGCGCTGCTCCGCTGCCAGAAGGCCCTCGACGCCGTCGAGGCCGCAGGCGACGAGGCGATCGGCGTCGACATCATCCGCCGCGCCCTCGAGGCCCCGCTCCGCCAGCTCGTCCTCAACGCCGGCAAGGAAGCCGCGCTCGTCGTCGAGAAGGTCAAGGGCGCCAAGGGCTCGGTCGGCTACAATGTCGCGACCGGCGACTACGTCGACCTCGTCAAGGAAGGCGTTCTCGACCCCGCCAAGGTTACGCGCGGCGCGCTTCAGAACGCGGCCTCCGTCTCGGGCCTCCTGCTCACGACCGAGTGCATGGTCACCGAGCTCCCCGAAAAGAAGGAGTGCAACTGCGGCCACGGCGCGCCCGGCGCCGGCGGCATGGGCGGGATGGACGGCATGATGTAATCCGTCCCGTTCTCACGCGGGGGGCCGGGGCATCCGCCCCGGCCCCTTGTTTTTAACACCTGACTCGAAAAGCAAAATAGGGAATCTTAACTTATGGAAAAGAAAACCAAGGCATTCCAGGCGGAAGTCGGCGAGATGCTCGACCTCGTCGTGAACTCGCTCTACTCGAAGAAGGAAATCTTCCTGCGCGAACTTATCTCAAACGCATCCGACGCCATCGACCGCGCGCAGTACCTCGGCCTCACGGACAAGACCCTCGTGGCGGACTCCCCCGAATGGGCGATCTCAATCGAGGCCAACAAGAAGGATGGCACACTCAGGATTTCGGACAACGGCATCGGCATGACCGCCGAGGAGGCGGAGTCGAACCTCGGCACGATCGCCCGTTCCGGCACCCAGGCGTTCATGGACTCCCTCAAGAAGGACGCCGCCGGCGCACCCGAGATGATCGGCCAGTTCGGCGTCGGCTTCTACGCCGCCTTCATGGTTGCGGACATGGTCAAGGTCGACACGCTCCGCCGCGGCGAGGGCAACGAGGCCGTCCGCTGGATTTCCGACGGCAAGGGCAACTACACGATCGAGCCCTCCGACCGCACCGCGCCCGGTACGACGATCACGCTCAAGCTCGGCGAGGCCCACAAGCAGTTCCTCGACTCGTGGGAAATCAAGTCGCTTGTCAAGCAGTACTCCGACTTCATCGCCTACCCGATCCGCTTCCGCAACGCCGAAGTCCCCGCCGACGAGAAGGATGAGGACAGGAAGCGCCGCGAAGAGGACGAGCAGAAGCCGCTGAACACGATGCGCGCGATTTGGCGCCGCGCGAAGAACGAGATCAAGGACGAGGAATACGCCGAGTTCTACAAGCACGTCACGCACGACTACGAGGCGCCGCTCCGCACGATCCACTACTCGGCCGAGGGGCAGCTCGAGTTCAAGGCGTTGCTTTTCATCCCGCCGAAGCCCGGCTTCGACCTCTTCATGCCCAACCGCAAGCACGGCCTGCAGCTCTACGTGCGCAACGTCTTCATCGGCTCCGACTTCGAGGAGCTCCTGCCCGAGTACCTGCGCTTCGTCAAGGGCGTGGTGGACTCCTCGGACCTGCCGCTCAATGTTTCGCGCGAAATGTTGCAGGACGACGCCGTGATCCGCAAGATGCGTTCGTCGCTCGTCGGCAAGATCCTCGCCGATCTCGAGGCGCTCAAGAAGGACAACGCCGACACCTACCTCGACTTCTTCCGCGGCTTTGGAAAGGTCCTCAAGGAAGGCGTCCATTCCGACTACGAGCACGCCGACAAGCTCAAGGAACTCCTGATGTTCGCATCCGTCAAGACCGAGGGCGGCAAGATGACCACGCTCAAGGCCTACAAGGATGCCATGCCCGAAGGCCAGAAGGACATCTACTACCTTGTCGCGGAGTCTCTTGAAAACGCCAGGAACTCCCCGCAGCTCGAAGCTTTCCGCAAGCGCGGGCTCGACGTGCTTTTCTTCACCGACCCTGTAGACGAGTGGATGCTCGAAACCCTCTCCGAATACGACGGATGCAAGCTTCGCGCCATCGACAAGGGCGAGATCGAGCTCGGCACCGACGAGGAGAAGGCCGCCGAGAAGAAGGATCTCGAAGAGGCCGGCAAGGAGTACAAGGCGCTTCTCGACTTCATCAAGGACAAGCTGAAGGAAGACGTCAAGGACGTCCGTCTCTCGCCCCGCCTCACGGACAGCGCCTGCTGCCTTGTCGCGGAAGAAGGCGCGATGAACCAGACCATGGTCCGCATGATGAAGGCGATGGGCCAGGACGTCCCGAAGCAACTCCGCATCCTCGAGCTCAACCCCAGGCACCCCGTGATGAAGCGCCTGGCCGACGAACTCAAGTCGGAAGTCCGCGACGACGAGGCGCTCCTCTCGAAGATCGGGGCGCTCTATGACCTCGCCCTCGTGGGCGAAGGGTCGCAGCCCCGCAACCCGCTTGACTTCGTCAAGCTTGTCTCGGGCCTGCTGTAGGAAAACGCAAGACAGGGGAAACCCCCGGCGGCAAAAGCCACCGGGGGTTTTCTGCTTTGGAAAAACCGGAAGATGGACAAGTCAGGAAAACTCGACGCGATGGGGTCGGGGAGCATTCTCCCGCTCATCCTGCGCTATGCGTGGCCCGCCGTGGTCACGATGACGATCAACCAGCTCTACAACGTCGTCGACCGCGTGTACATCGGCCAGGGCTGTGGTCCCGACGCCATCGCCGGCCTTACGCTGACGTTCCCGGTCATGGGGGCGCTTGGCGCGATCGGCGTGTTGATCGGCATGGGATCCTCGACCATCCTCTCGATCAGCCTCGGGGCGAACAAAATGCACGACGCCGAGCGGGCGCTCGGGCAGTGCGTCGCGATGAAATTGCTGTTCGGCCTGGTTTTCCCGCCGCTGATGTTTTTCTTCGGCTTCCGCCCGCTCCTCCAACTGATGGCCGGCGATGGCGCAACGGCGGAGACGATGAGGCTCGCCCTCCAGTATCTTTCGATTACCATTTTCTTCAACATCTTCGCGCACCTGGGCTTCGGACTTTCCGCCACGATGCGCGCGGAAGGCTCCCCGAAGCAGTCGATGTGGTGCATGGTCGTGGGATGCCTCACGAACGTCGTCCTCGACCCGTTCTTCATTTTCAAGGCGATTCCGCTGGGTTTCATCTCGGAGGGCATGACGCTGCCCGGCCTTGGACTGGGGGTGGCCGGCGCCGCCTGGGCGACGAACATCTCGATGTTCGTGACCTGTCTTACGGCACTTTCCTACTACCTGTCGCGGAAATCCGTCGTTCGGCTGCGGCTCTCCTGCGTCAGGATCTACAAGGACCTTGCCCCGCGGGCGCTGGCCATTGGCCTTTCGCCGTGCCTGATGCAGATCATGGCCTCGGTCATAGGCTTTTCGATGAACCATGCGTTCGCCCGCTGGTCGGGGACGCCCGAGGACGGCACCATCCAGATTTGCGCCTTCGGCATCGTCAACACCGTGATGTTCCTTTTCTTCATCCCGACGCACGGCGTTCAGCAGGGGCTCGCCCCGATCATCGGCTTCAACTGGGGCGCGGAGAATTTCGGGCGCGTCCGCAAGTCACTTGTCCTCGGCTTGCGCCTCACGGCGGGGACGTGCCTCTTCTCCTGCCTCGCCATGGAGATTTTCGCCCGGTTTTTTGCGCGGTGCTTCGCCAACGACCCGGCGGTTGTGGCGGCGGCCTCCCGGGCCATTCGCATTGGCAACTGCATGATCTGGACGATTTTCGTCAATGTCTCGGCGACAACCTATTTCCAGGCCGTCGGACGCCCCCTGACGGCCATTCTGCTCTCGTTGCTCCGGCAATGCTTCTGCCTGCTGCCCATCGTCTGGATTCTCCCGTATTTCATGGACGACCACATTCTCGCCGTTTGGCTGGCGATGCCCGTTTCGGATGTCGTCGCGCAAATCGCCACGGTGCCGCCGCTTCTCCGGGAATACCGCATGCTCGTCGCCAAACAGCTTGGTGACCGCGGCCTCGCCCGGCGTCGTCCGGCGTAGGGACCGTAAAAGTCAATTCGTCTCCAATAGACTGTTTGTATGTATTTTATTGCTATAGCATAAAGGGACTGTTCCCTTATTCAGTCCGGGAATACCGCATGCTCGTCGCCAAACAGCTTGGTGACTGTGGCCTCGCCCGGCGTCGTCCGGCATAGGGACCACAAAAGTCAATTCATCTCCAATAGACTGTTTGTAAGTATTTTATTGCTATAGCATAAAGGGACTGTCCCCTTATTCAGTCCGGGAATACCGCATGCTCGTCGCTAAACAGCTTGGTGACCGCGGCCTCTCCCGGCGTCGTCCGGCATAGGGACCGTAAAAGTCAATTCATCTCCAATAGGCTGTTTGTAAGTATTTTATAGCTATAGCATAAAGGGACTGTCCCCTTATTCAGTCTCCATATTGCTTTTTCGCGGTTGCCGCGTTAGTGGTGGAAGGTGCCGTCGAAGTTGGGGAGAAGCGGGTGCCAGGTCGGCCTGTAGCCGATGACGACGGAATTGTTTCCGCCGGGGCGGACCGCGATGAATTTGATGTTGCCGTCGACATCGTAGGGGTGGATTTCCGCGCCTTTCGTTTTGCAGCGGAGACCCGGGCGCCAATTGTAGCGAATGACGATTTCGTCCTGTCGGCCGTCGGGCGTGACCACGATGCGGTTTTCCCGCGCCGAGACGTTGGCCTTGCCGATGAGGCAGCGCGTCGGTTCGGGTTGGTTGACGCGCCTGTACGTGTAGATGTGCGTGCTCTGCTGCGTGCGGTAGTCGGCGAGTTCGAAGAATTCGGGATGCCCGTCGAAGAAGGTCTTGCCATGGCTGTCCGTCACCACCCAGTGCGTGATGCCGTAGGCGTCTGAGAAGCGCATGAAGCGTTCGTCGCTCTTGCGGTAGTATTTCGGCGGGTAGTTGCGTTCGGTGAGGCCCTTGGGGTAGCCATAGTAGTCGTCGGACATCATTTCCCGACCGGAAAGGACGGGGAGGTAGGTGGGCTTTCCCCATTCGAATTTGCAGTCGGTGACGCCGGAGAAGGCGAGGCGTCCGCCGGCCGGAACATTTTCGTGGATCCAGTTGGCGAAATCGTAGACGGGGGCCTGTGCGGGCCAAAGTTTGAAATCGCTCTTCCCGGCGTAGTGGAGGTCGGCGATGACGGACCCCAGCAAGAGGAATGCGGTGGCGACGGTTAGGAAGAGGGCGGGCATGATCTTGCGGGGGCCGCGGGCGTTTCCGACGGCGCGCACGATGTGCGAGAAGACGGTGGCCGCGGGGAAGACCAAGGCGGCGGCGAGCTGGATTGCGACGCGGTCGAGCTGGGAGGTGCGTTTGAAGCCGATGGCAACGGTGACGGCGCAAAGGAGGACGAAAAGGGGGGCCATCCACTTGCGCATCGGCTTGCGCAGCGCGAAGAGCGTGCCGCCAATGCCGAGAATTGCGATGAGCGGGTGCCATTCGCGGATGCGCCGGGCGAGTTGGCCGAGGCCGACGGCGAGCATATGCGGGGCGGATTCACCTGGAAGTCCCGACCCGCCGGCCACGTAGTTCACGATTCCGCGCGCGGGGAAGAAGGTCGTCCAAAGCCACGGCAAGAGGAGGAGAAGTGTCGCGGCGCCGGCAACGGCCATCTGGGCAAGGGAAGGACGGGTCCAGCGTTTCGCGAAGCAGAGCCAGCCCAGGAAGAGTCCGGCGCAGGTGAAGACCCCGGGCGTCCAGATGCACGAAAGCCAGGCCATGGCGGCAAGAAGCGCGGTGTCAAGCCAGGTCCCTCGTCTTTGCACGGCAATGCGGTAGGCGATGGCCGCGATGGAAGGCGCAAGCATGGCCGCGACCATGCCGCCCAGATTCCCGGACTGCCAGAAGAAAAGAAACTCCGCCCGCGTGAAGGCGAGCATCATGAGGCCTCCTGCTGCGGCGGCGGCAAGGCGTAGGCCGGCGCGTCTCAATGCGAAGACCGTGAGCCAGGGAAACCCCACGGCCATCCAGAAGAGCAAGGCGGCGGAATAGGCCGTTTCAAGAGGCGCGAAAAGAAGGAAGGGGGACAGAAGGAAGGCGAAGCCATGGGCGCCGCTTGTGACGCCGATGAAATGTTCAGTTCCGGCATTCCACCACGGGTTGTAGCTGCCGAGCGCAGGAAAGGCCGTGAAGAATTCGCGCAGGCGGAACAGGAAGGCGGGGTGGTCGATGCCCTGCGCCATCTTGCCGATGGCGACGGGCCAGGCCGCCCTAAGGCAGATGCATTGGCCGCAGATGAGAACGGCGAGGGGGACTATGGCGGAATAGGGAGAGACGCGGAGCCTTCGGAGCGGCAGGAGAACGAGGGCTGCGGCCAGAGGCAACGCGATGGAAAGGAGCATCCAGGCGGGCAATGCGCCTGCCGCCCAGGGGCCCATCTGGTTGTTCCAGGCCGACGACGGGAGGCCGGCGAAATAAATGACCAATAACACGACCAGGGCCTGTATCGCGTACCGTTTCATTTCAGAATCCAATCTCTGTTTTCACAATGGAGGCCCCGTTGCCTGGTTTGAGGACGAATTCCAACGAGACGGCGTCTTCATCGACCCAGTACATCAGTCGCAGCGTGTCGCCGCAGGCGTATGGCGTGAAAAGCGATTGGGCGAATTGGGATTCGCCAAGAAGCGAGAGCGAGGCCCCGGCGGCAGGGCCGTTGAACGTGATCGAGATGAAGCCGCAGCGGGGAACCGAGGCGTCTCTTTCAATGGCGAGGAGGCGTTGCCCGTCTTGGTCGCGGACGTCGTAATTGACGGCCGCGAGGTTCGGTTTGAACAGGTAGAGCGCCGAGCCCGCGTTGCGGCAGCCGTTGAGCCCCGAGACGGGGACGAATGGTGCCTTGGGTATGAATAGCTTTTGGCCTCCGGCTTCAAAGGCGAGCGCCATGTCATGTGGCGAGAGTTCGTTGTAGGCGTTTTTCTGGAAGGGGTAGACGCCTTTCCCGTTGAGAAGCCGATACGCGGGGGAATAGCAGAGGATGTGCTTGGCGCGTTGCGCGGCGGGCGACGAGAAAAGAAACGCCGAGGCTTCAGGCGTTGCCTTGATGAGGCTGTCGGTTCTTTGCCGGGGCGGCAGGGCGGTGAATTTTGGCGTGGCGTAGCGGCGGAAGGTTGTCGCCGCGATTTCAGGAAGCCGCGTCTGGCTAATTGAGTAGGCGCAAAGAAGCAGGGAGGCGAAGGCAAGGGCCGCATGGCGCCCGGGGTGTTTTTTGCAGGCTTCCGAGGCGAAGAAGGGGACGAGGATGGCGGCAAGGGCGATGACGAAGATGGAGTTGCGTCCGTCGTATGATCCGGTGAAAAACCACAGTGCCGCCATTGAATCGACAAGGAGGGCGAAAAGACATGTTTTGCGCCAGAAGAGCGGAAGCAGGAGGGCGGAGGCCCCGATGATGGCGATGGCGAGTGCGAACGGCGCACTGCGGAAACCATAGAGGGCGCAGCATTGGAAAACGGCTTGCGCGAGGGAGGCGGGGCTTGGGTTGACAAGGTCGCTGTGCGAGGCGACGACGACAAGCGAGTGGTTGAAGGGGCTTGTTTCACCGAGGTTTGTCCAGACCCCGGTTGTCCATTGGTGAAGGAAGAAGATGGCGGAGAACGCGAAGGCGAGCGCGGCGGCTGCAAGTGCCAGGCGGTTGTCTTTGCGGGCGAAAAGCAGGAAAAGGACCAGGGCCGCCCCGAGAAGTGCGACCCCGTTTCCCTTTGTAAAGCAGACGGGGAACAAGACCGCGACAAGGGCGGCCAGGGTGATGGCGTGGGGCTGGGGTTGCCGTATGGCGACGAGAACGGCGATTGCCGAAGTCACGGACGCGGCCAGGGGGATGTCGGCGTAGCCGACGAATTTGACGGCGGCCTGGATGACGCAAGAGCTTCCCAGGGCGAGGCCGACGGACCAGAGCGGATTGGAGCCCAGTTGCCTTGCCGTTGCGATGAGGGAGAAGCAGAGGAGGAGCGGAAAAACCTGGAGAAAGCCGGAAACGAGAAGATGCTCGACGGAGGTTGAAATCACCGCGCCGGCTGGAAGGAGCGCCTTGTAGAAAAAACCGATGACGAGCGGGAGCCCTTGCGGGTAGGCCCCGCAGACATAGCCGCCAAGCCCAGGCCGGGTGGCGATGTCCTGTGCCCATTTGTCCCAGGAGATGACGGCGTCCCAGGCTGTCAGCGGTGTTCCCGCGACGCATTCGAACATCCCCTCGCAAAAAAGCAGCGAGAGGGCAAGCGCGATGAATTCGCATGGGGTTATGCGAAAATCGGCTTCCAGACTTCGCCAACGGCCGATGATGTTCGTCAGCCCGGCGAGGCCAAGCCCTGCGAATCCTGTTGCGAGGCACAAGGCCGCAGGTTTCGTGAAGAGTCCGAGGAGATAAAGCGCCCATGTCGCGAGCATGGTGGCGCCGAGACTTGCGGAGACAATGAAAACGGGCGGGAGAAAAGGATTGCGCCAGTCAATTTTCAGCCGCGGCAAAAGAAACAATCCCGGACCCGTTGAGACGGCGGCGGCGAGGAGGAAGAACAAGGCCGTTCGCGTCCAGTGCTCAAAGGAGGCATGCCCAAGCTGGATGACGGCAAAGACATGCCTGCCGGCGATGTAAAGGAGAAGGGCCGCTGCCAGCGCAGTTGAAATGAAACCGCCAATGCGTTGGCCGTGCAGGGACACTTTTTAGAAATAGTAGAAGGCGGCGAAAATGACAGCGTAGTTGCTGAGGTCGAAATCGCCGACGTTTTGCTGCTTGAAGGTCCCCAGACCGTCCTTGCTGACATAGCCCCAGTTGCATTTTGGGTCGATGAGCATGCGGCGGTAGGAGAGGTCAATCCCGAAGTTGTCGAAAGGCCTGTAGGTCAGGCCGAACTGCCAGAAGAACGAGTTCTCGTCATCGACGTTGATGCGGCGGAAGTGGCCCTTGGCCCTGTTGGTCCTGCCATACGCCTCCCAGTCCGCGGGGTTGCTGTAGCCAAGCTGCCACCAGGTGTCTTCTTCGAAGTCTCCGGTGAAGAAGGCGCAGCCAAAGCCTGCGTGGGGGACGAGTTTCTTTTCGCACAGGGGGAGCATGGCGTCGAGGTAGGCCATTGGGCCTTGCATTTTGACGACGCCGTCGCCAAGATGGTTGTTCCAGTTCAGCGTCGAGGCCGAAACCTTGCCGTAGGTCACGCCCAGACGTGCGTAGTCGCAAAGCTCGTAGTTGATCACCAGCGAAGGGAATATCTCGTCTTCCGCCTCGATGTGCAGCTCTGTGACATTGCCGATGAAGTTCTTGTGGGCGTTTACATCAATGGGCCTTTCATCCGACGTAAGGGTCATCATCGAGACCGTGAGGCCGATGGAGAGCCGATCGTTGATCCAGGTGTCGAAGAAACTTCCGGAATTGTTTTTGACGCCTGACGACCATTTCTGGTGTTGTTTCGCGGGCTTCTCCTTGGGGGCGTGGTAGTAGGCCGGCGAAAGGGCGCCGCCGTAAATGGGCTTGGCCGTGGCGGTCGTTTCCGCAGATGCAACAAAGGCGCAAAGAGCTGAAATGGCGATTGCGCATGAAAACTTTGAAATGGAATTCATGAAACAGTTCCTTTTGGTTTGCAACTATTAATTATAGCACAAAACACGATGAAGCGTGCGGGTGCCCGTGTCGCGGTTGCTTCGGGGTCAGTGGGAGAGGCAAGATTCAGATGCCTGTCGCTTGCAAAATTTGGAATTTTCATCTATTGTTTATAAGTATGAGTTTTTTTGACAAATTCAAATTGGAGCGTCCGCTTGCCGTCTTCGACATCGAGTCCACCGGCGTCAATCCGCGGACGGATCGCGTCGTCGAGCTTTCCATTGTCCGCGTCGAACCCGGTGGCGGCCAAGTTGTGAAGACCTGGCTTGTCAATCCTGAAATGCCCATTCCGCATGAGGCGACGGAGATTCACCACATCACCGACGCCGAGGTTGCGGCATGCCCGACGTTCGCGGGCATCGTCGACGAGGTGGACGCCTTTCTGGCGGGTTGCGATTTGGCCGGCTACAACCTGTTGCATTTCGACATTCCCATTCTCGAGGAGGAATTCATGCGCTGCGGGCGCGATCTCGGCGCGGATTCCCGAAGGGTTCTCGACGCCCAGAAAATCTTCCACAAGAAGGAGCCGCGGGATCTTTCGGCCGCCGTGCGGTTTTTCTGCGGCAGGGAACACGACGGGGCGCACGGCGCCGAAGCCGATGCCCTTGCCACGCTCGACGTCATCAAGGGCGAATTCGAGCGCTACCAGGATTTGCCTTGCACAATCGAGGAGATCGAGAAGGAATTCAACAACCTTGATCCCGCCAACGTGGATCGCGCCGGGCGGATCCGCTGGGTCAATGGCGAGGCCGTGATTGCCTTTGGCAAGAAAAAAGGAATTTCGCTCCGCGAGCTCTACGAGAAGGACAAGAGTTTCCTCAAGTGGATCATGAAGGGCGACTTCCCGATTGACACCCGCAAAATCGCGGAAAACGCCCTGGCGGGCATTTTCCCGTCACCGCCGTCGAAATGAAAGGTTCGGGCACAGTCGCGATTGTGATTCCGTCGCTGAATCCCGTTGAAAATCTTCCGGGATACGTGGCGGAACTCCGGTCGCTTACCGATGCCCCCATTCTCCTTGTCGACGACGGTAGCCGCGCCGACAAACGGCACGTCTTCGACGCCTGCATGAAGTCGGCTCCGGGCGTGTCCCTCGTCACCCACGAAGTCAACCGGGGCAAGGGACGGGCCTTGAAGACCTCTTTCACGCATCTTCTTGGCGCCTATCCGGATCTCGTCGGTTGCGTCACGTGCGACAGCGACGGGCAGCATTTGCCCGGCGATGTCATGCGTTGCGTTGATGCGCTTAGGGAGTCGCCCGAGGCTTTGGTCCTGGGATGCCGCACATTCACCCTGGAGAATGTCCCGTTGAGAAGCCGTTTTGGCAACACCGCCATCCGCGGGTTGTTCCGCATTGTCACGGGGCGCGATTTCCTCGATACGCAAACCGGACTCCGCGCGATTCCCGCGTCATTCATGCGCGAACTGCTCGACTGCCCCGGCGAGCGCTTCGAATTCGAAACCCACATGCTCCTGCGAATGGGGGACCGGGAATTGCTCCAGCTGCCAATCGAGACGGTCTACATCGACGGCAACAAGGAGTCGCATTTCAACCCCTTGAAGGATTCCGCGAGGATTACGGCCATCGTCGTGGCGGATGGTCTGCTTCGCTTCCTGAAGTTCATCGCGGCGTCCTTGCTTTCCTGCGGCGTGGACATTGCGCTTTTCGCCTTGTTCTACCACGTGGTCTTCGGCGCGGGGGCACGGGCCCAGCTCCTTGCCTCGGTTGCCCTTGCGCGCGTCGCCTCGGTTTGCTTCAACTACTTGTGCAACCGCTTCTTTGTTTTTGGAACTCCCGGCAGGCGCCATGTCTTTGGGCGTTCGGCTTTCCCCAAGTACGTGTTTCTCGCCCTCTGCATTTTTGGAGCGTCCTACTGGCTTACGAAGATTGCGCATGCAACCTGGCCGCAATATGAAATCACCTACGAAAAGGCGGCCGTTGATTTGCTGCTCTTTTTCGTGAGCTATGGCGTCCAGCGGGTTTTGATTTTCCGCCGCAGGTAGCGTCGCCCCTGATGTTTGCAAGCGTGCCGGTCCTTCGGGCCGTCAGTGTTTTTCCGCCGTGTTGCCCTTGTTGCCGGTGAA
This sequence comes from Kiritimatiellia bacterium, assembly GCA_045627605.1. Lineage (GTDB taxonomy): Bacteria > Verrucomicrobiota > Kiritimatiellia > RFP12 > JAAYLN01 > RGIG5952. The sequence goes on along the minus strand of JAZQOA010000056.1, from coordinate 14,496 downwards.
TTTCGCGTCCATCAGCTTGAGGCGTGCGGAAACGACTTGCCGGAGCCTTTCCACCGCCGCTTCAAAATCGCCGTTCCAGCCGGCGGGTTGGAGAAGCCTGTATTCCTCCTCCATGTACGGGGCGAGAAGGGCGGCGTCGGAATTGATGCGCGCAAGGACGGCATCTTCCGCCATGGGGCCTTGCCGGAGGTTTGCCCATTTTTCCGAAACAAGGTGCCTGAATTCAGGCATTTCGACAAGAAGACGGTTGACGAGGTGGTTGGCCAAGTGGCCGGGGGCGCCATCAAAGAATGTCTTGTCGTAGTCCCACGGGATGATGAACCAGCGGTCGTCGCCGCGGCGGCGGCCGATGTACTGGTTGGTGACTTGCCCGTCGTAGTTTTCCGAGAAATTGAGCATCATGTAGTAGTCGATGAGCGACTCGATGTAGAAAGTGTCCGCAATGTGCGCGGCGAAATCCTCCGTGGAGGAGCCTGACGTGAATTCAAAGAGGGACTCAAGCGGACGGTAGGGGTTGACGCGGGGATTGTGGCTGCTGATGCATTCGGACATGTCCGAACGCGTCGTTTTCCAAAGCAAGGGGTCGCGGGCCCGGATTTTGAAAAGGTAGGTCTTGGGATCGCAGATGTCCTTGGCCCTGCGGCAGGTCTCCCATACGCCGAAATACTCGCCGTTGATGAAAACTTCCGACCAGGAGACGTCAATTGCGCCGCAAGGCACTCCTGCGGAATCCGCCAGTCGGAAGGAATCGAATGAAACTTTGTTGCGGAGGCGCGTTGGATCGGCGTACCCGGAGAAGAGAAGGACGTGCTGCGCCATGCGGCTTGAACCCGGCCAGGCCACTTTGCCGTCGAACTCAAGCGAGAAGGAACGTTTGGCTCCCTTGACATAGCTCGTGTTGCCACGGTGCTTGATGCCGCCGCCGTTGCCGCCCGTCCCCGTAAGCCATTCTGGTTCCCCGCCGCCGGCCGGGAAGCGCAGGCAGGAGAAGTCCGACCGCCTGAATTTCTCAACGGGGAAGCCTACGTGGATGAAGAGGGTCTGCAAGTCGGGCTTCAGGGGGACGACGCGGAATCGAATCGGCTCGCCGCAGGGGGCGTCCTTTTCCAGCGGCGTCAGGAGAACGGGGCGGGGGGCGCCGCCTGACGGCCTTGTGACGCGCCCGTCGTCGGAGATGAGCGCCGTATCTGACGATTTCCATTTCCTGCCGCTTGATTCGAGAGCCAGGTCTTCCGTCACGAAGAGAGGCGACAGGTTGCCGCCGAGGATTGCCTTCTCAAGATTCGGGGATTTTCCAGAGGCCGTGAATTTGCCGATGGCGCGCCTTCTGTCGAGATCCATTTTCCGTGCGCTGATTTCCTGCCGGCCCCAGGGAAAGAGGATGTCTGAAAGCGCAAGGGAGGCGGTTGCTACATATGCGTCTGCGGCGATTGCGCCTGCTGGCGGGAAATCGCATTCCGATGGATCAGACGAGAAGTAAAGGGCTTGCGAAAAGTTGGGGTCGCGTTTTCCCCGGGCCATCCATGCGCCTCCAAGCCTGTCGAAGGTCTCGACGACGTAGAGCCCCTTGAATGAGTCCTCAAGGTAGAAGCGGACGAATTCACCGGAAAGCGGCAGGGGAAAAGGGGCGTCGGGATGGAGTGCCTCGTGGAGCTCGGGCGGATAGAGCCTGGCTAATCCGCTGCCGCCGAACAGGGTATGCGTCGGATCCCTGACGATGAAGGCCATGCGTTTGGCGTCGTCCTTGCCGTAGGTGTCGTCGAGTGCGACTTCGGCCTTGACGGACGTCCCGCCAGACGAGATGTCCACGCTTCTGAAATTCGCCGCTTTTCGCGTCCTGAAACCGGAATGCAGCGAGGCTTCATGGGCGGCGAGGAAATGGCGGGCGTCGTTTTTCGACGGCCAGGCGGTGATGGCCGGGATGCCCTTGGCGATTTGCGCCGGATTGCGGAGGGGCGGGGCCAGACGGCCGACGGTCCTGTAGAATCCCGCCGCGAATGATGCGGCTGCGGCGGTGGCGTCCGTCAGGATTGTGAAAAGCGGCTCGTATTTCATTTTGAGCCCGTGGCGGGACTGGACAATTGATTTGAGAGCCGTGGCGTCCAATGCCATTTTCCAAACGGCGAGATCATCGATGTCGCCTTCGAACGGGCTGTGGACCGAGGTCCCGAAAATAAGGGGCTTTGGGGGAAGTGTGATTTTTTCGGGGAAAGTCATGCTGGCGGTTTCAACGCCGTTTTGGAAAATGGAGGCGCCATCCTTTCTGATCGCGACAGCCACATGGGTGAAGCTGCGGGAGGTGCCGGAATAGGCGCAGGAAGCTTGCGAGATTTCCATGCCGCGGTGGACAAGGAGTGAAAGCCGGTTGGCTGAAAGGGTGAGTTGGAACCCGGCATCGGAATTGCGCACCTCGAAAAGGGTTTGCGTACGTGCCGTGTCGCGTGGCTTGAACCAGGCCGCGCATGTCGCATGGCTGTGCGGAATGGCGTGGTGCGTGATGGGCGACTGGATGATGGCGTCGCCATCGAGGTCGATTCGCCGGGCGTCCCCGAATTTTCCCCGGACGCGTTCGACATCCCAGTATTGGAAAGGGGCTGTTGTCACGGCGTCGCGAATCGTGGCGTCGTCGAAATCGGCCAGGAGCACGACGTTGTGGCGGGAGCAAAGCCGTTCGCCAAGGCGTATCTCAAGCCAGTCGTGCCCGTGGCGGAGGATATTCAAAATGAACCCGCCAAAGGCAAACAACGACACGATGGCCGCGGCCAGGGCAATGCCCCCGGCGGTTTTCAGGAATTTGGGACAGCGTCTTTTCCCTTTTGCGGCCATGGCCTACCTGATGCCGCCCGGACGGTCGAGGAAGATGTTTACAGACGAGAGCGTGGCGACGTCGTGGAGGCCCTTTTCCAGCTCGGCGACATCCGTGTCGAGCCCCGAGAAGACATACTGGTAGGTCGTCAACCCCGCGTGGGTTGAGGAACTTTCAAGCGAGGCCTTGCGCATGTGCGCATGCAGAAACTCGTCAAGGGATTTGAATTTCGCCATCGCCTCGTCCTTGGGCAGGGTGACGATGACGAGCCCGTCGCGCTTCATCCACTTGAGCATTCCCGCGCCGCGCATGGCGAGAAGGCACAGGACCGCGGCGACATAGAGGTAGACGATGAGCATGAAGTTGAAGGTTGCCGCGGCAATAGACGCCGCGATGACGAGCATGATGAAGCCGACTTCCTCGGGTTCCTTGATCGGGGTGCGGAAGCGGATGATCGAGAGCGATCCGAGGAGGCCCAGCGACAGCGGGATTGAAATCTGGACGCCGATAAAGAGGGTCGTCACGGAAATCGCAAGGAGGGGAAAGGCGCGGTGAACCTGGCTTCCCGTGCCGCGCCTCTCGTAGAAGAAGCGGTAGAGGAACGAGGCCGCAAAGGCGGCTGCAATGGCCGCGAGCAGGGCGGAGATGAAAAGCCCCGGGTCGATTTGTTCGCTGACCTTGCTGAGGTTGTTTTCGATTAGGTCCGCGAGCTTGATGCTGCTGTTCATGGGTTTGGTCCTCCTGTTTTAAGTTGCTCCATGCATTCGCCGTATTTCGAGAAACTGCCGAAGCGCAAGCCGGCTGCGAGCATGTGTTCCGCCCAGGGGGGCGGTGCGCCGCCCTGGTTCTTGAATTCGCATACCATTTTGTCGAGGGCGACGGGCTGGGCCCAGGGAAAGACCACGTGGTTGAATCGGTCCGCCCTGATGTTCCAGTCGATGGAGACCCGGCTCATGCTTGGCGTGTCGAAGTAGCGGCGGCGGTTGTAGGTGATGCAGCAGACGGGACGCCAATCGCGCGAAATCGGAACGCCAAGGGCGCCGGATTGCGTTGCCAGGAAGTCTGGCAGTTCGTCCCCCTCGAAGGGGGTTGAGGCGACAAGTGTGCGCGGGGCCTTGGTTTCGGTGCGGACTTTGTTCCGGGCCGAGCCCAGCCTTCCCTTGACCTCGATGAAGACGGGGACTTCTTCGGGAAGTTCGCTTTCAGACCCGTACCAGCGGATGCGGATCTTGGTCTTGATGTTGTCGCCGTTGGCTTTTTCCCAATAGGCTCCAAGTCCCGGCGTGTCGAAGTAGATGCTGTTGACAACCCCCGTGGCGAACCAATCGTCAGGCGCGCAGCGCGCTTCAAGAATTGACAGCGCCTGCGGAAGACAGGTGATGGACCCGGCGAACTTGCGTTCGTTTACCAAGTTGTGTTCAAGCGATGAAAGCATAGTTTGATTTTCAAACTGTTGCCATTATACAGAATCGGGCAGATTTTTACAAGTGGCAAGGGTGCCCCGTTTTTGGTAGAATGGATAGTGGCAACAGGAGATTTTGAAATGCAGCAAAAATCATGGCAGACCGTGCTCGGCGAGATCGAGCGTACCAAGGGCAAGACGATTCGCGGCTTCTTCGCCGAAGATCCCAAGCGCGCCTCGCGCTTCACGGCGACCGCCGCGGGCTGGACGCTTGACTACTCCAAGAACCGCGTCGACGCGCGCCTTCTCAAGGCGCTGCTTGCGCTGGCGGACGAGTCCGACCTCCGCGGCGAGATCGAGAAGATGTTCACGGGCGAGCACATCAACGTGACGGAAGACCGCGCCGTCCTCCACACCGCGCTCCGCAACTTCTCGGGCAAGCCGGTCTTTGACGGCGGCAAAGACGTCATGCCAGGCGTCCTCGAGGTTCGCTCCCGCATGGCGGACTTCGCGAACCGCGTCCGCAGCGGCGAGTGGAAAGGCTACACCGGCAAGCGCATCAAGTACGTCGTCAACATCGGCATTGGCGGCAGCGATCTCGGCCCCGCGATGGCCTACCAGGCGCTTCTCCCGTACTCGAAGCGTTCGCTCAAGTGCTTCTTCGTCTCCAACATCGACGCCACGCACCTTGCCGAGGCGCTTCTCCAGGTCAAGGCCGACCAAACCCTCTTCATCGTCGCTTCCAAGACTTTCACGACGCTTGAAACCCTGACCAACGCCGTTTCGGCGCGCGATTGGCTCGTCGGAAAGCTCGGGTCGAAGGACGCCGTCGCCAAGCACTTCGTCGCGGTCTCAACCAACGCGGAGAAGGTCGCCGAATTCGGTATTGACACCGCCAACATGTTCGGCTTCTGGGATTGGGTCGGCGGCCGCTACTCGCTGCCGTCCGCCATCGGCCTCTCGCTGATGCTCGCCATCGGCCCCGCGAATTTCGAGCGCATGCTCAAGGGCTACTACGAGATGGACTGCCACTTCCGCACCGCGCCGTTCCAGCGCAACTTGCCGGTGCTGATGGCGCTCCTCGGCATCCTCTACCACAACGGCTACGGCTGCGAGAGCATTGCCGTGCTGCCCTACGACCAGTATCTTGCCCGTCTCCCCGCCTACCTCCAGCAGCTCGACATGGAGTCGAACGGCAAGGCGACGGACAAGGATGGCAAGCCGGTTTGCGGCACGACGGGCCCGATTATCTGGGGCGAGCCGGGCACCAACGGCCAGCACGCCTTCTACCAGCTCATCCACCAGGGCACCCGCATGATCCCGTGCGACTTCATCGGCTTTTGCAAGTCGCACAATCCAATCGCCGACCACCACGACAAGCTGATGGCGAACTTCATCGCCCAGACCGAAGCCCTCGCCTTTGGCAAGACGGCGGACGAATGCCGCGCCGAGGGCGTACCCGAGGCGCTTGTCCCGCACAAGACCTTCGAGGGCAATCGCCCGACCAATACGCTTTTGGCCGATGAGCTCACGCCGAAGACTTTCGGCGCCTTGATCGCCCTCTACGAGCACAAGGTCTTCACGCAGGGCGTGCTTTGGAATGTCTTTTCGTTCGACCAGTGGGGCGTCCAGCTCGGCAAGGTCCTCGCGGGCAAGGTGCTCAAGGAACTCCAGGCGAAATTCGCGCCGGCACTTGCGCACGATTCCTCCACCAACGCGATCATCGAGCGCTACCGCAAGGTCAACAAGAAGTAAATAGGGAAAAGACACATGCAAAGTGCCGAATCCGCCATCCCGGCAGATCTTCGCGCGAAGTTCGAGTTCCATAATTTCGGACATGCACTTGAAATCCTTCTTCAGGCTTGTCCGAATGAGTGGTCGGATTTCGCGTCGGCACTTGGTGCTTTCTCAATTCCCCTTTCGGAAGTTGTAGCGGCCGGAGGGAATGAAAGTGCCATTCCGAAGCGTTTTGACGACCACCTCTATCCAAGGGGATGGCGGGAAATTCGCATCACCGGTGATTTGCTGATCAGGATGTTTCCCCGGAAATCGGCACATCGCCGAGGGGCCTTTTCTTCCGAGCCGTTTGATCAAAAAGTCATTGAAGGCTACATAGACGGCCATAACATTGATTTCGTCAAAAACAAAGTCGCCTTCGACTTGGAATGGAACAGCAAGGACCAGACGTTTGACCGTGATCTCCTTGCGATGCGAACCTACTTCGACTGCGGCCTGATAGACGTTGGCATTATCGTGACCCGTTCGGAAGAACTGAATGAGATTTTCCGCACTCATGGAGTCATGGCAAAGTATGGTGCGTCAACGACCTGGATTGGGAAGCTCCTCTCCCGATTGAAATCGCGTCGAAACGGAGGGTGTCCAATTCTGGCGATTGGCATGAAAAAAGCGTGCATCGAGGTGGAGACATGATAGGGGAAACGATCGACAACCTTCTTGCATTTGTTGGAAATCGGACATTCAAGACTATTTATGCCGATCCGCCTTGGCAATTCCAAAACCGCACGGGCAAAGTTGCTCCTGAGCACAAGCGGCTGACGCGTTACGAAACTATGCCCCTGGAAGACATTGTCTCCCTTCCGGTATCCCAATTTGCGGAAGAAAAGAGCCATCTGTACTTGTGGGTGCCAAATGCCCTTTTGCCTTGCGGGCTCGAGGTTATGCGCGCCTGGGGCTTTGAATACAAAAGCAACATCGTCTGGGAAAAGGTCCGGCACGATGGAATGCCTGATGGCCGAGGTGTCGGTTTCTATTTCCGCAACGTCACGGAACTCCTGCTTTTCGGTGTTCGAGGGGCCAAAAACCGGACTCTTCAGCCAGGCCGCTCCCAAGTGAACCTCATACGAGCGGAAAAACGGGAACACAGTCGCAAGCCAGATGAGATCATAAAGGTGATCGAATCTTGTTCCCCGGGACCATATTTGGAGCTCTTCGCCCGCGGGGACCGCCCTAATTGGGCCATGTGGGGGAATCAGGCGACTGCGGAGTATGAACCGAACTGGAAGACTTACGCCAACCATACAACTGCGGCGAAACCAAGTGATGGCGAAAACGCCACGGCGGAATCCTGCCTGATTCAACCTTCTTTGTTTCCAAAGGAGGAAGCCCCTGAACCGAAGGTTTCATAACTTGAGACAATGTCGGCACAATCAATAATGAAAGGATAACTTCATGGACAATCATTTGGACAGCACCCCAGAAGCCGAACTCGACCTCTCCGTCACCGTGGCGCTTTACAACGAAGTTGAGTCCGTTCCCGGACTCTGCAAGGCGCTTGACGACGTCCTTTCCAAGCTTGGCAAATCCTACGAGGTGGTCCTCGTCGACGACGGTTCCCGCGACGGCACGTGGGAGGAGCTTAACAAGGCGGCGGAAAAATACCGCCATCTCAAGCTCATCCGCTTCCGCCGCAACTTCGGGCAGACGGCCGCCCTGGCCGCAGGCTTCGACTACGCCCGCGGCAAGATCGTCGTCACGATGGACGGCGACCTGCAGAACGACCCCGCCGACATCCCCGCGATGCTCGAGTGCATGGAGCGGGAGGACGCCGACGTCGTCAGCGGCTGGCGCAAGGACCGCAAGGACTCCAAGATCCGCACCCTTCCGTCGCAGATTTTCAACAATTTCATCCAGTCCTATCTGAGTCTGCCGATCCACGACAATGGTTGCTCGCTCAAGGTCTATCGCCGCGAAGTCGTCAAGGGCTTCCACCTCTATGGCGAGATGCACCGCTTCGTCGTCGCGCACGCCAAATGGGTGGGCGGCAAGATCGTCGAAATGCCGGTCCATCACCACGCCCGTGAATTCGGCACGTCGAAGTACGGGGCGCTTTTCGGGCTCGCGAAAATCCCGCGCGTCGTCCTCGACTGCATCACGATGCGCTTCCTCCTCAAGTACAGCAACAAGCCGATGCACCTTTTCGGCAAGCTTGGCGGCTGGTGCCTGCTGATCGGCGCGCTGATGCTCGGCGTTGTGGGGGTTGAATGGGTCTCGTCGCTCTTTGGCTGCGGCCCCTGGTTTGACCACGGCGTTGCCGCGACCTACCTGGTGAAGCGTCCGTTCTGGGTGATCGCGCCCTTCATGTTCCTCGGCTTTGCGGCGCAGTTCATCATCATGGGCCTCAACGCCGAGCTCAATGCGCGTACCTATTTCGAATCGCAGCGCAAGCCGGTCTACACCGTCCGCGACGTCCGCGAAAGTTAGGCGAGGATCTCCCCGAGCGACTTGAGCGTGACGGGCTTGATGACGAAGCCGTCGAACGGGATGCTTTCGGGTTTCTTTGTGAACTCGACATCCGCCGTGACGGCGAAGACGCGGATGCCGTCGTAGTTGTGGTTTTCGCGGATTTTGCCGAGTAGTTCGCGGCCATCCATCCCCGGCATCCAGAGGTCGGTGAGGACGACGTCGAAATTTTCCTTTTCAATAAGCTTGAGTGCCGCCGCGCCTGATTCCGCCGTCTGGACTTTCGAGAAGCCGAGCTTGCGGCACATGGCCTTGAGGACCAGGAGGTTGGCGCCGACGTCGTCGACGAGGAGGAGGGACAGGTCGGTTCGCGCTACTGTCGGCACCGGGGCAGGTTGTTTTCCTTCGGCGGGCTTTCTCCGGCCTACGGCCTTGACTCCGGGAATCTCGAACGAGAAGGCGCTTCCCTTGCCAAGTTCGCTTTCGATCTTGAGTTCGCCGCCCATGAGCTTGAGGAGCTGCTTGCAGATTGAAAGCCCCAGTCCCGTTCCGCCGGTTTGACTCTGGTTGTTGACCTGCACGAAGGGCTTGGCAAGCTTGCCGATGTCTTCCTTCGCGATGCCGATGCCGGTGTCCGTCACGGTGACGGACAGCGTCCCCATGCCGTCTGCGCCGGGCTTGTAGGCGGCGGCGAGCTTGATTTCGCCCTCGGTCGTGAATTTCGAGGCGTTGCCAAGAAGGTTGAAGATGATTTGGCGGACGCGGTTGCCGTCGATGAGCAACAGGGGCATTGAGGGGTCGGTTTCGCATGTGAGGGCGACTTCACCGCGCTTGGTGCCGAACCGGAAGGCGTTCATCGTGCTTTCGGCAAGATCCACGAAATCGCAGGGCGAGGGGGCGAGCTTGAGTTTGCCGACTTCAAGTCGCGACAAGTCGAGGATGTTGTTGATGAGTTGCATCAGCGTGTTGCCGCTGAAGGCGATGTTTTCAAGGTATTTCCGCTGCGTTTCCTCGCTTTCGCCGCCGTGCTGCAGGATTTCCACGAGGCCGAGGATGGAATTGAGGGGCGTTCGGATGTCGTGGCTGACGGCGGCGAAGAAATAGCTTTTCGCGGCGACTGCCGCGACGGCGTTGTTGCGTTCGCGCTCCGCCTCCCTAATGTGGCGGCGCTCGCGCCGCATGAAGTCGGCGATGAAGACGAAGATGATGAGTGCCAGCACCACGGAGAAGACAAGGTCCCGGCTCATGGAGGCGTTCACAACGGCCTGCAGCATGTCCATGTTGATCGATACGAAGACAAGCCAGTCGCCGATGACGCACTGGACGAAGACAAGGCAGATTTGCCCGGAGCCATCGACGGCCTGGCTCACGTATTTGCCGTCGGGGGCTTCAAGTGCGCCTTTTACGAGGCGCATCAGTTCGGGACGGTCTTCTTCGATGGCCTCTTGCGAGAAGTAGTTGCGCCCGATTTCGCCGTGTTTGGGGTGTGCGACGACGGTGCCGTTGTTGTCGAGGATGTAGGCTGTCTTCATCAGCCCCTGGTTGAAGTTGTCGACGTAGTCGCCGACGGCGTCGAGGTTGATGTCGATGACGAGTACGCTGTCGCCATCGGCCAGTTCGCGGGCCACGGCGAACATCAGCGTTCCGGTGTCGGTGTCGACATACGGGGAGACGATGACGGGTTTGCCGTGGCCGGAGCGCCCCGCCTTGTACCAGGGTCTCGACCGCGGGTCGTAGCCGGGTTCGGGTACGTAGTCGTCGCCGCCGATGTACTGGCCCCTGAAGCACCCGTAGACGGTGATGTACATCGGGCTGATTTCCTTGATGTAGCGTTCCGTCTGGTCGCGGAGCAGGGAGCGGAGGCGTTCGTCGGGGGCGTTTTCGGAAAGCAGGCGCTCGACGGAAACCGACGCCGGAGTCAGGAGGTCGAGGCTTGAACGGAGAAAGTCGTTGATTTTGTCGGCCGCCCTGGCCGCGCCCATCTGGCCGGCCGTCACGGCATTGTCATGCGCCAGCTTGTAGGTCGACTTGTAGTTGAGGACGATCGAGACGCCAAGGAGTACGGCCACCAGAAGCAGGACAACGGTGTAGTGCGCTTTCTTGATTTCGGGCATTTTCATGGTTCGGGGTGGTGAAAATTCTACCAAAAGCACGGGGGCCGCGCAAACATCTTGCAGAGGGCGTGAGACAAGAGGCTTGAGACGGGAGACGCGAGGCGGATGCCTCTTTCTGTCGGCGAATTTGCGGAAAAGACTTGCGCACAAGTTTGCAGTTTGCAATAATTATAGCGTTGCCCAATCATAGTTGTCGGCCGGGTGGTCGAAACGATGTCTTGTCAATTTCGAGCGGGCGACTTGTCAATGCCTGCGGCAGAGGCTCGCGAGGGCGTCTGCCGCAGGGTGCAATTACCTCAAATATGAATAAGCTCGGTAAATTTGCCGCGGCGTGTGCTGCGGTGGTGTGTGCGTTCGGCGCGAATGGCGAGACGCCGACAACGTACTATAAGTACCTGACGGCTTCGCAGGGTAATTCGAACTGGACGGTCCTGGATTGGACGCCGACGGGCGATTCGGTCATCGAGACGAAGTGGGCGGTCTACAACGGACACCAGAGCGGACATCTCTTCAGCGCCCATGGCGCGACGAGCACCGAGAACGGTTTCTCCTGCCGCTACGGAGCATGGAACTACTATTATTTCCTTTATGGCGGCGCGGAAAAATCGGTCCAAAGCATCAGCAGCGTTGGAGCGGTCAACGACACGAAATTCGACCGCACCGGATTCTACGTGGGCGGTTCCCGCAAGATCAGTTTCGATCATCTGGAGTTCACGGCCGGCAATCAGCTGATGCTTTTCGCGAACTATGCGACTGCACCCGGTTCGACGCCGGTTGCCTCGGGAAGCTACGGCAACTACTATCTCTATACGTTCTCCGGATACGATGACGGCGGCGAGACGCTGAAGGTGAAGCTCTATCCGTGCAAGGATGCGAACGGCAAGTTCGGACTCTACGACCTCGTCAACCGCAAGATCTACTACAACCTCGGTTCGGGCAAGGACTTTTCCGCGTCGACGGAGGTGCCCGGTCCGCTGGCCGAGATCAACGTCCTTTCCGCAGACGGCCGCCGCTACGGGACGGTTTCGCCAGCATACGGCACGACGGCGGGCGTCGACGGCGAAACGTACGGATTCACCGCGCCGGAGGACCCGGTTTCGGTTGGCGGTTCGTCAAGTGTCCGCGCGACCTGCACGGGCTGGAAGCTCTATTCCGCCGCGGACAACTCGCTTATCAAGTCGAGCGAGGACGAAGGCGAGGTTCCGACATCGTTTACGCACATGTTCTCGACCAGTGTCGGCGCGATCGTCGAATGGCAGTGGAAGAAGGCGTATCGCTTCACGGTGGAGAAAGTCGGCGGCGGTGCGGTTTCGTCCGACGCGACGGCCGAGTGGTTCGATGAGCCGACGGCTGTCACCGCCGAGGCCGTTGCGGACGAGGGATACGAGTTCGTCGGCTGGAGCGGCGTGCCGGAAGCGCAGAAGATGGTGAATCCCGTGACGGTGGAAGCCGGTACGGCGCCGCTTCGCCTCGTCGCCAACTTCGCATCGACGGCTGCGGGCGAGCAGACTGCGGTCTACGTGCGCGCGGACGCCCAGCCGTGCGGCGACGGCACCTGCTGGGCGAGGGCGTTTGCCGACTTCCGTACCGCGGTCACGAACGCCAACGAACTGCAGCTGCCCGTCTATGCGGCGAAGGGCGTGTACACGCTGACGTCGTCCTGTCCGGTCACGGCCCTCCCCGCCATCTACGGCGGCTTCCTCGGCACGGACGACGCGGAGACGATCGAAGACCGCCAGAGCGACGTCAACAAGACGGTGCTCAGCGGCGACAGGCTTCAGGACAACTACTGGTGCCACGTCGTGCCGGGCGCGGCCGGATCCCATACGCACACGAAGACCGAGATGTTCGACAAACCGCTGTTCGTCGGGGGAGAACTGCAGCTGCCGCCTGCGTTCACCGCCGACTACGACACGTACCTCCCGAACATCGACGCAACGGACACGAGCGCGGCGCTCTCGATCACGGCGACGGCCGCGGGTACGATCGACGGACTCTGGTTCACCGGCTTCTGCGGCAGCGGCAACGCAATCGTCACCTACAATTCGGGGACGAAGGCGATGAACCTCGTCAACTGCCGCTTCATCGGCAATACGAGCCAGTACGGTTGCGTCCGCAACAGCGATACGTCGTCCTACAAGAAGCTGGTCGGCTGCAAGTTCATGTTCACCGGCATCCGCAACACGGCCTCGTGGGGCGACAGCGGCATCGTCGCGGGCGTCAACTTGGGCTCGGACGGCACGCTGACGCTTCAGGACTGCGACTTTCTTTCGCTCTCCGCGCTGGGCGGATCGGGCATGTACAACGTCTGGACCGGCACCTGCGGCCTCATTTACGGTCAGACGTATCATTACCAGTTCCCATGCCGCCTGACGCTTCGCGGCTGCACGTTTGCGCGCGGGTACGCCTATCAGCCTGATAACGGAAACCGCGGCGGCGGCGCCAATGTCCTCAACGGGAACACGCAAGCGGCCATCCGCGTCGTGGACTGCGTGATGTCCAACTGCCTGACGGTCGCGGAGGCCGCATCTGCGGCTGTGCCGGACTTCGGACGGTCCTGTCTGGAGGCCGTCGGCTGCACGTTCGCGAACAACCGCCACGACCAGAAGGGCGGTTCGTGCCGCACGTTCTTCTTCCTGGGCGGATCGGATCAGGCTTGCCGCCAGTACTACACCGCGTGTTCGTTCGTCGGCAACGAGTACAACGTGACGAGCTCGTCGCTGACGGACGGAACGGTCCTGGTGACGATCTTTGCGACGCCGACGAGCGGGGAGCAGAAGAGTGCGTTCGTCAACTGCGTCTTCGACGACAACAAGGTGTCGGCCAAGGTGCAGGACGGCGTCACTGTCCGCCTTTGTCGCGGCGTCATGGCCTATTGCACGACGGCCAATCTCGCCGCCGAGGTGTCGATCGCCGGCTGCACGTTCGTCGGCCCGCGCGTCGAGGGCGTCAAAGACGTCGTGATGTACAACGCGAACTACAATCGGAACCTGAACATCGTCGACTCGATCTTCGAGTACACGACAGGCGAGCCGTATGACGGCTTCGACTTCATGAATCCGGCGTCCGCGAAACTCTATTCCTGTACGCTCGCCAACTGGGTGCGTCCCGACGTCGAATTCTCAATCGAGGGCCACGCCTACGACTATGTGCCTTTTGTGACGAACTACGTCGGCGCGACGCGGCGTCCGGTGCTCGTTCCCGCGGCCAATCCGCCGCATCTGCGCGAGACGGCCGACCTCGCCTACAACGGCGCGACTTTCTCGCAGCCCCACTGGATGACGAACTATGCGTTCCGCGCGTACGGCTCGACGAGCTGGCAGGCGCTGACGTCGAGCGCGAAGGCGCTGGACGCGGACGTCAGCAGCAATCCGTCGAAGTACGTCTGCATGGACGCGGCGGGCACGGTGCGTCCCTACGGCGCGACGACGCGCGGCGCGGTCCAGACGATGACGGACGAGGCCGAGAACGGGGTGACGCTGACCCTGCGCCGCGAACCGTTTGACAAGGGCGTGCTGGCGGGGCCGCAGGTTCAGGCGGTCGCGACAGGCGCGGCGACCGTGCCGGTGACGGCGACGGCGACGGATCCGGTGGAATCGCCGTTCGTCGGCTGGTATGACGAAAACGACGACCTCTTTTCACCCGATGCGACGCTGTCGTTTGGCAGTCTCGACAGACCGCTTACGCTGACGGCGAAGTTTGCCGCGAAGAAGACGAAGGTGATCTTTGACCTGGGCGAGCACGCGACGTTTGACGAAACGGGCCTCCATACGAACATCATCGAGCTGGCGCAGGGCGCGGACTTCCCCGAGGTGCCGCCGTACACGGTGGAAGAGGGCTGGACCTTCGCGAACTGGAAGCCGAACTTCCCGGTGTCCGTGCCTGACTACGACATCGCCTTTACCGCCAAGGTGGTGACGACGTCGCTCCGGACGATGCGGGTGGCGGCGGATTCGACGGCGGCCGAGCCGGAC
>JAZQOA010000055.1:0-3312 GCA_045627605.1 Kiritimatiellia bacterium | reverse complement strand
CGCTGGGGGTCCAGCTCTGGGCGAACGGCCCGTTCTGGGCGGAATCAAACCTTGGCATTCCAGAGCCGGCCTATGCAGACCATCCGGAATACGGTGCGCTCTACAGCTTTGACGACGCGAAGGCCGAGGTCGAGAAGCTCGAAGATGGCTGGCGTCTGCCGACGAAGGCCGAGTGGCAGGCACTCCTCGACAACTGCACGGGAACCTGGGACTCGGACAAAAAAGGTTATACGTTTACGGGTAAGGGGATTTTCGAATCAAGCAGCATCTTCTTGCCCGCTACTGGCTACGCAGGGGTCTGGGGCTACCGCAGTGGCGCCGGGGAGAAAGCCTACTACCGGCTCTCCGGTTCGAAGTCATTGCGCTTATTTATCAATAAGAAAAGCGCCTACATTCAGGACCTCATCGGCGCCGACGATGACAGACTGCCTGTTCGCCGTGTCCGAGGAACTGCCGAATAGCGCGCGTATTGCACACGCATTCGATTCGTTCAGATTCATTTGATTTATTCGGCCGATGGCCTCTTGCGAACAAGTCATCAACTTCGGAAGTGAGAAGCCGGGTGTCATGAAAGAGACAGCAAAATGAAAACTACGGGCATGAGACACTGGATAGTCGCCGCGCTCGTCGCGGGGGCGGGGGCGTTCGCCTGCGCGGACGACGCGCCGGGGGAGGTGGTCGTCGCCTTTGCTGAGGCCGAGTTCTGGTTGGGCGGCGACGAGGAGGAGGTCGTCGCGTCCGGCGAAGGCGAGTTTTGGCTCGGCCCCGACGAGCTTGTCGTCGCGGATGACGAGAAGGAGTTCGCGTTGATGCCCAGCTGGGCGTGGCAGGTCGGCGACGCGGCGTTCGCGATCACGAACGACGTCGGCGAGCTGATCGTCTTCGGCACGGGCGCGGCGGGCGGCTCGGACATGTGGCCGGACGGGCTCGACCGCGACGCGGTCAAGGGCGTGGTCGTCCAGGACGGCGTGACGGGAATCGGCGCGCGCTTCTTCAAGAAGTGCTACAACCTCAATTCCTTCACGGGAGGCAAGAACCTCGCCACCATTGGCGAAAAGGCGTTCTACCTCTGCATGTCGCTGGAGCAAATTACGATCGACAATGCCGAGTTCGACCTCGAGAAAAGCGGGCTCGCGGATGCCATCGTCCTCCAGTCGGCCATCGACGGGGACGGCAAGGTGTACGTGATTCCGGCGGTCTCGATTCCGGGCTACAAGGCGGTCTTAAAGGGCACGAACGACCTGGGCGATCCGCTGGACGAGTGGCAGACGGTCGATTCGTCCAAGCCGATGAAGGAGTCGGGCTGCCACTTCTTCAAGTACGTCCTAGTAGCGGAATGAAAGGAGCCGAGACAATGAAGAGACTATCAATTCTTGCGGCAATGGCGGTGGCGATGGCCTCGGCCGTCGCCGAGCCGAGCTGGGCGGTGCTCAACACCGAAGGGGCGAACGGCGACACATCCGGCGAAGCCGGCCGCTACACGGCCTATCTCTGCACGGTTGCGGCGGCGGAGGCGTACTTTGGCGGCAACGGCACGTATTCGGGCATCACCGACTACCTCAAGGGCAGCGCGGCGAACTATGGCTCCGGCGTCGCGAACATCGCGGCCAGCGGTTCGGCGCTGTCGTTCTACGGCTATGATGCGGGCGAGTATTCGTTTGCGTTGTACGAGCAGTCAGGGACGCTCGGAAGCGACTATGTCGCGCTCGTCACCTACGCGGACGGCGCCGACAGCTACTTCCGCGTGTTCGGGGGCTCGGTTACCAACGACCGTCTCGTCCTCGATCCGGGTGCGGGCAAGGGGGCGGCCGGCGCATGGACGCAGGCGGCTGTCCCCGAGTCGACGAGCGGACTTCTTCTGCTCCTCGGCGTCGCGGGCCTCGCGCTGAAGCGGAAAAGGGGACCGGGGAAATGTTCGAATGTTCAGAATGCTTGAATGTCTGAATGTGGGAAAATGAGCAACTTCAAGTTGCCAAAGTGGGCGGTCATGGTCTTGGCCGCCTTTGTTTTCATCCCGCTGGTCGCCGATTGGGCCGCACCGGGCGCGGGGACGCGGATCGCGTATGAGGCGCTTCGCGAGGCGGAAGGTGGAGGTGGACGGCGGATGCTGTTTCCGCTGTGGAGCTGGCTGGTCGGCTTGGTGGGCAAGGATGTCGTTGCACTCGGCTGGCTTTCGGCGTGTGCGGGGATGGTCTGCGTGTGGTTTGTCGCGGCGATTGCCGGGGCGATCTTCGGCGCGGCGGTTTGCAAGGCGAAGCAGGGCGGCGTCAAGGGCGCGAACGAGTTCCCGTTTGCCGAAAGCGCGGCGGTTCTCGTCGCGGGCCTCGCGTTCGCGCTCACGCCGGGGTTTCTCGCGGCGGCGACGCGCATGGGGCCGCTGACGGTCACGCTGGTGCCGGGGCTGGCGGCGGTGGCGTTGGCGGTGCGGCCGAGGAAGGGACGGTTTCTTCTTGCGCTCGGGCTCGTCGGGTATTCGGCGTATGAGCTTGTGTTGGCACGGCGGGCGTTTTGTGCGATGGCGTTTCCGGCGGTGTGGGTGTGGCTGGCGGTTGGGGTGATGCCCGCCTTGGTGATCGCGTGGTGCGTGAGAAGGCGGAGACTCGTCTCCAAGAGGTCGCAGCTTGCCGCGTTCGGCGGCTGGGCGTTCGCCGTGTTGGTGATGGGCGGCGTCACGTTCACGTCGGGACGCCTCGACGAGGGGCGTGTCGCTTCGTGGATCGTGGCGCAGATCGTTGCGAATGCCGAAGGAAGGGAACGGGGAACAGGGGAGGGGGAATCGGGAAAGATTGCCCTCGTGAGCGACGGAACGCTCGATGATCTCCTCTTCTTCACCCTGCCGGAGAAGGTCAAGCTCATTTCGCTGGCGCGGGAGAGAGAACCGGAATATGGGCGGGAACTGAGCGAGTGGGTGAGACAAGAGGTGAAGGTGAATGGTGAAGGTGAACAGCGGAATTTGCCGACTTGTTCTGCTGGTCAGCCGGGAAAAGACGGGAAAAAACCTTTGTTCACTTCCACCTTTGACCTTCACCCTGGACAAGTCGAAGACTTGGCCTTTGCCGCCGAACTTGGCTCTCGCGTCCTTGTCGACGAGTGGGTGAAACTTGACAAGGCCGGGTTCGAGGCGAAGGTCGCGAACGTGGCGAACTACTTCCCGACGCGGGAGGCGTGGGATGAGGCTTGTGGCGCACTGACGGCGTTGCGTCCCGGCGAACCGCTTGCGGACTATCTTCGCCACTTCGTCGCCGTTTGCGGAAACGCGCTTGCCTGTCGGAAGTTGGAAAGTGGAAAGGTTGAACGGTCGAATGGTGACTG
>JAZQOA010000054.1:0-15708 GCA_045627605.1 Kiritimatiellia bacterium | reverse complement strand
TGCGCCAGAGTGATCCGCAAATTAACAAGTTGTTTGATATTGCCATGAAACTTGAAGGGCTTTACAGACATTCCGGCGTGCATGCCGCAGGTGTGGTCATCGGCGACAGGCCGCTTGCCGACGGCGTCAACGTCGTGGGCGGCCACACCGACGCCCCCCGCATCGACCTCAAGCCGGTGCCGCTGGCGGAGAAGGGTGGTTTCGCCTATTTCGACACGCACTACTACGGCGGCATCAAGAAATACCAGTGGGTCGTGAGACCCCTCGCGCTCTACGGCGTGATTTGCCGCGCGGACGGCTCGAAGATCGACATCGCCATCGGCGACAAGCCCGGCGATCCCATTTTCATGATCACGGACATCCTCCCGCACCTCGGGCAGGAACAGGCGAAGAAGCCCCTTTCCACGGGTATCGCGGGCGAAGATCTCGACCTGCTTATCGGTTCCGAACCGATCGACGACGAAGACGCCAAGGAAAAGGTCAAGGAAAACATCCTCGCCATCCTCAAGCGCGAGTACAACATCGACGAGGAGGACTTGACGAGCGCCGAGCTTGAAATCGTTCCCGCCGGCATGCCGCGCGAAACCGGTTTCGACCGCTCGATGATCGCGGGCTACGGCCATGGCGACCGCGTCTGCGCCTTTGCCGGGCTCAAGGCCCTCGTCGACGTCGGCACCCCCGGGCGCACCGCCGTCGCCCTCATGTGCGACAAGGAGGAAATCGGCTCCGTGGGCGCCACGGGCATGGATTCGACCTTCTTCGAGAACTCCATTGCCGAAATCGCCTCGCGCGTTTTGGGCGGGAGGTATTCCGACCTCGCCGTCCGCCGCATTTTGGAGGCGTCGCGGATGATCTCCGCCGACGTCACCGCCGCCAGCGACCCGATCTACCCCAGTGCCGACCCGCCTGGAAATTCCGCCCTTATGAATGCCGGCGCCTGCATCAACAAGTACACGGGCGGCGGCGGCAAGGGCGGCGCCAACGACGCCCGCGCCGAATTCCTCGGCGAGCTTCGCGGCATCTTCGCGAAGCACAAGGTCGCCTGGCAGATCGGCGAGCTCGGCAAGGTTGACCACGGCGGCGGCGGCACCATCGCGAAATTCATGTCGCGCTACGGGATGGACGTCGTCGACATGGGCACGGCGCTTCTCAACATGCATGCGCCGTGGGAGATCGCCTCCAAGTTCGACGTTTACATGACCTACCGCGCCTACCTCGCGTTTTTCATTGGCTGAAGTAGTTTGGAGAAAAGAGAAAAATGGCAGAAGAACAAAACGCCCCCGTCGAAATCGAGGCGTCGCTCCCGAAGCTCGTCGAGGAACTCAAAATCTCGCCGAGGCAGATTGCCGCCGTCGCGCGCCTGCTCGCCGAGGGCAACACGATTCCTTTTATCGCCCGCTACCGCAAGGAAGCCCACGGCAACCTCGACGAGGTGCAGATCAGCAAGATCCAGGAGCGTCTCAACTACCACCGCGAGCTCGACGAGCGCCGCGCGACGATCTTGAAGTCCATCGAGGGCCAGGGCAAGCTCACGGACGAACTCAAGGCCAAGATCCTCGCCTGCGAGACCAAAACCGCGCTCGAAGACCTCTATCTCCCATACAAGCCGAAACGCCGCACGCGCGCCATGATCGCCCGCGAAAAGGGCCTTGAGCCGCTTGCGGACAAGATTCTCGCCCAGGACGCCGGCGACCCCGATGCCGACGCCGCGGCGTTCGTGTGCGAGGAAAAGGGCGTCAAGACCGTTCAGGACGCCCTGGCCGGCGCCCGCGACATCGTCGCCGAAAAGATCGCGGAAGACGCCGATGTGCGCGGCCGCGTCCGCGACGCCTACGCCAACACCGCCGAAGTCGTCTCCGAGGTCGTCGAGCCGAAACCCGCCGAGCCCACGAAGTTCGAGCAGTACTACGATTTCCGCGAGCCGGTCAAACTGATCCCCTCGCACCGCTACCTCGCCATCCGCCGCGGGCAGACCGAAGGCATCCTCCGCGTCAAGCTTGAGCTCGATTCGAAGCCGCTCGTCGATGAAATCGAGGCGAAATACGGCCTGAGGCCCGGCACCCCCTACGGCACGCAGCTCGCCATGGCCGCCGAAGACGCCTACAAGCGCCTGATCGCCCCGAGCGTCGAGATCGACGTCTCGGTCGAGGCCAAGCTCAAGGCCGACCGCGCGGCCGTCGAGATCTTCGCCGGCAATCTCCGCAATCTCCTTCTCGCCGCGCCGCTTGGCTCCCACCGCGTCATCGGCGTGGACCCCGGTCTCCGCACCGGCTGCAAGTGCGCGGTGCTTGACGCGACCGGCAAGTTCATCGCCACGACGACCTTCTACCTCGTCAAGGGCGACCGCGGCATGCTCGAGGCGCAAGTCGATCTCTGCAAGCTCATCCAGAAGTTCCAGCCCGAAGCCATTGCCGTCGGCAATGGCACGGGCGGGCGCGAAACCGAGGCCTTCATCCGCGACGTCGTCAAGAAGGCGGGCGCCAAGGGCGTCATCGTCGTCAGCGTCAGCGAGGCCGGCGCGAGCGTTTACAGCGCTTCCGACACCGCCCGCGAGGAATTCCCCGACCTTGACCTGACGATTCGCGGCGCGATTTCCATTGGCCGCCGCCTGATCGACCCACTTGCAGAACTCGTCAAGATCGACCCCAAGGCCATTGGCGTGGGCCAGTACCAGCACGACGTTTACCAGCCGATGCTTGCCGAGAAGCTCGACGAAGTCGTCGAGAGCTGCGTGAACCTCGTCGGCGTCGAACTCAACACGGCCTCGGTGCCGCTGCTGGCGCGGGTTTCGGGCGTGGGGCCGGCGATGGCAAAGAAGATCGTCGCGTACCGCGACGCCAACGGAGCCTTCAAGAGCCGCAAGGAACTGCTCAAGGTGCCGTCGCTCGGGCCCAAGGCCTTCGAGCAGGCCGCGGGCTTCCTCCGCATCCGCGGCGGTGAAGACCCGCTCGACGCCTCGGCCGTCCACCCCGAGCGCTACGCCCTTGTCTCCGCGATGGCCAGGGACCTTGGCGTGGACGTCAAGGCGCTCATTGGCAACGCCACTTTGGTTGACAGCATCAAGCTCCGCAACTACGTTTCGGAAGATGTCGGCGAGCCTACGCTCCGCGACATCGCGAGCGAACTCAAGAAGCCCGGCCGCGATCCGCGCGCCGCCTTCGAAATGCCGAAGTTCCTCGAGGACGTGACGACCATCGAGGACGTCAAGCCCGGCATGCAGATCGAGGGCATCGTCACCAATGTGACGGCCTTCGGCGCCTTCGTCGACATCGGCGTCCACCAGGACGGCCTTGTCCACGTCTCGCAGCTTTCCGACAACTTCGTGAGCGACCCGGCGGACGTCGTCAAGGCCGGCGACAAGCTCAAGGTCACGGTGGTCGATGTCGACATCGGGCGCAAGCGCATCGCGCTCAGCGCGAAGTCGAACCCCCAGATCGGCCCCCAGAACCGTGGCGGACAGCGCCGCGAAGGAGGGCAGGGGGGCCGTGGCTTTGGCGGCGCCCCGCGCCGCGAGGGCGTCTGGACCTTCGGCGCGTCGCCCGATGGCAAGACCTTCTCGGCAAATCCCTTTGCCAACCTTTAGTTCCGCGCCCGGGCAGGGTGCGTCAAGAAAGACAGACAGTCCGTGAATATCCTGGCGAAACTCAAGGAGACGGCGGCCTCGGTTCTGCCCGTGGCCGTCATTGTCCTGCTCATGGGCTTCACCTTCGTCCCGCTGGGGCGCGATTTGCTCCTGTGGTTTGCGGTTGGCTCGTTCCTCTTGACCGTCGGCCTCACCATCTTCCTGATGGGCGTCGACATGGGCATCACCCCGGTTGGCGAACGTTGCGGCGCGGCGCTGACGGCAAAAAAGAGTCTGGTCCTCCTCCTTGGCGCGGCCTTCGTCATCGGCTTCATCGTGACGGCGGCGGAGCCCGACATCCAGGTTTTCGGCGACCAGGTGAGGGGCGTCTTCGCCGGCGTGGACAAGAAGGCGTTGACCTTCTCCATTGCCGGGGGCGTAGGACTCTTCATCTCGGCGGGACTTCTGCGGACGGTCACGGGCTTCTCCTTCAAACTCGTGATGCTCCTCTCATACGGGATGCTGGCGGCGGTTTCGGTCTTCGTGCCGCAGGCCTTTGTCGGCATTGCCTTTGATTCGGGCGGCGCGACGACCGGACCGCTTACGGTTCCTTTCATCATGGCGCTCGGCCTGGGCGTCTCGGCCGTGCGTTCCGATCGTGGCGGCAGTTTTGGATTGACCGGCGTGGCCTCCGTCGGCCCCGTGCTCGCCGTGTTGGTCTACTCGCTTTTCGTCAATCTCGACGCCCCGGCTGCGGCTTTGGATTCGTCTGCGGCCGAGGCTGTGCGAACCGGCATTACGCGACAGGTGGTTTCGCATGCCCTTGGCGAGACGGCCTCCTCGATCATGCCGCTCTTCGCCATGGCAATGGTTTTCCAATTGCTGTTGCTCAAGATGTCCGCCCGCCAGATGCTGCGCGTGACCGTGGGCTTCGCCTACGCCTTCATCGGCCTGTCTGTCTTTCTCATCGGCGTCAACGGCGGTTTCATGCAGGCCGGGCAGGCTCTCGGCGAGGCGCTGGGCGGCAACGCCGCGGCGCGGGGCGGGCTCTGGTATGCGGCGATGATTGCGACGGGACTGGTTTTCGGCGCGATTATCGTTTGCGCCGAGCCTGCCGTCTGGGTGCTGAGCGAGCAGGTCGAGAATGTCTCCGGCGGCATGATCCGGCGCAAGGCGCTTCTCGTCTTCCTCTCGATCGGCACCGCGCTTGCGATCGCCCTGGCGATGTGGCGCGCCGTCGCCGGCTTCAGCATTGCCTGGATTCTTGTCCCCGGGTATGCCCTGGCGATGCTCCTGATGCTCTTCTCACCGACGCTTTTTTCCGAAATCGCGTATGATTCGGGCGGTGTCGCGTCAGGACCGCTGACTTCGACTTTCGTGCTTTCGTTCACGCTTGGCGCCGCCTCGGCCGGATCGGGATCGAGCGACTCCTTCGGCGTCATTGCGTTGGTCGCCATGATGCCGCTGATCGCCATCCAGGTCATGGGCATTGTCTTCGAGGCGAAGCGTCGGCGGGCGGCGAAGCTGGAGGACGCAGGCAAATGAACTACCGCATGATTGTCACGATCGTGCCGAGAGGCAGCGGGGAGAAAATTGCGGCGGCGGCCGTTTCGGGCGGCGCGGGCGGCGGCACGGTGCTGATGGGCAAGGGGACGGCCGCGAGTTCCGTGCTGCAGTTCCTCGGCCTTGGCGAAACGGACAAGGACATTGCCTTGAGCGTCGCCGCGGAGGACAAGGCCCAGTCGGTCATGGCGGCTGTTTCTGCCGCCACTGCCGGATGCAGGCCGCACTTCGGCATCATGTTTTCACTTTGGGTCGGCGCGCTCATGAAGAGCGGGCCCGCAAGCGACATTGACAAGGGGGATATCGCCATGGACAACGAGGGCGACTACAGAATGGTGAACGTCATCGTCAACCGCGGCTACGCGGAGGACGCCATGGCGGCGGCGCGCAAGGCCGGTGCGACGGGCGGCACGATTCTCCAGGCGCGCGGCACGGCGCGGGAAGGGGATGCGGAGTTCTTCGGCGTCCGCCTCGTTCCTGAAAAGGACATGCTGGTCATTGTCGTCGAGGCCTCAAGACGAGACGCCGTCCTTGAGGCGATTCGCGCCCTCCCGTGCTTCGCCGAGAAAGGCAGCGGCATCGTCTTTTCCCAGCCGGTCTCAGATTTCACCCCGCTTGGACGGTAACGCCGCGGCTTGGAGGGGCCTGTGTTTTCGGGCAACATCTACCTCATGGGGTTCATGGGGGCCGGCAAGAGTACCGTCGGCAAGGCGCTTGCGGAACGGCTCGGGCGCGCCTACGTCGATGTCGACGAGGTCTTCGCGGACCGCCATGGCGGCGTCACGACCGGCCGCTACATCGAGACGCACGGAATGGACGCATTCCGCGTCGAGGAGCGGGAAACGCTTGCAGGCATCGCGCGGGACGTCCACGACGCCGTTGTCGCGACCGGCGGGGGCGTCCCGACCTATCCCGGCAATCTTGAAATCATGAAAGCCAGTGGCGCGACGGTCCACGTCAAGGTCCCGCTTGAGGTCATTGCCGCGCGGATGACACCCGGGGAACTGGCTCGCCGTCCCGTCTGGACGCGCCTTTCACCGGACCGGCTCCGCGACCTGTACGACTCCCGCCTCGTCTTTTACGATGCCGCCGACATCATTGTATTGGGCGACGCCGCCGTCTCCGCCGTCGTCGATGAAATCATCGGCAATTTGAAGCGCAAAATGGTATAATTTTACTGAAGGAAATGAAAAGATGCCGGGAAAACTTACAAAGTCAAAAAACAGCAATGGCGGCACCATCATCCTTGTCGGCACCTACAAGGAAAAGCAACTTGCCTGGATCAGGCAGTACGGCGTTTACAACTACCCCGTCAAGGAAGATGACGGGCTAAAGCCTGAGTTGTGTGCGAAGGTCGGGGAACTGTGGCTGTATGCGAGTGCCAAAGGGAAGCGATATGGCTTCGCCGCAGAGTTTGTCGGCGTCCAGACCAGGGTTGAATTTCTCGCGGAAAACCCCACCTATGCGAAGCTTGGTCCGCTCAAGTACGCAAAGTACATGGTTTTCAAAGTCACGGCTCTTGATTATGGTCCGTGTCTTGAAGGAGCAACTGTCTATGCCCGCGTGAGCGACTTTGAAAAAGGTCGCGGACGTAGCAAGATGATTGCTGCGGCTATCAAGCAGTTCCATGACGGCGGCGATTTCGCCTTGCTTGCCGACTATCTGCCAGGCGACCTTGCCAAGTTGCCGCGCGAACGGTTGCGCGTATGTGAAGCGGTGGCACAGCTGGATTTTCTGTCAGTTATTCTTCCAAGTGAGAAAAAGTTCGCTGACGGCGGTTGTCCGAAATATCGGGTTGCTTCGCTTTTCGCGGGTTGCGGCGGATTGGATCTCGGATTTCAAGGGGGCTTTGAATTTCTCGGCAAGACGTATGCACCGACTGGATTTGGCGTTTGCTGGGCGAATGAAATAAATCCCGCAGCCTGTAAAACCTACTCGCGCAATCTTGGCGCTGAAATTATTTGCGGCGACATCAAGGACGTCATCAAAACGTTGCCAACTGAAGTTGATGTCGTCATAGGCGGCTTCCCATGCCAGGACATTTCGATCAATGGCAAGATGCTTGGCATCAAAGGACGGAGAAGCTGTCTCTATACATATATAATCGATGCTGTCAAGAAAACGAACCCGAAGGTTTTTGTCGCGGAGAATGTTGGCAGTCTTATGCTCAAGCAAAATGAGTATTCTTTGAAGACCATTCTCCACGATTTCAAGTCACTTGGATACGATGTGACCTATCATGTCTATCATGCCGAGGACTACGGCGTTCCGCAAACGCGTGAACGGGTGATTTTCGTAGGAACGAGAAAGGACATCGGGAAATTCACGGTTCCTGAGCCTTTGGATATTCCGGTGATAACCGCCGGGGAGGCGTTGCGTGATTTGGAGAACGCGCCTCAAAGCAAAGAGTTTTCTCATGTATGGAGCTTGGCCGCTCCCTCAGGTGAGCAGGGAAGCCGACGTCTTGTCGAGAACCGTCCTGGGTACACGATTCGCGCAGAGTGTCATGGCAACATTCAGTTTCACTATCGTCTGCCGCGACGAATCTCCATGCGCGAGGCTGCGCGCATTCAGTCATTTCCCGATTCGTTCACGTTCCCCTGCGGAATCCGTGAGACGGAACGGAAGATCGGGAATGCAGTTCCGCCCGTTCTGGCGTGGCATGTGGCGATGGCGGTCAAGCGCACATTGGAGAACGGCAATGAACAAGGCTGATTTCGAGAGATTGCTTGACGTCTGTTGTGGCACATTGACGCACGAGGCGAGGAAGTCAGGCTTTTCATCGTCCGGGCAGTTTGAAAATCGTGTTCGCGAGGTGCTTGACGATTTGCTGAAGGACGAGGCCGCATTGCGCGTTGATTTCACACCGCCACCCCAGCAGTTTCCGGACATCGCATTGGGAGAATTTGGCGTTGAGGTCAAGTTTACGATTTCCGATACATGGAAAAGCATTGCCAACAGCATTTTGGAGTCGCAACGTGCGCCGGGGGTCAAATACATCTACATTGTCTTTGGCAAGATGGGCGGCAAGCCCGAAGTGCGCTGGGGCGACTATGAAAAGAGCGTTGTCCATGTTCGTACGTCTCATGTACCGCGATTTGAGGTTGAATTGCCAACAGTTGAAAATGAACGACGGGAATCTTTGTTTGAAAGCATGGGAATATCGTATGATGCGTTCATGGCTCTCGACGTCCAAGGAAAGATGAGATATGTCCGCGAGTATGCGCGGAAAAAACACCCCGGCGAGCGGCTTTGGTGGATTGACGACACGAACGGAGACGAACACACGCTTCCTGCCAACATACGCCTTTATACGAATCTGAGCCCTGTGGAGAAATTGCAGGTGCGCGCCGAAGCAGTCTTGCTGTGTCCGGCGATTCTGAAGTCGGGTCGGTCGAGAAATAAATATGACGACGTTGTCATGTTCATGCTTTCTTATCACGGTGTGCTTTGTCATCAGGCAAGGGATTTGTTTTCAGCCGGAAGCGTTGCCAATCCTGGCAATGACGACAAGGGAGGGTTGTATATCCGGCGGGCATTGGAGTTGTTGCAGGATGAGATTGAGGCGGCAAGCAAACGGTTGCCAGACACATTGTTTGCGGAATATTGGGGGGAGATTGTGCCAAGGTCGGAGCGATTGCGGTATTGGCTCCGCAAAGCCGACGAGCTGGCGACAGGATGGAAGCCGTCGTCGGTTTTGTTTAAAGGTAGCAAAAGGTCGAAGTGAAGTTGCATTTGAGCCAAGTGAGGGACGAATATAAAGTTGAAAATCTCCTGATCGGAAAGAACGTGAACCTACAAAGAAACGGGCTGCGATATGATGTATCCATTCATTACGCTTGACGACAACACCGAAATCGTGCATTCGGAAATGCGCGAGGACGGGATGGTCAATGTGTACATGGAAAAGCGTGTCATGAGTGAACTTCGAATCGAACCTTTTGTCATTCCGGCCGCAGATCTCGGACCGGAGAATCCTCTGCCCGTCATCGAGAAGGCGGCGGACCTTCATTCTGACATCAAGACCGACGAGACTTTTCCCCGTGAAGATCTCGAAAACCTTGGCTGGGGAAGGCCGCCGACGCTTCTCCCGTACCGCTATCAAGATAGCTTCAACCGGGAGCGCAAGCCCCGCGCCTTCAAGTCCGTCGTCCTTGAGAACGAGCATCTCCGCGCGACGTTCATCCCGGAGCTTGGCGGACATCTCTGGTCGCTTTTCTCAAAGGACTCCAACGCGGAGCTTTTGGCCTCCAACCCGGTCTTCCAACCCTGCAACCTCGCCATTCGCAAGGCGTGGATCAGCGGCGGCATCGAGTGGAATTTCGGCTGGTGCGGCCATTGGCCCCTGACGTGCGCCCCGCTTTTCGCAGCCCGCCGCACACTTCCCGATGGCACCCCGGCGCTCCGCATGTGGGAGTTCGAGCGCGTTCGCCGCATGACGGTGCAGATCGACGCCTGGCTCCCTCCCGGCTCAAAGGCGCTTTTCGTGCGTTCCGCCATCCACAACCCGAACGACCACATGGTGCCGGTATACTGGTGGACAAATATCGCCGCGCGCCAAAATCCCGGCACCCGCGTGCTTGTTTCCGCAGACGAGACGTTGCTCCACAACTACACGACCCACGCCATGGGGGCCTGCCGGCTGCCGGATTGCGACGGCGACGAAATCACCTATCCGGGGCGCATGCGGGGGGCGCGCGATTTCTTCTTCCGCGTCCCCGATTCCGAGACCCATCCCTGGGAAATCGCCCTCCAGCCCGATTGCCACGGGCTGTTCCAGACTTCGACCTCGCGCTTGCGCGGGCGCAAGCTTTTCCGCTGGGGCATTCAAAGCGGAGGCCAGACTTGGCAGCGCTACCTGGGGACGCCCGACTACCTCGAAATCCAGGCGGGACTCGCCCGGTCGCAGTCCCACCACCTCCCGATGCCCGCCGGCGAAACATGGTCATGGGTGGAGGCTTTCGGCGAGGTCGTCCTTGGCGAGGCGGCGTTCGGCAACGACTGGCCATCCGCCCGGGCCGAAGGCGACAAGGCGGTTCGCGCCATCGTCCCCGGCGGAATGCTCGACCGCCTTGGCGAAGAGCCCGGCCTTTGGGCGGACATCCCGGTCGCACCGGACGAAATCATCGCCCAAGGCTCGGGGTGGGGGGCGCTCGAATGCGAACGCCGCGCCGGAAGCGGCACTGCGTTCCCCGGCACGCCGGGCGTCGCGTTCCCGCCGGATTCGTGCACCGTCGTCCAGAACCCGTGGCGGACTCTTCTGTGGGGCGGCGTGATTGCAGAGCGGCCCGTCGAAGAGGAACCGGGTGAGTTTGCGCCGCAGGAGTTCATCCCGCTCCTTGAGGCGAGTTTCGCGCGATCTGGCGGACGCAACTGGCTCTCGCTCTTCCACTACGGGGTTATGCTCTGGGAGGCGGGGAGAAACGAGGAGGCCCTCTCCGCCTGGCGCGACTCCTGCGCCGCGAAGGAAAACGCCTGGGCTCGCCGATGCGTGGGCATCGCCCGTCGCCTGGCGGGCGACAAACTCGGCCGCGACGACCTCCTCCGCGCCAATGGGGAGTTGCCGGCCGAGGGTAACATTCGGCGCGAAGCCCTGGCGGCGCTCGTGGAGGACGGCGAGTATGCGGCGGCCCTCGCCTTCGAGGCGCAACTGGATGATGCCGCCCGCGCCGCTTCGCGCATCAGGCTCCTCAGGGCCGTTGCGCTCGTGGCGACAGGGAGGCTCGACGAGGCGGAATCCATCATTCTTTCGACGTCGCCGGCGGCGGACATGCGCGAAGGGGAGTCCTCGTTCAGCGCGCTGTGGATCGAAATCCAGGCGAGGCGCGCCGGACTCGTCGCGGACGGCGCCCGCCTGACGCCTGCCCAGATCGCCGAATTGGCGAAGCGTTTTGTCCCGCCCGCCGCCATCGACTATATGTTATAATAATTGGATATGTCATTGACGAAGTCTTTTGCCAGAATCCGGTTGAATTCCCTTCTGGGAGCCCAGGCTTTCGGGATGGTCGGGGCGCTTGTGCCGCGCCTTGCAGACCTGTTTGTCTCCGGTAATGTTGTCGGCGTGGATGCCCTCTCGGGCATTGCCGCGATTCTGCCGGTCACGATGGGCGCACTCTTCATTGGAAAACTCGTTTACTGCGGTGCAGGCTACCTGTTCGCCCGGTATCAGGGCGAATTCCAGCATGACAAGGCCCGCGAAGTGGCGGGCCTCACCCTTGAAATGGCGGCGCTGGTCGGGCTCTTCATTTTCATGGCGATGTATTTTGGCCGCGACCTTTATCTCGACCAGCTTGGACTTGCCGGGTCGGTGCGCGAACAGGCTGTCGCCTACTGGCGGTGGACGGCGGTTTACATGGCCGTTTTCCCCTCCGTGATGGTCATGTGGCGGCTTGTTTACGCCGACGGGGAGACAGTGACGACGGCGATTGCGGACTTCTCCCAGCCGTTTTTCACGTTGGCCCTTTCAATTCCGCTGGCCAAGGCGACGGGATCGGCGGGCGGTGCGGCGCTGGGGACGCTGATCTCGGAGCTTTCGGCGTGTTCGATCATGATGCTGCATCTTTTTCGCAAGTCGAACTCGATCAAGCCGAAATGGTGCTTTTCATTCTCCATGGCGAAGGAACTCGTCGTCTATTCCCTGCCGGATTCGGCTTCGCGCCTCTGCCAGTGTGGTTTCGTGTCGGTGGTCAACAAGCTTGTCGTGAGCTTGGCTTCGCCGAATTTTCTTCCCGTCGTCGGCGTGGTCGCCTTGCTGATGGAATTGGGCGAGGCGTTGGACAAGATTGGCGACGCCTATGCGCCGATCGCCGAAATGTATCTTGGCGAAAGGAACCGGCCCCGTCTGTTGGAACTCGTGCGCTACAGCGTGGTCGTGTCGATTTTTGTCGGGACATTTTTTTCGGCCGCAATCCTGGCGTTCGCACCTCAAATCGTCGCGGCGTATGGCATCTCCCACGACGATGAAATCTTCAGGCATGCGGTCCTCGCCCTTCGCATTGGCGCCTTCGTACTTCCCTTCAATTCGGTGACTTCCTACCTTGAGTCGCATTGCCTGACGATTGGCCGCGTGGCCTTGGCCTTTGTGGCGACGGTCCTTGAAGAATTCGTCATGCCGGTAACCTGCGCCCTGGCCCTTGCCTTGCTCTGGGGGGTGGACGCCTTGTGGGGA
The DNA here is from genome assembly GCA_045627605.1 of Kiritimatiellia bacterium. Lineage (GTDB taxonomy): Bacteria > Verrucomicrobiota > Kiritimatiellia > RFP12 > JAAYLN01 > RGIG5952. The sequence continues at coordinate 3,415 of JAZQOA010000054.1, read as the reverse complement.
GGCCTTCCGCTTGGCGTCTCGCTGGCGCTCATTTCCCTGTTGGCATACTGCAAGATCCGCGATCATTCCGCATTCCCGCTTCCGCAATTCCCCGAGAAAAGCGAAATCCTCAACCTCTCTTTTGTCCCGAGCGCCGAGAGGATCGCCGGCGTCCGCGACGAGACCGAGGCTTTCCTTTCCGCGCACGGCATCCCCCACGCAACGGTCATGCGGATCGCCCTGCTGGTGGAGGAATGCGCGATGGCGCTGATCGACAACAACGGCAAGAAGGCCGCGAAGGTCATTGCCGAGGGCTCGTTTACAGTCGCCCCCGGGGAGGTTCGCGTCGTCTTCCGCGACACCGGCGACATCACCGACATCACCGATGAAGACGCGAAGGTCTCGAGTCTTCGCTCCTTCGTGATCGCGGGGCTCATGCAGGCGCATCGCAACCGCCAGTATCTCAGCACAATCGGTTGCAACCGGTCGATGTTTTCCTTCCCGTTGGAAATGGCAGGCGCCAGGGAGGAGGAATGATGGGCGTGTTTTTGAAAAAAGCGGATGTCCAATCGGAACCCGGCCCGCTCGGGGGGCTTTGCCGCGTGGGCGGCGGACTTGCCACGGTGCTTGGCGTCGTGGCCGTTTTCGCCGCGATGGTTCTCCTGGTCAACAACCAGATCAAGCTGAGGATGAACGAGGTGCTCGTCCGTCCCGGCGATGATGACCCGAAGTTCTCCCGCATCGACCGCATCTACCAGGACGTGAAGGGCCAGGCGGAGCTCCTCGCCGTCGAGATGGCCGATCTTGATCCCTCCGCGCCCGAGACGCGCGAATGGCTCAGGCAGAAGCTCGTCGAGACGCGCGAGACGCACAAGGAAGTCGTGGCTGCCGTTTTCGCCTGCGAGGACCGCGACCTCATGTTGCTTGTGCAGTGGCGTGACGGCCAGCCGGTTTTCATCGACGGTTCCGGTTATCGCAGGCGCGGCTGGTACCGCGACACGATCGCCGCGGGCCACGGCGCCTGGCACGAGCCCTTTCTCGGCGACTTCATCCGCGATCCCATCGCGGTTTACGCCGTCCCCTTCGGAAAGGACCCTGATGGCCGGCCTATGGGCGTTTTTTGCCTCGACATTTCGCTTGCTTTCATGGGCAATATCTTTGTCAGCCGCTTCCAGATGTTTTTCATCGTCTCCGGCATCCTCGGTTTCGCCCTTATGCTGGCGATCGCCTTCCCGTATGTCCGGAAAATGTCCGGCGAGCGGATGCGTCTCGCGGCCGAGCATAGGCAGGCCGAGAAGGACATGTCGATGGCCAAGTTGATCCAGGCCAACGCACTGCCCTCGACGTTCCCGCCCTATCCGGCGTTGACGGGCGTCATCGACATCCACGCGCTGATGCGCCCGGCGCGCGAGGTGGGCGGCGACTTCTACGACTTCTACTTTGCCGCGCCCAACAAGTTGGCCCTTGTCATCGCGGACGTCTCGGGGAAAGGCATCCCCGCCGCGCTTTTCATGATGCGGGCAAAGGCCACGCTCCAGAGCTACCTGAAGGCGGGGATCGAGATTGTCGAGGCGGTTGAAAAGACCAACCACAGGCTCGCGCGGCTGAACGAGGCGAACATGTTCGTGACGGCGTGGGTCGGCATCGTCGATCTTGCTGGCGGCGAATTGGAATACGTCAACGCCGGGCACAACCCGCCGCTTCTCAAGCGAACCGATGGCTCCGTCGCCTTCCTCACGGAAAGGGGCGGGCTTCCGCTCGCGACGATGGACGGGATGCCCTACCGCAAGCAGACGCTGTCGATCAAGCCGGGCGACGGACTCGTCCTCTACACCGATGGCGTCACCGAGGCGATGGACGGAAGCCAGACGCTTTACGGGAACGACCGCCTCTTCCAGGTGGTCCGCGGGCTTTTCGGGACGCATGACGCCTGCGGGATTGCCAATGGCGTGCTGAAGGACGTCGATGCCTTTGCCTGCGGGACGGAGCAGGCAGACGACATCACGATCCTGGCGTTCAAACTCGTCGGCAAGTCCGGCCATTAGCCGCGGGTGTCAAATTTTGCTACAATAATGGCTTAGGGGAAAATCCAGAATGGAAATCAAGAAAACACTCGAAGGAACAAAACTGACGCTTGCGCCTCTCGGGCGCATCGACATGCTGACTTCGCCCGAACTTGAGGCGGCGGTGCAGTTGGACGGGGTCGAAACCCTTGTCCTGGACTTCGCCGGGGTCGATTACATTTCATCTGCCGGATTGCGCGTGCTTCTTGGAGCCCAGAAGAAGATGGCGGGCAAGTCCATGACGATCTTGAACCCGAAGCCCGTGGTGAAGGAGGTCTTCGACAACACCGGTTTCTCATCCATTTTCACCTTCGCGTGAACCCTCCCATGCAAAGCGTCGTTCCAGTTGCACGCGACTTTGACGCGACGGTCGAGGGGATGGCGCAGGCCCAGGCGTTCCTCGAACTCTACCAGGAGGATCCCAAGCCCGCGATCATCATGGACGAGATCGTCTCCAACATCATCCGTTATTCGGGGGCGTCGCGTTTTTCAATCGCTTTCGAAACGCAGGACGGCAAGGTGTCGCGGATGATTTTCTCTGACGATGGCCGGGCCTTTGACCCGACGCGCGAGATTGTCAATCCCGATGTCAATGCCCCGCTTGAAGATCGCGAGGCAGGCGGACTCGGCATGTTTATGGTGAGAAAAATGTCCAAGTCTGTTTCTTATGCGCGTGAGAACGACCGGAATGTTCTTACCGTGTTGTTTGCATTCTGACATGACATGGCGTATGGCGAGGTGGTTTAACATCGGCGGGCCGTGCATTGCGGCGAAGAATTACATGCTCTCGGCGATGGAGCGGTTGCCGGAGGTGGCGTCGCTTGTTCGCAAGGAACAGTACTTCGTCGTCCATGCGCCGCGGCAGTGCGGCAAGACGACGGCGTTCCTGTCGTTCGCCAACGAGACAAACGCGAAGGGCGATGCCGTCGCGCTGTACTGCTCGCTGGAGGCCCTGCAGTCGTTCCCCACGGCTGCGGACGGCATCCCGAAGCTTTGCGCGCTTTTGCAGGAGGCGATCAGCGGCGTGCCGGAATTCGGTTCGCTGTCCGGGGCGGAATGGCCGGTCGATGCGATGAAGCCGGATGCGGTTGTGATTTCCGGCGTCAAGGTCGCCTTGACGAGCATGGCGGCGAAAGTCGCGCCAAGGCCGCTCATCCTCCTTTTCGACGAGGTTGACTGCCTCGGCGGGGAGACGCTGATCACATTTCTTCGCCAACTCAGGAACGGCAAGATCGACATGGGCAAGGGCAAGCCGTTCCCGTCGTCGGTCGCGCTCATCGGCATGCGGGACATTCGCGACTACAAGGCGAAGATACGCCCGGATGCCGAGACGCTCGGGAGTGCGAGCCCGTTCAACGTGATCACTGAGGCGA
>JAZQOA010000053.1:0-4430 GCA_045627605.1 Kiritimatiellia bacterium | reverse complement strand
GGCGCCGCGGACGAGGTCGAGGTCGACTTCGTCCGGACCGAGTTCGACAAGCCCCTCGCGCGTCCAGGCACAGGAGCGGTTGCCGGTCTTCTCCTCGATCCAAAGGTAGGCGATGGCGCTGGAAACGCCCTTGCGCACTTTCATCGCGCCGGTGAAGACGCCCTCGCGGGAGAACTCGTCGAGGATCATGCGGCCGTCGGCGTCGTCGCCGACGGTGCCGATGTAGGCGGCGGAAAGCCCCAGTTTCGCGGCGGCAACCGTCGAGTTGGCGGAAGGTCCCCCACCCCCGACCTCGTGCCGGAGCATCTGCACCTTGGAGTCGATGGGGATGCGCGGCAACACACAGAGATGGTCGTTGCTGCAGTAGCCAAGTCCAACAAAGTCGTATTTCATGGCGCCAACGCTGCCTTACTTGAGGAAAACCTCGACCACGGGCACGAGGACGTCGGGCTGGACGACGGGCATGTCGAGCGTCACGCACCCTTCCGGCGTCGCCCGGCGCCCGCAGTAGCTGGCCTCCTCCGAGAAGGTGACTTCACTGCCGTCGTGGAGGAACTGCGCGTAGCGCACCTTGCCGACGAGCCCCGGCAGGTGCAGGAAGCGGAAAGGCCAGGCGTAGATGTGCACGTAGAGGCGGCCCGTCTTCGCGTTGTAGGTGTAGCGGCAGTTCTCCGCCTCGACGAAGGGCGACATGCCGCAGCCGTAGATCGACCGCGAATTGTACTTCATCCACTTCGCGTAGGCGTCGAGGCGCTCGCAGGCGCGTTCGTCGATGTAGCCGCGCGACGTGGGCCCCACGTTCATAAGCAGGTTGCCCCCGCGCGAGACATGGTTGACGAGCATCTCGATGCACATCTTGGGCGTCTTCCACGAGGTTTCGTCGCGGTAGTAGCCCCAGGAGCCGGAGAAGGTCTGGCACCCCTCCCAGACGCGGACGTTGCCTTCGGCGTCGCGCATCGGCTCGGCGGGCACGTACTGCTCGGGCGTCACCAGGGCGTTGGGGTTGGGATAGTCGAGGCGGTCGTCGACGATGATGTCGGGCTGGAGCCCGTAGACGAGGTCGAGCATGCCTTCGGCATCCCAGTCCTCGTGGCCCTTGCCGTCCTCGCCCGGATAGGAGAAGTCAAACCAGAGGACGTCGATCTTGCCGTAGTTGGTGAGGAGTTCGCGGACCTGGTTCTTCATGTACTCGCGGTAGCGCGCCATGTCGCGGCCCTTGTTGAGGCGGGCGACCTCCTCCTCACCGTCGTCGCGGCGCGGGTGCAGGCGGTCGACGACGAAATCAGGATGGTGCCAGTCGATGAGCGAGTAGTAGAAGCCGACGTGCAGTCCCTCGGCGCGGAAAGCGTCCACAACCTCGCGCAGGAGGTCGCGCCCCGCCGGCGTGTTGGGCGCCTTGTAGTCGGTGTACTTCGAGTCCCAGAGGCAGAAGCCCTCGTGGTGCTTGGTGGTGATCACGAAGTACTTCATTCCCGCGGCCCTGGCCTTCGCGGCCCAGACTTTCGGCTCGAACATGTCGGGATTGAAGAGGTCGAAATAGACCTGGTACTTTTCCTCGGGGATGCGCTCGTTGCGCTTGACCCACTCGTGGCGGCCCGCCATCGCGTAGGTCCCCCAGTGGATGAACATTCCGAAACGCGCGTCGGAAAACCACTCCGGTATCTTGTTGCCCTTGTTCATTGCTCCCTTTCCGCGCCACTTAAGGCGTCATGACCGTGCGGCGACGGCGAACCACGCCGCGCCATGATTTTGTTGAATTGTCGAATGTCACGGCGTCGAACGCCGTTGGCGCCAAAACCGTTCCGTCGCGGGCGCAGGCCCCCCACTTTGCGCCGAAAAGCTGCGGGCGCATCGTCACGTCGATGCGCCATTCCCCGCCCGTGGCGACCATCGCCCCGCCGGAATAGTCAAAGGGCGAAACATAGGAGTATTCAAGCGGCAGCACGACTTTGCCGGCGGCATCCACGACGCCCCACTTGGCGTCCTTCGCCACGCGGTAGAAAATCTCGTCGCCGGGTTCGCGCCCCGCCTGCACCTGGGGCGCGTCCGCGAAGTCCACCCAGTCGCACGCAAGCGGGAACGGCGTGGCTACGCCATCTTCCCCGATGAGGAACCACTTCCCCTCCTTTCGGGCGAGAACCTGTCCGGTCTTTTCGTGGCGGACGAGGAAATCGTATTCCACGGGGATGCGCACGCTGCCGTCGGCGTTGAGTTCGCCCCGGAGACGCCCGTTGGAAACGGCATAGCGATCCGCGCCGAGGAACGAGATCGTCGAATAGGCCTCCGGGAACGGGGCCGGGCCGTTCGTGACGCTGACGGCGTGCCAGAGGTCGTCGGGCGTCTTCACCAGGCATACGTCGTCGCGGAGCTGGTTGAAGACATCGGCGTATTCCGCGGGCAGCACTTCGTCGCCGCCGTCCGTGAAGACGCCCGTCCGCTTCCCGACGGTGCCCTTCACCAGATGGCCGTCCAGCCCCCGGATGCGGGTCGGGTAGAAGTCGTAGCGGGGCGGTGTCAGCTCCCGGCAGGTGTCGCGGTCGAGGATGCCGAACTTCAAGTCCTCGTAGGTGACGACAAAGTCGTCCTGCATGCGGATCATCCCGAGGCCCGGGGGCAGGATGACGTTGCCGTCCCAGTCGAGGACGCCGTATTTGCGGTTTTTCACCACCGAGACGAACTTGCCGCCCAGCGGCAGGATGTTGTCGTACTCGGCCTCGATCCGGGTTTTGCCATCACGCGTCGCCACCCCCCAGCGGTCCTTTTCCATGAAGAAGACATTGTCCCCTTTCCTGGACCGCCTCTGCGCCGGCCCCGGCGGCGTCGCCTGCTGCGGGGCCGGGTGGAAAGGCCCCGCCTCGACGTATTTGCCAAGCGAGGGCGCATTGGTCATCGCCACGTCGAACTCGTCCGGCGCCGAATAGACCGTGTGGACGGTCGTCGTGCGCCGCTGCCCGAAGTCGTAGAACCGCCAGGGGTCGTAAAGGCCGGGGCGCTTCAGGTCGAGCCCGCGGCGCGCGAGTTCAAGGCAGACCTCCTCGTCGAGCATGCGCGTCAGGAGGACGCGGTCGATTTCGCTGACGGGGGCCATGGCCCCGGGGGGAACGGGAATCGAGACTTCGGCATCGGGCATCGACCAGGACTGCGGGATGAAGCAAAGGTAGCCCGAAGTGTCCTCGGCGGGTTCAGGCTGGGCGAAGGAGACGACGAGGTCGAGCCCCGCGTTGCGCATGGGCGTGGCGTAGTTCTCCCAGCGTGAATTCATGCCGCTGTAGGACATCCAGACCAGAAGGTCGCCGGGGCCGAGGACGGCTTCGAGGGCGTCGGGCATCATGCTCACGGAGCGGAAACCGATCATCGGCGACTTGAGCCCGTGCTTGGGCTCCTCGAGAATGAGGTGGCCGAGCCCGGCGATTCCCACGCGCCGCCCCGCGGCAAGCTTGTCCGCGATGACGGACGCGGCCTTTCTGAGCGGAATCGTCACGCAGGGCTCCTTCATGTCCGCCAGCAATTTCAACACCCTGTGCCAGTAGACGCCCGCCAACTCCCCGGCGGGAATCGCCTCCGGGCAATCGAAGAACTGCACGCCGCCGTCGGGCGAGTTGTTGGCGGCGTTCAGCCCCCAGGAATCCACGGGGCCGATGCTTTTCGTCACCGCGGGGAACTTGCCGTAGCTGCGGGAAAAGGCCGCGCCATACTCGCAGCACCACATCCAGCCGAGGACGGCGTTGGCAAGCGCATTGACCGAACCGTGCCCGCCGCCGCCATCGGGTGCGCCGTTGTCGATGAAGAAATCGGCGCCAAGGTCTTCCGGCCGCCCCTTTTCCGAACCGAAGACGACAACGATGTTGCCTTCCGTCCGCCAGCCTTTGATGAGCCACGCGGCGCGCCCCCCGAAGCGCTCCCAGTCGCGAACGGCAAAGAGCACCACGCCGTTTTGGCGCGGCCACCACTGGCCGATTTGGGTCAGACCGCCCGCGCGGCCGATCATCTCCTCGCGGAAGCCGAAGCACTCGTATTCGGGAAGGTGGATGCGGGCGCGTGGATTTTCCCAGATGCGCTCCGCCGCGGCAACCGCCGCGGCGACGATGTTGGAGGTCGACGCCTTCAGCGCCGGCATGCGCGCGGCGAAATCGTCGTGGATGCCGGCCGCCGCGACGGCTGCTGAAAAAAACGCGACCGCGAATACCGCAGTCCTGGGAAATGCAATCTTTTTCATCGTGTGTTCCAAGTGTCGTAAAATCGTAGCAAACCCCCGGCGTTCGCGCAAGCACTAACCGTGCCAAGGGTGTGACAAAAATTAGCCTGCGGCCACGAGGCGTCTTGTTCATCGCGGCGTTGGCCAAGTCCGTGATTTGTCATGAAGGGCTTGCAATCCCTTCGGAAGATTGTTACAATTTATGTTGGCCAATTTAATTGGCCAACATAAATGG
>JAZQOA010000052.1:0-5871 GCA_045627605.1 Kiritimatiellia bacterium | reverse complement strand
GGCCTATCCCCCGCTCGCCAGCGCCGACGCCGCCTTCTTCGCGCTTGTCCCGCTCCTCGTGGCGCTCCGCCATGCCAGCCCGCGTCGCGGCTTCACGCTTGGCTTCGCCTTCGGTTTCGTCTTCAGGCTCGTCAACCTCTCCTGGCTCCTGGCGCTCAAGGACAACGGCGGCCCGCTTTCCCTCGTCGCCGTCGGGCTCCTCGCCCTTGCCGCCTACTGCGCGCTCTACACCGGCCTCTTCGGCTTCGCCGCAGCTTGCCTGTGGAGCGTCGCCCGGCGGCCCGGACTTCCCGCCCCGCTCGCCTTCCGCGCCTTCGCCTGGATTGCCGAACCGCTTCTCTGGACGGGCTCGGAGTATCTTGTCGGCTCGGTCCTGACAGGCTTCCCGTGGAATCCGCTCGCCGCGACGCAATACAAGAACCTCGCGCTCCTCAGCTGCGTCGCGGTTGGCGGCGCCGGCCTGCTCTCGGCCCTCGTCGCCTCGGTCAATTCGGGAATCGCCTCGCTCGTCATCCGCATCTGGAAAGACGCCATAGCGCCGCGCTTCGCGAAGATCGGCGTTCCCCGTGCCGCCGCACCACGCTCGAAGATGCCGCGCACCATCCCGCTCTTCCTCTCGCTCATCACCCTCATTGCGGTCTGGTGGCGCGGCATGGACGCCGTCCGCCACGCCGACCGCGCCGCGCTCGCCGCGCCGAAGTTTCGCATCGCCCTTGTCCACCCCGACTTGCCGTGCATCTTCGAACGCGACTACGAATCCTTCTTGAAGGCCAACCAGGCCCTCCTCGACTACACGGAAATCGCCGGTGCCACGGGACCCGACGCCACGCTTTGGCCGGAGACCTCCCTGCCTGGCCTCATGCCCTATGACCGCGACGCCGCAACAATGATCGACCAGGCTTGCAAAACGACGGGCGGGCCCCTCATCGCCGGCGGCGTGGAATACGTGCCGCGTCCCGGCGCCGAAGGCGACGCCATCGATGACGGCCTGTTCTTCAACTCCGCCTTTCTCTTCATTCCGGGCCCGGCAATCGCCGCCACCTACAGGAAACAGCACCTCGTGCCCATGGGCGAATACATCCCCCTTGAATCCGTCTTCCCCATTCTCAAGAAATGCGCCCCGGCTGGCTTCTCCTGCGAGGCCGGCCTGGAGCAGGTCTATTTCCCCGTCATGGCACGGGCGGCGGAGACAAACGGGGCGAGCACCCTTATCGCCCCGCTCATCTGCTTCGAGGATGTCTTCCCCTATCTCGCCCGCGAAGCCGCCGCAGAAGGCGCCTCCGCTATTGCCTCGCTCGCCAACGACGCCTGGTTCGACGGAACGGCGGAAGCCGAGCAACACCTCGCCCAAGCCGTGCTCCGCGCCGTTGAAACGGGGCTTCCCGTCCTGCGCAGCACCAACAAGGGCGTGACGGCCTTCATCCTGCCCAACGGACGCATCGTCCGCCGCCTGGGGGCGGGGCGGGGATCCGGGACGCCGGGTTTTATCACGACCGACATCGGCATCGCGCCCAAACCGGCGGGCACCTTCTACGTCCGCCACGGTGACGCAATCTTCTCAATTCCCTGTGCCGGATTTCTCGGCGGAATTGCGCTGGCCGCCGGCATCATCGGACGCGCCGCAAGGCGCAGGCGACGCCAATAGGCGCCGTTGAGATGTTGCGCCGCGTCGTTTCCCGGAAGGACGCGACGGTAGGCGGCGGTAACTTGCGGAGCGGTGCCGACGCCTATTGATCTTACCTTCCTTGCCGATGCCTACCGGCTCTTTCAGGACGGCGCGCGTCCGGCGTTCAACGCGGAATGGCGGTCTCCTCGCGCAGAGACCGGAGAAAGGCTTCGAGGTGGGCCATTGACTGCGGCGGGAGCGAATGGCCGTTGAAATCGTAGAGATGGAGTTCGGACTTGACCCCGGCCTTTTCCAGCGCCGCGTGGAGGAGTTCGCCCTGCGCCACGGGCACGAGCGGGTCGCCCTTTGAATGGAGGATGAGGAACCTTGGCATTTTTGCGGTCGGCAAACGTGCGCCGCCGACCCGTTTGCACGGACGAAACGAAGGATGCCCTTCAAGGTACGCCACGGGCGAGGCCTCTTCGATGAGTTCGACGGCCTTGTCGATGTCGGTTGTCCCGAAGAGCGCGATCCCGTCCTCCACCCCCTTGGGAATTGCGCCGGGGTGCTGGCGCGAGAGGGCGAGCAGCGGCGCGGCGAGTTCCCGCAAGTTGGCCAGGCCGACTTTCTCCCCCGACTCCTTGGGGAGCAGGTCGGGATGCTGGTGCGCGAAGGCGATCATCGGCGCGGCCATCTCCCGCAGATCCGTCGGGCCATACATGACGACGGCGGCGGCGACGGTGCTGGCGGGGTCTTCGACGGGCTTCAAGCGGCACACGGCGTCATACCCGCTGGTCACGCCGGCAAGCGCGGCGAGATGTCCGCCGGCCGAGCTGCCCGCGACGCAAAAAAGCCCGGAGTCGAGGTTGAAGCGCGCGGCGTTGGCGCGGAGGAAGCGGATCGCCTCCTTGCAGTCGGCAATCTGCGCGGGGAAGGGATTGAGCCCGCCCTCGGTGAGCCGGTAGTCGATACTTGCCACGGCCCAGCCGAGCTTGTCGAGGGGCGCCGCGTACCGGCAGTTCTTCCGGCTTCCGGCTTTCCACGACCCGCCGTGGATGTAGATGAAGCACGGGAACGGACCTTCGCCCTGCGGAACGAAGAGGTCGAGTTTCAAATCGGTTGCGGGCCGCCCTTCAGCCGCCGGCACCGTTGAATAGACAATCCCCAGGACATTCGTCGCCGCCAGAACAGCATGTGCCAGGCCAACGGCAACTGCCAGGACAAGCGCCAGTTTCCCGTTTTTCATTTTTCAATCTCCTTTTTTACTCGCCGAATGTGAAGCGCAACACAACGGGTTCAAGCGGCACGACTGGCGTCTCGACGACAAGAGCGTCCGGTGACACGCGGCGGAACTTGACCGGCGACCATGCGCCATCGCCCCGGAGCCGGCAGACGGACTTCGGCTCCCGGAGAAGCCGGAAGGCCTGCTCGTCGCGGCAGTCGTAGGTGAGCGCATTGACAGAGACGATTTCCGCGCCGTCCGGGAGCACGCCGTGGCGGACAAGCGCGGGGTCGGCGTTTTCCGAGACAAATTCGATCGGCGCCCCCTGGAGCCTGTCGATGTACGAGAGGTAGGCGCGGCGGCGGATCGGGTTGAACATGTTGTAGTAAACGAGCTCGAAGTCCCAGCCAACGACAAGAACTTCGCCGCCAAGTTCGTTTTGGAAGAAGGTGGCGGACGGCGAATAGGGCGTCGAATCGCCCACCGCCGCGGCGTTGCCCTTGCAGAAGTTCGAAAGTGTCTCAACGCCGTCCGCGACCGGCGCGAGATACGACATCGACTCGTTCCAGCGGCACTTGAAGCCCCAGGAACCATCGGCGGCTTCGTCTGCGGAGAAATGGAAGTCCGCGTCGCCCGCGTCGGCCGAGACGCCCATCAACTTGGCGAAGCCGCGTTCCGTAAGTTTGCGCGCGGCCAGCGAATCGACGAGCGCCTTGCCGGAGAGAAGACGGCGGAGGTCGTCGTCGGCCACGGCATCCACTTCGTTTCCGCGCAAGGCGACGATGCCGCCCGTGCCCAGCGGGTCGCAGCGGCAGGGCACGCCATAGGCGGTCTCGATGGGCATTTCCCACGTGTCGGGATAGACGCCGCGGTCGGTTATGAACGGATGCGCGGCATAGCCCCGGCGCGGCCGGGTGACAAGATACGAGACGCCGCCCCACTTCACGTCCTTCGCCAACTCCATGAGCCGCGCGTAGAAACCGAGATTGTCGCGCAGTTTCGCCTCGTAGCGCGCCTGGGAACCCGTGTGGACCGGCTGGCGGAACTCGCTCGTCCAGAGCTTGGCGCCGACAAGTCCGCCAAGCAAGGCCTGCGACAGGTGGGCGTGGAACATCGCGGCGGATTCGCTCATGTAGTTCTGCGGGAAGGTGTCCGCCTCGTCGATGACTTCGTCGACGCCGTCAAGCTGGTTGATGACGCGCTGGGCACCCCTGAAGGCATGCACGAGGTCCTTGGCCTGGGCGTTGCCGTAGCAGGCGTCGTTGACGCGCATGAAGGGCTTCGTGTCCTTCCCGGCGAGCGCGTGTACCACGTCGTCGAGCTGCCACCAGCCGGGCCAGCAGGCGCAGAGTCCGCAGCGAAGCGACGGGTCGACGGCGTCAATGGCGGCGCGGACGTCCCTCGCCGCATCGACAATGGTCTTGTGCAGGACTTCGGCGACCTTCAGGCTGTCGGGGGCGTCCACCGGGCTCGACTCGAAAAACCGCCGCCACTCCTCGAAGGAACGCGTCTTGCCAGTCGCCTTGGCGAATTCGGCGAGGTGGAGCGGGCAGAAGCATTCGCCTTTGCGGATGCCGAAATCGTCGTCCATCAGCAGGAAGGCGGGTTTTTCGCGGGCAATTGACGCGACGACCTCCAGCGCGTAGGCGCGGAAGCCGGGGTCGAGCAGGCAGTGGCGGGCGTCCTCGCCCCTTTCAAGCTTCCAGACGTGTTCCCACTTCTCGTCGGTCAACGGCACCTTGCCGTTCCAGCCGTGGCCGAGGGTGGATTGGACGAGGACGCCGAGTTCGATTTCGGGTGCCGCCGCCAATACGCCCTCGCGCACCTTGCGGAAGCGTTCGCAGAGAACCGGGATCAAGGTGCGCGCCGGCGTCGTCTGCGCATGGAACGACAGCGAGACCATAAACGAATTGAGGCCAACCTCGCGGTGTTGCCGCAGGATCTCGGAAATGGCGAAGTCCTCGCGCCCGGGGAAGACCGGGAGCACGTTGCTGAACTTCGGGGCGAAAACGCCCGGCGCGGCATCCGCCGCGATCTTGCCGTAGGCAAACTGAAAAGTATTCATTTCTCCTGCAGTCATGTGCTTTCCCCGTTTTGCGCGAGCCAAAATGAAAAGAGGTTGCGTCTTCCTGCTCGAAAGCCCGCTGTTTAACATGGCTCACGGATGATTAACTCTATCACACCCCCTGCCTTCACGCAAGTGAAATGCGCCAGCGCAAAAGCCCGAAACGGCGTTGCCCCCGTGTGGCGGATGTGGTAGCATATACGGTGTGAATCTGGAGGCAACGGTACAAATGGAACGCTATTTCAACATCGGGGGGCCGTGCAGCGCGGCCGACCATTACATGCTTCCCGCAATGGCGCGGCTTCCGCAGGTCGTCTCGCTCATCAACAAGAAGCAGTACTTCGTCGTGCACGCCCAGCGGCAGTGCGGCAAGACAACGGCGTTCATTTCCCTCGCCAACGAGATGAACGCGAAGGGCGACGCCGTCGCGGTCTATTGTTCGCTTGAGGCCGTGCAGGCGTTCCCGAAGGCCGAGGACGGATTGCCGAAGATCTGCGCGCTGATCAGGGACGCAATCGACGGAATGCCGGAATTCGGCGACCTCGCCGGTGCAGAATGGCCGCTGGTGGCGGTGGAACCGGATGCCGTCATCGCCTCCGGTGTGAAGACGGCCTTGTCGCGCATGGCGGCGAAGGTCGCGCCGAAGCCCCTTGTCGTCTTCTTCGACGAGGTTGACTGCCTCGGCGGGCCGACGCTGATCACCTTTCTCCGGCAGCTTCGGAACGGCAAGATCGACTCGCTCAAGGGCAAGCCGTTCCCGACGTCGGTCGCGCTCATCGGGATGCGCGACATCCGCGACTACAAGGCGCAGATCCGGCCCGACTCCGAGACGATGGGGTCGGCGAGCCCCTTCAACGTGATCACCGAGGCGATGACGCTCCGCGTCTTCACCGCCGGGGAGGTGGCCGAGCTGTACGCCCAGCACACCGCCGCGACGGGGCAGGTCTTCGAGCCCGAGGCCGTGCGCCTCGCCGTCGA
>JAZQOA010000051.1:0-12829 GCA_045627605.1 Kiritimatiellia bacterium | reverse complement strand
ATGGGGACGATCTGGCGGCGGCGGCGGCGCGCGCCGACCTTGGCACGCGGATCGTTCTCGGCGACGGCACCTACGAGATTGGCGAAACGATTGCGATGGATCGAGAGATGTCGATCGTTTCGAAGGGCGAATCCTATTCGTCCGTTACGGTTGCCGTGACCAGCGCGGTGATTGCCTTTCACCTGAAGAACCGGCAGTCGCTATTGGAAGGGGTGACGATTCTCGGTCCGGTCAAGATGACGGATGACGGCGGCACGATTTCGAAGTGTCGCGTGACGGGATGCTACGGCGGCCTTGGGCAAGGCGTGCCGGTGTATGCCTACTCGTCAGACAACGCCGGTTTCATCACCCATTGCGTGATTGACGGCAACGGCGTCATGCCGGATGGGACAGTAAGCCGCAATTACTATGGCGCAATGCAGCTCTCGGACTATGTGCAGGTTGACAACTGCTTGGTTTGTGGCAATTACAGTGAAGGACCAGCCGTTTACATATCTAATTTCCCGAAGCTGCTGAACTGTTCGATTGTCGACAACAACAGCACGGGCGTAAGCGGTATCCAGATGTATTCGTCTGGAGCCTATGCCATCAAGAACTGCATTGTCGCGAACAACGTCGGTACGGACAACAACAAGGGGCAGCCTAACTTCTACTTTGTCGGACTGTCGAGCTTTGAGCCTCGGGCGAAGACCAGCGTGGTCAACTGCCATGCGGGGCTTGCGGAGCCGCGCGACACGGAACTCTTCACCGGGGAGGTCTATGGCGAGACCGGCTTCGTCAATCCGTCAGAGGGCGACTATCGCCTTGGTCCGCAGTCTTGCTGCCGCGACAAGGGCAGTGCGCTTGGCACGGCCCTGATGGAGGGGACGGATCTCGCCGGCAATCCACGTGTTTCTGGAGATGCCGTCGATATTGGCTGCTATGAGATTGACGCCAGCCAGGTCGGGCTTACCTTTGCCGCCGTTCCGGCCGTGGCGACGACGGCGTCCAATGTCGTCTTCACGGCGACAGTCGTCGGTGGCGACGTGGCGGACTACGCCTTTAGCTGGACGATCATCAACACGCGCACCGGCGAGGAAACGACTGGGACCGGTGCGGAACTGACGCTGACGGAACCAACCGAGGGCCTTTACACAGGCATCATGGCCGTCACCAAGGATGGCCTGCCGGTTGACACGATTTCCATCGAGGGTTGTCTCAAAGTCGTGCCGACACGGATCGACCTCGCGGATGGCGACGATCTCGCTGCGGCGTGTGCGCGCGCGGACGAGGGAACGGAGATCGTGCTCGGCGCGGGAACGTATCCGCTCGGCAAGATGCAGACGCTCGTGAGCGGGGTGAAGGTGCGGTCCGCGAGCGGACGGTACGCCGACGCCATCGTGACCGTGACCAACGCCGTGATTGCGTTCAAGCTCGACCATGCCCGTGCGCGCGTCCAGGACGTCACGGTCAAGGGCCCGGTGCTGATTGACATCAACGGAGGAACGTTGTCCGGCTGCCGTGTGACGGGGTGCTACGGCAACCGCGGGCAAAGTGTGCCGGTTTACGCTTCGGCGGGCACGGTGACGCACTGCCTCATTGACCATAACGGGCTCAATCCCAGCGGCGCGGTGAGCCGCAATACCGTCGGCGGCGTACTTCTGGCCAACTCCGCTACCAGAATGGACAATTGCCTGATTGCGAACAACTATGGCGGGAGCTCCGATAACCGGCATGGTGCAGTGACCATTATCAACGCACCGAGAATGTGGAACTGCACGATTGCCGGCAACGACAATGCAGGCATTGGCGGACTGTACTGCTATTCGTCGGGCGATTATGACATCAGGAACTGCGTAGTGGCGGGCAATACGTCGACCTCGACGGCCGACGGACAGCCGAATCTTCACTGCATCCAGCAGGGTATTTTCGCCGATAGGGCGAAGCAGAGCATTGTCAACTGCCACTTCGGGCTGGAGACGCCGCGGGCGTCGGCGATGACGAAGGACGAGGTCTATGGCGCGACGCTGTTCAAGAGTCCCGAAAGAGGGAACTACAGGCTGATGAGGGACTCCTGCTGCCGCGACGCCGGTGTGTCGATGCCCTCGCTTGAGCCGGGCACCGACTTGGACGGGAATCCGCGCGTCAGCAAGTATGGCGGCACCTGCGCCATCGACTTGGGGTGCTACGAGTCGCAATCGGGAAGGGCGCTTCGCATCATCGTCCGTTAGATGCGCCAACACCGTTTTCGTAAATGACAGGGGGCCAAAATGCATGGTAGAAGCATTGATGAATCCGTAAGGTATTTCAAAGGTGTGCAGCAGGCCCATGCGGCGGGGGACCCACGCGCGACACGTGCGCTTGCGGAGTGCTACCTTGTTGGGCAAGGCACGGGCCAGTCCGTTGAAAAGGCCGCCGAACTTCTCAAGGAACTTGAAGGCGATGAAGCCGCCAAAACGCCCTTCGAGCCCGCGTGGCTTGAGTCCCCGGCCAATGGTGTCGGGCGCATTCTCCGCGTAGACTTCCGGATCCCCCTTGAGCTGCCGCTGCCAATTTCGGGCGGCTGGGGCTATGCGAGGGAGGATGCCGTCGTCATCGACCCGCAACTCGAAGTCGGCACGAGGAGCCGTCCGTCGTTTGACTTCGAGGGGCTTGAGTTCTTTTTCGTTGAAAAACGGATTTTCGAGGAGAGCGTCGTCCGCCCACGCGACAAGCTCGACGGTTTGAAGTGGCGGCTCGATACCCGCGAAGTCGTCGAGGAGGAAGGCCGCCGCTACGACCATCTGAATTTCAAGGTGACCGGGTACCCGGTCTGGGCGTGGGCGGCGCTGCGGCACGACTGGGATGCCGCGGGGAGGAAGCCCTCGCAGGGCAGGGTCGATGCCCACGCATTTCTCCGCAAGTGGTATGCGAAGACATACGAGACAGAATACTGGTTCGATGTCACCGCCGCGCCTGTCGCGAAAGAAGGTTGAATCGACGGCGGCACCCGACGTCGCAGTTGCCGCAGTTGTCTCAGTTGCCGCGTTGATATTGGCCATGCCGTGTGCTATGATAGGCGATACCTATGAAAATCTTGAATTTCGGTTCCGTGAACATTGACTGCGTCTATCGCGTCGCGCATTTCGTGAGGCCGGGCGAGACAATCTCCTCGACGGGCTATTCCCGCTTTTCCGGGGGAAAGGGCTTCAACCAGAGTACCGCGCTGGCGCGGGCGGGCGCCGAAGTGGCACACGCCGGGTGCGTGGGCGAAGATGGCGCATGGTTGCGCGAGGCCCTCCAACGCGACGGCGTAGACGTCCACCTCTTGCGGATGGTGGAGGGACCGACGGGGCATGCGATCATCCAGGTTGACGACGCCGGGCAAAACTGCATCATCATCGACGGCGGGGCCAACCGTCGCATAGCCCCGGTCGATGTCGGCGCGGCTTTCGCGGGTTTCAGCCGCGGCGACGTGCTCCTCCTTCAAAATGAGATTTCGACGATTCCCGAAATTATGCGGAAGGCTGCGGAGAAGGGGATGGAAATCGTCTTCAATCCTGCGCCAATGAACGAGGGCGTTTTCAGCTATCCGCTCAATCTTGTCTCGCTTTTCGTTGTGAACGAAGTCGAGGCCGCGGCGCTTTCAGGCGTTGCCGAGGGGGGGCGCCCCGAATCGGTTCTCGACGCCATGCGCGCCAAGTTCCCCTCCGCCGACGTGTTGCTGACGCTGGGCAGCCTCGGCTCGTTGGCGCGCTTTGGCCACCGGCCGGATGTCTTCGTTCCCGCGCGCAAGGTCGAAGCCATTGACACGACAGCCGCCGGCGATACCTATATCGGCTATTTTCTTGCAGAACGTCAGCGTGGGGCGTCGCTCAAAGTCGCCATGGAAATTGCCACGGCGGCCTCTGCCGTGTGCGTGACGCGCATGGGGGCCGCACCTTCGATTCCCGGTCGCGCCGAGCTGGTGATTTGATTAGCGGTCCCTTTTGTCACTTGCGAGTCTCAAAGAGTTTCAAAGTTCACCCAGGAGCAGAATGGCGAAGGCCGTGTCGAGCTCGGAGCCGTTCCAGAATCCCCCGCCGCGGGCGTCCATTTTCTGCGTTGTCGTCCAGCGGTTGGCAAGGCGGTGGCGCCAATGCAGGGGATGGAAGCCGTCGCCGTCCTCGACGGAGAGTTCGCCGCCTGCTACGCGGTTGACGGTGCGCGCGAACCACCAGGCGCTTTCGGCATCGCTCCACCAAGGTTCCGGGGCCTCTTCTGTCGCCCAGCGGCGGGCGGCCTCGGCGATGAGTTCGCCGAGGCGTTTTCGGGGGGCGTCCGCAAGCTGTGCGTAGAGTTCGAGGGGGAGTGTGTCGCGGACGGCTTTGGTTTCCCGAGGGAGGTTGCGGAACCGCCAGGCTTCGTTGACGGCGAGTGTCGCCTTGACGCATGAGGAGGTGGGCGCAGAGAGAGGCGCGGCAGGGGTCGCTGGCGAGAAGACCGCCAACGCCATGTCGCGCCATGCGAGTGCCGCGGCATTGTCCGAAGACGCACTTGAGGCGTCTGGCAGGGCGTTTGTCGAGGCCGGGGTCAGAAGCCAGGCCACGGCACGGGTCACGGCCGCGTTGTCGGCGGCCGCGATCTCACCGCCCGAGCCACCCAGGGCCAGTGCTGCGATGGCTGTGAGCCGGACGTCCGCCTTTCCCCAGAAGCCTGTCGGGTTCTGCCGCGCGACAAGCCATTGGCAGGCGCGGTCCATGGCGGCGTTGGATTCGTTTTGCACCGACCGAGAGAGAGGCCCGCTTGAGAATCGGACATTCTCGGCCGCAGCCGCGGACAAGAGCGTCGCAAGGAGCGCCGCAACCAAGCAGGGACGTGAAAAGGCAAACGGGGGACAGTGCATGGGAAGGGGACTGGCGGTTAGCGGGGATACTCGAGGTTTTCCGGTCCGAGCTTTTCGAGGACTTCGTGCAGGTATTTCGCCGCCTCCCACTTGGCCATCGGAAGGTCGTGAAGAAGGTAGTTGCCGCAGTCCTGCTGTCTGGCGCCGGGAATTTCGCCCTCGAAGTCCGCGATGAACTTGAAAGTCGCCTTCATCAAGTCTGCGATGTCCGCGCTTTTGAAATCGCCGCGCAAAACGAGGTAGTTGCCGGTGAGACATCCCATAGGCCCCCAATAGATGATGCGGTCCTTCCAGCCGGGTTCGTTGCGCAGGAAGGTGGCGGCCAGGTGCTCGATCGTGTGGATGGCGCCTTGCCCGAGTGCCGGCTCGCGGTTGGGCTCCTTCATGCGGATGTCGAAAGTCGTGATGGTTTCGCCGCCGACGAGGTCTTTCCGGCTGGCGAAGATGCCGCGCGAAAGGCGGTTGTGGTCGATTGTGAAGCTGGCTATCTTTTCCATGGTGCCTTCATTATACCATAAAAAGAGCGGGCGGCAATTGACGGGAATTTGAAAAACGAGTAGTATTGACGCATTATGAAAAAAACCGCTCATGACCTTTCGCCCGCCGATTTGGCGGCGATGATTGACCATACCTTTCTCAAGGCGGCGGGGGATCCCGGCGCCGTGAAGAAGCTCTGTGCCGAGGCGCGCAAGTACAAGTTCGCCTGCGCCATGGTCAATCCGTGCGAGGTGCCCTTCGCCGTCAAGGCGCTGAAAGGCAGCGGCGTGAAGGTCGGCACGGTCATCGGTTTCCCGTTTGGGCAGAACACGGCGAACGTCAAGGGCTTCGAGGCGCTTGAGGCAATTGAAAACGGCGCATCCGAGATCGACTTCGTGATTAACGTGCGCCTTCTGAAGGCGGCCGCCGCCGAAGTGGCGAAAGACGCCAAGTCCAAAAAAGCCTGCGCCGCTCTCGACGAGGAACTCAAGGGCCTTGCCGCAACGGTGAAGACCGCCGACGCCACGGCGGTGTCGAAGCTGATAATCGAAACCTGCTACCTCACTGACGACGAGAAACTTCTCGCCTGCAAGATGGCCAAGGCCGCGGGCTTTGACTATGTCAAGACCTCAACGGGCTTTGGAACGGCGGGCGCGACGGTGGCGGACGTCAAGCTGATGCGCAAGGCCGTTGGCCGCGCCATGGGCGTCAAGGCCGCAGGTGGAATCCGCGACCTCGACACGGCGCTTGCGTTGGTCAAGGCGGGGGCAACCCGCCTGGGGTGTTCGGCGGGCGTCGAGATTGTCGAGGCTCTTTCGCGGCGAATTGAAAAGGAGTCGAAATAATGCCTTTCATCAAGATACACCAGGAGAAGGCCGCCGACAAGCAGGCGCTCGCGGAGCTTTGCCCGTTCGGGGCGATCGAGCTAAACGGCGGTGAACTTTCCATCAACTCCGGCTGCCGCATGTGCCGCATGTGCGTGCGGAAGGGCGGGGGCGTCTTCGAGTTCGTCGATGACTCCGCGCCCGGCGTCGACAAGTCGAAGTGGCGCGGCATAGCCGTCGTCGCGGACATCGACGACGGCGGCAAGCTCCACCCGGTGACGCTTGAACTCCTGGGAAAGGCGCGTGAGCTGGCCGACAAGGTGAACGCCCCCGTTTACGCCGTTGTCATCGGCGGGGGCGTCGAGGCCATTTCCGAGAGGCTTCTCCGCTATGGCGTGGACGAGGTCTTTGCCTACGACGCGCCGGAATTGGCGCATTTCAGGATCGAACCCTACACGGCGGTCCTCGAAAACTTCATCGACAAGGTGCGCCCTTGCGCCGTCCTTGTCGGGGGCACGGTCAACGGGCGCTCCCTGGCGCCTCGCGTCGCCGCGCGTTTCCGCACCGGGCTTACGGCGGATTGCACGATGCTCGACATCTCCGAATCGACGGATCTCGACCAAATCCGCCCCGCCTACGGGGGCAACATCATGGCCCACATCAACACGCCGCGCCACAGGCCGCAATTCGCGACCGTGCGCTACAAGGTTTTCCAGATTCCCCATGAAGGCGAACCGCGTGGCAAGGTCACGAAATGCGAGATCCCGGCAGCGGCGCTTGTCTCCGGCATCGAGATCCTTGCGCTTGAAAAAAAGGAGGAGGAGGAGGGAATTGAGGAAGCCGAGGTGCTGGTCGTCGCCGGGCGCGGCGTCAAATCGCAGGCAGACCTCTCCCTGCTCAGGGAGCTTGCCGAACTTCTCGGCGGAAAACTCGCCTCGACGCGCGCCGTCGTTGAGGCCGGCTGGATTGACCCGAGGTTCCAGATCGGCATCAGTGGACGCACGGTAAAACCCAAGTTGATCATCACCTGCGGCGTCTCGGGCGCAATCCAATTTGTCACGGGCATGCAGAACGCCGGCTACATCATGGCGGTCAATGCCGATCCGAATGCGCCGATTTTCAAAGTCGCGCATGCGAGAATCGTTGGCGACCTCTACAAGGTGCTGCCCGAAATGATCCGTGAAATCAAGGCCCGCAAGGCTGAGGGGGTTTAGCTATGGCCGAATTTTCAAAGTTTGACGCCGCGGACGGGCGTTTTCTCTCCGCGCTTTGCGGGGCCGACCGCGTTTTCCTCGGCGATGCGATTGGCGAGGACTACTGCCACGACGAGCTTTCGGGCACGTCGCGCCGTCCAGACGCCCACGTAAAGGTCAAGTCGGCGCTTGAAGTTTCCGTAATCTTGAAGTACGCCAACGAGCGCCACCTTCCTGTCACGGCGCGCGGCTCCGGCACGGGGCTTGTCGGCGGCGCACTGCCAGTCAACGGCGGCATTCTCGTGGATTTGCGCGGCATGAACCGCATTCTCGAACTCGACGAGCGCAACATGACGCTCACGGTCGAGCCTGGCGTGCTCCTCATGGAGGTCGCGAAATACGCCGAGGAACATGGCTTTCTCTACCCGCCAGACCCCGGGGAGAAGACCGCGACAATCGGCGGCAACATCAGCACCAACGCCGGCGGTATGCGCGCCGTGAAGTATGGCGTCACCCGCGACTATGTGCGCGCCCTTGAAGTTGTCACGCCCACGGGCGAAATCCTCAACCTCGGCGGCAAGGTCGTGAAAAACAGCTCGGGCTACGACCTCAAGGATCTCATCGTCGGGGCCGAAGGCACGCTCGGCATCGTCACGAAGGCGACGCTGCGCCTGGTTTCGCTCCCAAAGTTCAAGGTGAGTCTGCTTGTGCCGTTTCCTGATTTGCCATCGGCAATCAAGACCGTCCCGTCGCTTCTCTCCGCGAGCAGCATCCCGACAGCCGTGGAGTTCATGGTGCGCGAGGTGCTTCTCGCCGCCGAGAAATTCCAGGGGCGGAGTTTCCCCGACAATTCGGCGGACGCCTATTTGCTCCTCACTTTCGACGGCGCCAGCAAGCAGGAGACCGACCTCGCCTACGACTACGCTGCGCGTACTTGCCTTGATGCCGGCGCCATCGACGTCTTCATCTCCAACACCCAGGAGCGCAACGAGTCGATTTGGTCGGCGCGCGGCGCCTTCCTTGAGGCCATAAAGGCATCCACAACCGGGATGGACGAGTGCGATGTCGTCGTGCCGCGCAGCAACGTGGCGGATTTTGTCCTCTTCTCCCACGCGCTTCAGGAAAAATACGGCGTACGCATCCGTTCGTTTGGCCACGCCGGCGATGGCAATCTCCATATTTACGTCTTGCGCGACCAGCTCGGCGAAGAGGAGTGGGGGAGAAAACTCGCGGCCGTCTTCGACGAGCTTTACGCCAAGTCGCGCGCCCTTGGCGGCCAGGTTTCGGGCGAACACGGCATCGGCTACGCGAAGCGCCCGTATCTTAAGGCGTCTCTTGCACCGGAGGTTCGCAAATTGATGCGCGGCATTAAGGCTGTTTTCGACCCCAACGGCATTCTCAATCCCGGCAAGATCGTCGATTAGCGTCGCCTTCCTACCTAAAAGGTTTTGTTTCGGCAATGGAAAATATCATCAAAGAGGTTGCGGACCGCATTCGCGAGACCCGTTTGATTTGCGAAATCTCAGAGGAGGAGATGGCGGCCTGCACGGGCGTGACGCCCGAAGCCTACCGCGATCTCGAAGCGGGAAAATCAGACTTTTCGTTCACGTTCATCTACAAATGCGCGGCGCGCCTCGGCGTTGACACGACCGACCTGCTCAAGGGGTCGAGCCCGACGCTCAAGGAGTACAGCGTGACCCGCGCGGGGGGCGGCCTTCCAATCGCCCGGCGCAAGGGCTTCCGCTACAACAACCTTGCCCCGCTCTTCAAGAACAAGATAGCCGAACCTTTCGTCGTCAAGGCGAAATGCTCCGCCGATGAAATGGCCGCGCCCATCAAGCTGAGCCATCACGAGGGGCAGGAATACGACTACATTCTCACGGGCAGGCTGAAAGTCTCGATCGACGGCCACACCGAGGTGCTTGGCCCCGGCGACTCGATCTACTACGACAGCTCCAAGCCACACGGCATGATCGCCTGGGAGGAGGACTGCACGTTCCTTGCCGTCGTGATTTCCGTAGGCGGCGCGGCCTACGACTACCCCGAGAACCAGGCGGAGGCCTCGGCTGAACCATCCGCCGCCGATTTGCTCTCGCCTTTGCCGCCCGATCCCGTTGCGCACCGTTTCATCGAGTGCGTCGAGAAAAACGGGCGCCTCGCGGAAATCAAGTTCCACAACGAGGACAAGTACAATTTCGCCTACGACACGGTTGACGCCATTGCCGCCAAGACGCCTGAGAAGTGTGCGCTCATCCATCTCGACCATCTGAAGAACGAGCGCCGTTTCACATACCGCGACATCTCCCTGCTTTCGAACCGCGCCGCCAATTACTTTGACTCCTTGGGTATCAAGCAGGGCGACACCGTGATGCTTGTCTTGAAGCGCCACTGGCAGTTCTGGATTGCTTCCGTCGCGCTCCACAAGCTTGGCGCCGTGGCGATTCCGGCGACGCACATGCTCGTCGAGCACGACTTCGAATACCGCTACAAGGCCGCCGGGGTTTCGGCAATCATCTGCACCGCCGATGGCGCGACGGCCATGCACGCCGAAAACGCCGCGGCGAAGGTGCCGCAGCAGATCACGAAGGTTGTCGTCAACGGACGGCGCGAGGGGTGGCGCTCGTTCGACGATGAGTTCATGGCCTTTCCCGAGACGCTCGAGCGCCGCGAGACCGCCTGCGGTGGCGCGACGATGTACATGCTTTTCACCAGCGGAACCACCGGCTACCCGAAGATTGCGGCCCACAGCTACAAGTATGCGCTCGGCCACTACATCACCGCGCGCTACTGGCACAACGTCGATCCGCGCGGCATTCACTTCACGATTTCCGACACGGGCTGGGGCAAGGCCCTCTGGGGCAAGCTTTACGGACAATGGCTTTGTGAAAGCTGCGTCTTCGCCTACGATTTTGACAAGTTCGACGCCGCCGATTTGCTGCCGCTTTTCAAGAAGTACGGCATCACCACGTTCTGTGCGCCGCCCACAATGTTCCGCTTCTTCATCAAGGCCGGCATCGAGAACTACGACCTTTCGTCGCTCAAGCACGCGACAATTGCCGGCGAGGCGCTCAACCCCGAGGTCTTCTACAAGTTCAAGGAGTACACGGGGCTGTCGCTGATGGAGGGCTTCGGACAGACCGAGACGACCCTCGTGATCGGCAATTTCGTCGGAGACATGCCGAAGCCCGGTTCGATGGGCCACCCGTCTCCACTCTACGATGTTGACATCCAGACGCCTGATGGCAAATCCTGCGATGTGGGCGAGACTGGGGAAATTGTCATCAAGACCCGCGAGGGTGCCCCGTGCGGACTCTTCAAGGGCTACTATCGGAACGAGGAGGCCACGAAGGAGGCTTGGCACGACGGCTTCTACCACACGGGCGATACCGCGTGGCGCGACGAGGACGGCTATTTCTGGTACGTGGGCCGCATCGATGACGTGATCAAGTCGTCAGGCTACCGAATCGGGCCGTTTGAAATCGAGTCGGTGATCATGGAGCTCCCCTATGTCCTTGAATGCGCGATTACCGCGGTGCCCGACGAAATCCGCGGGCAGGTCGTCAAGGCCTCCGTGGTTCTCGTCCCCGGCAAGGAGGGGTCGCCTGAACTTGCCAAGGAAATCCAGGACTACGTCAAGAAGCACACGGCGCCCTACAAATACCCGCGCATCGTCGAGTTCCTCAAGGAACTGCCCAAGACGATCAGCGGCAAGATCCGCCGCGTCGAGCTTCGCGCCGCCAAGTAGACCTTGATTTCCTCGCATACGTTGCGGGTGGGATTGCCAAAACATTTTAACGCCGTCCGTCAGGACGGCGAGGAGTTTGTCATGAGCGAGAGTTTTGATTTTTACGAGCCCGTCGTCGTGCCGGATCCCAAGTCGGCGAAATGGAACACGCAGGAATGCGTGTTTCTTGCCGCAGGAACTCGTGTTTCGTTGGCGTGTCCTGACGCGGCGGCCTGTGAATGGCTGTCGCGCCACATGAAGCAGGCCTTTGGCTTTGCTGTCGAAGTCATCTCAGATGGCACCCCATGCTCACCGCTTGTTGCGGGGGGGCTTGAATATCGTCTTTGCGCATCGGAGGCGGATGGCATTTCAATTTGGGCGCGGACGCTTGTCGGTGTCAGACACGCCTTCTTCACGCTCCGCCAAATCGCGATTCCGGATCGTGGCGGGTTGACGACTTCGCGCTTTATTATGCCGGCTTTTGAAATTGGCGATTTCCCGTCGCTGGAATTCCGCGGCATGCATTTTTGCTGGTTCCCCGAGCATAGTGTCGCAGCCATCGAGCGGCAAATCCGCCTTGCCGCCTACTACAAGTTTAATTTCGTCGTGTTGGAAAACTGGGGCGTTTGGCGCAGTGAGAAGTGCCCGTGGTTTGGTTGGCCCGATGGCAAGATGACGTCCGCCGAGGTACGGCGGCTCAAGGCTGTTGCCGACGATCTGGGCGTGACGCTTGTGCCCCAGTTCAACATCTTCGGCCATGCTTCGCTCTCGAGGGTTCGTACGGGAAACCATGCTACATTAGACTTCGCCCCGCAGTTCGAGCCGCTTTTTGAGCCCTATAGCGGATGGAACTGGTGCCTGTCGAATCCCGTGGCGCGGGAGACGATCAAGACCCTTTGCGTTGAACTTCACGACCTTTTTGGAAATCCGCCGTTTTTCCATGTGGGCTGTGACGAAGCCTGTCCGCCAACCTGTCCGAAGTGCCGTGCGGCGGACTATGATGAACTTTTTGCCTCGCTTGTCCGCGAACTCGCGGACATCCTGGAGGCGAGGGGGGCATCCGTCATGATGTGGCACGACATGCTCTTGCGCAAAGGCGACAGCCGCTGGGATGGTTTCTACGCCAATGGATGGGAGAAGGCCGAGGAGTTGCTTGAGAAGTTGCCGCAGGGCACCGTGGTGTGCGACTGGTACTATGGCGGGGCGCGTGAAGACGGGCGGTATGTCACGCTTGACTATTTCCGGGACAAGGGCTTCAAGGTGCTGACATGCCCGGCGACGAATCCTGAAGGCATCGCCGCGCAAGGGGCCTATGCCGCTTCGCACGGGCTCTTTGGATTGCTCGACACGACTTGGACGGGGTTCCAAGGCAGAGGAATCCCCGAAACCATCATGCCGGCGGCCAATGCAGCCTGGGGTGGGAAATATCGAGGTCCCGTCCTGAGCCAGGACGTCTACTCGCCCTGTAACTGGCATTGGCGCCAGCTCGGCTGGGACATGCATGTCTCGACCGTCCGCGACACGGGCTTTTTCAACGAGCAGTACCCCTCGACAACCATGACTTGGTAAAACATTTACATCGCCATTCTTTTTTGCTACACTATTTCCACATAGAGGGACAGTCCCATTATGCGTAACACATAGAACGCGGAGGATGAATGAGAAGGCCGAGGGTTAAGAATTCGGGTGAGGGGTGGTACCACCTCGTGAGCAGGTGCTGTTTGCGCGAGTTCCTTTTCGGGGACGAGGACAAGGAGATGCTCGTGCG
>JAZQOA010000050.1:0-15213 GCA_045627605.1 Kiritimatiellia bacterium | reverse complement strand
GTGGCCATGGAGGGAAGGTTACACCCGTTCCCATTCCGAACACGGCAGTGAAGGGTCCCATCGGCGAGGGTACTGCGGGGGTTGCCCGTGGGAGAGTAGCACGCCGCCGGAATTTTTTCTCTTGACCGAGCCCCCCCGGGGCTCCGGACGGGCCCCGTCGCTTTTGCGGCGGGGCTTTCGTCTTTTTAGGGTGTCGCCTGATCATGGCTTACTGCGCTTTCGCAAGTTCAGCCACGTGTTTTGCCACATCCTGGTCTCGCCAGTAGAACTTGTGGTGTTCAAGCCCACGTGTGCCGGGGGGCGGCATGAGCTTTATGCTTTGGATGCCGGGGCAGCGGCTGTTAATGGGGTAGCCCCCGCAATAGTAGTCGTTTTCATTGTAGAAGGCGGTCGCTCTCAATCCCTGGGGGAGTCTTCGATTATCAAGAATTTGCGTGAGGCCGTTGACAAGGGGGATCGGGGTGCCAAGCATGACGAGGCCCTTGACGGCGGGAAGTTGAAATCCCGTCATGACATCATAGGCGATGATCCCGCCCATGCTGTGCCCGACGAGCACTGCGCCTTCGGGATTGAGCCTTTCGTCAAGGGCTTCCGCGATTCTTTCGCGAATGGCGTCCCCCCTGTGCGAGAAGTATTCGGACATGCTTTTCGCCGCGCCGCAATATTTGCCCAAAATTCCGCCTTGCGGCGGCAGGATGTCATCCCAGATGATTTCGCGCCACATTGTATTGGGCGCGATTGCCCTGGTGTTTTCCTTGAGCGCCTCCGAAAATCCGGGGTGGCGCCTGTGTGTGCTGAATCCATGAATGCAGACAACGTTCATTCGTTTTCTCCTTGTTTGTTGTTGAGTTAGATGAAATAGCCATTGAGGACGCGGGTCTTCCGCGGGCAGCGGACAAGATTTTGGTCCGTGACGATTGCGTTGATCGAGAACCAGTCTTCGCTTGGCATCGCGTTTTCAGGAAGGGGCCTCGCCATGCCCAGCGAATCGTGCTGCTCGGCTTCGCGGAACGCGGGGCTGGCATCGCCCGGCGTCCATCCCAGCCTCACGGAGACCGACTCACCCCCGTATTCGCGAAGAAGGTTGAGTGCCAGTTCACGCGCCCTGAAGGCTCCGGCAACATCAACTTTGTGCGGGTCCTTGCCGCAGATCGCGCCGCCGCCAATGGGGACTTCCGGCCCGTAGAAATCAATGGCGAGTTTCTTTCCGGAGAGTCCGTTGTCTCCATCCGGGCCGCCTTGGATGAAGGCGCCGGCGCCGTTAAGGATGAATTTGCCGACTGGCAGCGTTGAAATTCCCCTGAGTCCGCGACCCTCAAGTTCGGAGAGCGCCTTTGTCACCACGGGCATGACAAGTTCGTGCTGCTCCGCGGGATATACGCCCTCCGCATGCTGGAGGCTCAGCGTCAGCCGCTCCCAGGAATAGTCCGCGCCTTCTTTTTCCGCGAGGCTCGCGAGCACTTTGAAATCGGGACCGAATTTTCCTGGTAGCTTCCGGCGCCACTTGTCGATAGCCCGGCCGATGTAGTTCGCCACGAAGTGTGCGGGCGGAAGGTAGTTGGTTTCCGGATGGTTGCAGGCGTAGCCCGAGACGACGTTTTGGTCGTCGGAAAGTCCGCGCACGGCCCGCTCGTCCGCGCAGAGCGGTTCGAGGCAGAGGTTTTGGATGACTTTGAGCGATTCCGGCGCGGGAATCCAATTCCTCCCATAGCCGGCCTCGCGATAGACGGTGCGCGCCGCCTCTTCAACTTCGGCGCGCGTGACTTTGCAGACGTCGTGCCCGCAGGCAATGCGCCCGTCGACGAAAACATGGTCGGTGTGGACGGCGCACTCGACGCCGACAAGGGCTTCGGGGTCGCGCGAGACTGCCATTTCGACGATTGACTCGGCGATGGCGTCGGCCAGGCGGTCGGGGTGGCCGGGTGAAACGAATTCCGCAATGTGCCTTTTCATGTGTTGCCTTTCCCTATGTTAGCAAATGTCTTGGTAGAGGTTGATGATTTTCGCCGCCGAAGATTCCAGATACTTGCGGTTGGTGTCGTTGTGCTCGCCGCTGTCGACAAGCCCGACGTATATCTTGATGCCGGCCTTCGCCATTTGTGCGGCAAGCGAAGGCGAGGGAGCCCCAGTGAAGCCGTCGGTGATCACGACGATGGACTTGGGTTTCTTTTCGCCGTGCAATGACAAAGCATGCCGCAGGACGCAGTTGATGTCCGTGCCGCCGCTTGAGGTAAAATGCTTCTCCTTCAATTCGCGGATGGTTGTCTTTGCGACGACCGTGGAGAAAACATGCAGGTCGCACATCTTCCGCCGGCAGTAGGGCAGCAACGCCTCGGCGACGGAGGGAACGGCGGCCTCGATTGAGCCCGAGACGTCGAAATACACGCACGTCCGCACGTTGTCGCGGAAGGCGAGGCGGCGCGTGTCGAGTTGCGTTTCGTAGATGATCGCATTGCCGAGGAGCAATTTTTTAGCCTCATGCGTGCGGTCCGAGAGGATCGGGACAAATGTCTCCGCAAACGTCGGGATGGGCCGGACGCGGCGGCATCGTTCCTCGCGGATGCCCCTGAGCATGGCGATGCCCATCAGCCGCCGCAGGCCCTTTTTCATCTCGGGTGGAACATTAGTCTTGGCCGTGTAATCGCGTTTGCGTACGCCTGACCCCATGTCGCGGCCCGAGATGGGCTTGTCAGGGCTCTGCCATTTGGCGATGACCTCGTTTATGAATTCGGCGAGTGTGGCGTCCGTTTCGTCTCCCTTCTCCATGTCTTTTTCCCCCTTGTTGTCGTGCGATCCCAGAAGTTCCGGCTTTTTTTCCCCGAAGGAGTCCTCGCCGGATTTCGGCTGCTTCGCTTCCCCTTCGCCTCCATCCCCTCGTCGGCCTCCACCGCCGCTTCCTTTACCTTTTCTGATTCCGCCTCCTCCACCTTCAGTCTGCTGGCGTTTTTTTTCATCCATGTCCTCTTCCAGCATTTTCCCAAGCGTCAGGAAGACGTCGTGGTAGGTCCCCGTTCCGTTTTCATCGTAGAGGAGCCTCAGCGCCTCCTTCGCCTTTTCCGGCGTCCCCTCGCCCCTGGGGCGCAAAAGGGCATAGGGCATTTCGTCCGCCGGGTAGTAGTCGGTGAAGAACGAGGTGAATTCCGGCGCGGGGAAGAGCGAGCAGAGCAATGCGTTGATGACGGCGTCGAAGGCGATGTTGCGGGGTTCGTTGGCCTTCGGGAAGAGCCGCGTGTGGCCGAGGATGACGTGGTAGAGTTCGTGCATCACCAGCATGAAGAGGTGTTCGTCCGTCTTGCAGTGTTCCGCGATGAAATCCTTGTTGAGGAGCAGTTCGGGCGCGACACCGCAAGTGACGCAGGCCGTTTCGACTTTGTCCGACATCTTGATCCTGAAAAGCGAGAAGAAGGTTGAAAGCTCGAAGCCGCGCGAGGGCAGCACGTTGAGGATGCGCGTGGTGATTTCCTGTTCGTCGGTCATGCGAAGTCTCCTTTCTGAAATGCGTATTTGGCGGAAATGTGCTCGAGTCGGGGCGTCGGCTGTCTGCCGGGGATGTAGATGCCGTCCGACATCCTTGAAACGATGGCGAAGGTGAGGATTTTGTCATTGCACAACGGGTAGCCGTGCTTCCGCATGGCGGAGGACGTCACCTTCACGCTGGCCATGTAAAAATCCGGTCGACGGACGTTTTCAAGGGCTTCGGCATTTTCCCTCGCGAATGCGTCGAACCATTCGCGAAACTCGGCTTCCTCTGCTTTTCGCGGGGCCCCGGCGACGAATGCGAGGTCGAAGACGAGGAGTTCCCCGACGGGCACGATGGTCCACGCGACTTGCGTGCGCGGCGGCACGGACATGTTGCAATAGGCGTTCATCAGAGGTTGAACTCCTCCCACAGCCGCGTGAATTCCCGCGAAACTTCCATGACTTCGCCGGCCGAAATGTAGCCGTCGGGCAGCTGGGAGTAGAGCAGGTTGGCGTGGTACTTCGCCAAGGGCGTGTCGTTGCCGTATTTGCCGTTTGTTTCGGCGATCGCCGCCCCAATGGCGCGCGTCAACTGGGCCTTGCCCATCGGCACGGAGACGCTGTTGACCGAGGGTTGTATCGCCGGACGGATTTCGCTGATCAGCAACTCCATGGTTGACGCGGGGATGTCCGTGCGCTTGCGCATCGCGAGATAAGTGGCGATGGCGAGTCCGCGCCGGAAGGGCGGTTTGGCGGCGGCGATGCCCTCGCCGATGACGACCGCCGCGTCGGCGGACTTGATCGGGAGCCGACCTTTGGCGAGGTGTTCGAGCCGGACGACGGGGTCGGGGACCAGAAGGAGGTCGCGTGTCGGGTCGTCGTTGGCCATCTCCGCGATTTCCCAAGCCTTCTTTGCGAGCGCGGTGACCGCGACGCGGGAGATTTCGCGCCGCACGCGGTCGGGCAGCGCATATTGCAGGGCGAGGATCGCCGAGCCGTAGAGGTCCGGAGCCTCGTCGCCGCAGGTTGATGCGATGACCGTCAGTGAGGCGTGGACGGCGAGGATGGCGCGCTCGATCATGCAGGCTCGGCGCGTCGAGACGTCGAATTTCGCCCCGATCAGCTGCGGGACGAGCGCCACGATGAATTTCGCCATCTGCGGCTCCAGCACCTTGGTGAACCGCCGGAAGTTGTCCTTGGCTTTTGCGACGAGGGTGCCGATCTCAACCGGGAACTCGTGCCGTCCGGCGAACTGGTCGGAGAGGACCTTCAGTTGGTCGGCTTCGCTGAGTGCCAGCCAGTCGGGGACGTCCATGATGAAGGTGAAGCGGTCGGCAAGGGCGGCGTCGAGAGGCTCGGCGCCGAGGTAGAGTGCCTCGTCCGAGGTGTCGGCATCCTCCGGCGGGGGCGGGTTCATCGCGGCCCAGCGGTAGACCAGCCTTTCGAGCGGACGCCCCTGGATGCGTTTCTCGTGGATGATGGGGAAAAGTTTGTTCTGGAGGTCGGGGCGCGTGCGGTTGATCTCGTCGAAAAAGACGACCTGGGCGTCCCAGATGCCATTCTTCGGCGCGAGGAAATTGATATCCGTGCGCGTGTCGTTGGGGAGTGGTATGCCAACGATGTCGTCGTAGTTGACCAGGCTGGCGTTGTAGAAGCGGAACTCCATGCCCAGGCTTTGCGCGAGCCTTTCGAGGATGAAGCTCTTGGCGCAGCCGTGCCTGCCCACGAGAAGCAGGGGTTCTTCAGTCAGCAGCGCCGCCAGGAGAACCGCTTCCCGGTCGCGCCATCCGTAGAGCCCGAGGGGCTCGGTAATTAGTGATCCCATTGCGAACCTCTTTTCAAGACGGCCGCGGGATCCCCCTGGAAAACAAAATGCCCGTGCAATCAGCACAGGCACCGGTTTCGAACAAGTTTTCCCGCTGCCATGCGAGCACATCATGCAGGCTTGCTGCGTTATCCACCGTGGCGTTCGCGCTCGGTTGGCATGGGGCACAGACCCCAACTCTTGATGTGATGCCAAGTATTATATCAGTTTTTCGTGGAAAGTCAAGCGAAATTTGTAGAATATGGAAGTCGGGTGCGGCAAGGGCAGGTGGAAGGTTGGAGGGAGGAGATTGTAGCGGGGAGCGGGAGGGAGGAGGATGAGAACACGGTGCGGAACTCTCATCGGTGGGCACGGGGTAGTTTGTTTTCAAGCTGCGCAACGAAAATAGTTGGCGCGGCAGTTGACATTTCCATTGAGTTTGCTATCATTCTCCCGAAGTAGACGCCGCAAGGCGTTTGTAAAAAAGTTCGCAACCGATGGCAAAGGACTATTTGGCCCGCATTGCCGAGATTGACGCCGTTGCCGCAGGCCGCAGTGTAACGCAAATCGGGCATGTTAATTAACGTAGCCGCCAAGTTGAATCAACAGTGGTCGTCTTTGGGCTGGATGCATTACCGTGAGCTTCTCGGCGTGAAAGATGAAAAGTCAACCACATATATGAATGTGCTTGAAAAGGTGTGGTTTCGCATATGTGAATGTGCTTGATAAGCTGTATGAACGGATTGACGTCATGCGTGAATCTTGCTGTTGTTTGTCGCGAAAGGACGCAACACGTCGTCGAGCAGAGGATCAAGGAGAAAAGTGTATAATAGTTCTTACGCCAAAAATGTCGCTTTCGAAAGGTTCATCCATGAAAACGTTAGGAGTGTCCATGAAAACTATGTCTGCCCTCGTGATGTCGGTGGCCTTGTTTGCCGTTTCCGTTTTTGCCGAGGGGTTGCTGCCCGGGTATTTGACCGACCCGACGGCAAATTGGAAGGAGCTGCCTTCCGATGGCTATGTGACTCCCGACCACCTGAAGTATCCTTATCTCTCGACATACTATGTGAAGCCGACTCTTGTCGAGGGTGAGAGCTGCAAAATCGCCTTCTATGTCACGGACTTCGATCATTCCCTCTGGCGCTTCGGCGACGGAACACGGCGTTTCGATGTCACGCTCCGCCTGACGACCGACCGCAGGACGTTCCGCACGGAATCGGTCAAGGACGTTCCGTCTGGCGATGGGGCGTTTGATCTTGGCAAACTCCCGGTTGGCGACTACATCGTCGGCGTTGTCGCCAGGGATCGTCTGAATGGCCTTTGCTCCCATACGGTCTGGCAGGAATTCCGCGTCGTTGGCAAATCGTCTCTTGAAATTCCTTCCTCGAAGACGAAGGTTGTTTCATCGGCGGACCTGAAGGCATACGGCATCGTGGCCGACCCGGGGTACGAGCGCGTCAAGCTTGTCGAAGTTCTTGAAGATCCGGCGATCCACCACAAAAACAACTTCTATGTGAAGAACAAGGAACTTGCGGAGATGTACCGGAAGTTTATCGACGACTACCTGGCGCAGCATCCGCACAAGGCACCTGGCGGAACGCCTGGCTACACGGTCTATGCGCCGAGCTGGAAAGGCGTCGCCCTCGACCGCGCCTACCAGCGTCGCCGGGTCGTCTACGACCCGGACTATGACAAGGCCAGGGTCGCCGCCGAAGCCGAGGCGAATTCGCTTGGCTTCGCCCGCCTTGTCGCCGAGGCGTGGACGAATGGCTTCCGGAAAATCGTCCTCGCCCCCGGCACATACCGCGTTT
Source organism: Kiritimatiellia bacterium (assembly GCA_045627605.1). Taxonomy (GTDB): domain Bacteria; phylum Verrucomicrobiota; class Kiritimatiellia; order RFP12; family JAAYLN01; genus RGIG5952. The sequence goes on along the minus strand of JAZQOA010000050.1, from coordinate 8,139 downwards.
CGCACAAGCACACCCTCGCAATTCCCGATGGAACAACGCTCGACATGAACGGCGCCGTCTTGAAGTTGAACGGCTTTGTCGGCGAAAAATCCCTCATGGTCAAGCTCGCCGCCGTCACGGACGCGCATCTTGTCAACGGCACCCTTGAGGGCGACTACTGGGAACACGACTACGACGCCAAGGAGTCCGGTGGATCCGAATGGGTCTGCGGCTTCTCCATTCAGGCGATGAGCCGCTATTGCTCGGTCGAACGGGTCAATATCCGCCTCATCACCGGCTATGGCGGCTGCAATGGCTCCGGCAAGGAAGGCCCTGGAGTCATTATCCGCGGCGAGCCCTTCTACAATGTCGGCGCGTGGCTTTCGGTCGGCGGCAAGACCGGTCCAATGGAGCCGGGCGGTCTTGCCGCGGATGGCTCGGTCGACGCCTCGGACAAGGCGCAGTGGACTTCGCCCTTCACGGACATCACGGCGTTCGTCCCGTGGAAGTTCCTGACCGTCAACAAGGCGCTTGGCTACCAGGGGATAAGGACACGCGGCTGGAATTACGTCGTCGCCTTCTACGATGCGGAGAAAAAGTTCCTCTCGCGTGAAGTCGCCTTTCAGTACCGCGATGTGCTCGTCCCGCTCGACGCGGTTTACGCCCGCTTCTCAATTGAAGTCGCAAACGAGGAGGAGGCGAAGCAGAACGATCTCTCAATTTCGCTGTGGAAGAATCCGAAGAACTGCGCGGTCGCGCACTGCGTCTACGACCGCTGCCGCGCCGTCGGACACGCCTCGGCCGGGATGAAAAACTTCCTCTTTGACGAAAACGAGTTTATGCATTCCGGCGAATCGCTCGCCACCTGCGCCTACGACGCGGAGGACGGCTGGGACCAGATGCAGGATGTGCTTTTCGTTGGAAACAATTTCCACGACAACAACCGCAGCGAACTCCTCACCTGTGCGGGACACAACTTCATGATGGTCAAAAACCATGCGCGCATTTCGCTTTCGGCCCGCACCTTCTCGCCATTTGTGGCGGAAAACGACTGCGTTTCGGCGAATTTTCCCTGCGGCAACCGCACGAGGACGGGTTACGCCCGCTATCTCGGCAACACGTATCGCAAGTCCCTCACTCTCGGCGGCGAACACTCTGAATACAAGGATTGGGATGCTGTCATTTCCGATTTGGCATTCCCACCCGCAGGCTCGACAAACCGGCTCGTCATCACCGGCGGCGCGACCGGGCGCTTCCGCAACTGCACCTTCAGGAACCAGGAAATCCGCATCCCGACGGCGGAGCGCTGCACCTTCGCGGATTGCCAGACCGGCATGATGCGCTGGTCGAACGGACGCTGGATGGACTGCGTCGCGACGAACTGCACCTTTACACGGACTTGGTCCACCAACGTCTTCGTGAACTGCTCGTTCCCGGATTGCAAATTCCAGTCGGCCATGCAGGCGCCCCAGAAGTTCGTGGGCTGCGACCTCACGGGCATGACATTCTCGAAGCGCCTCGATCCCGCGCCCGAGTTCGAAAACTGCAAGGGCCAGCCCGGGCTGGGCAAATAGCACCGCCTATTCCCAGCGGCTCACCGCCCTATCCCGCGAAAACACCATGGAGAAAACATATGGGAAATTTGCACAATCGGGTTCTGTTGTGGTAGAATGCGTGCAATTTTATGTTCATCGCAAAGGAACGAAAAATGCCGCAATACCTGAAAGAAAACCCTTCACTGCTGTCCAAGGTGATTGGCTATCTGGTCGTGTGCGTGAATGATTTTGCAGATGCGCATAGACTGTCCTACCCCGAAGCCCATGACTACTTAAGCACATACCGCGGACTTGCATTTCTGATTGATTGCTACGAGGCGGAGCATTTGCTTTCCTTAGATGAAGCATTGGATGACATTCGGCAGGTTTGCCGCCAGAACGGAGGTTTAATCTGACGAGGCTTTACCACGGATGGAATACGCTACGCAAGATCTTGTAGCCATGCTCGTCGAACGGCAGGGGCTCGCCATTGAAGACGCATTGCGGCGCGTTTATCATTCGCCCCTTTATGCAAAACTTCTCGATGCGGAAACGGGGCTTTATCTTGAAGGTTCGGAGTATCTTTACGTCTTGCTGGGAGAGGAATAGGAGTCATGGCAACTATGGAGACATCGGCTTTTGACACGGCGAAGCTGCCGCAGGAACCGCGTCCGTCTGAGATTTACGCGGCCGAGGAATACGCGGCATGGACGGCGAAACTCACGGGGGGCAAGGCACCCGAGCTTGAAATCGTGCGCGACGACGCGCTCGGCGAGGACGGATTCCGCCTGCGGAACGCGGGCGGGCGGCTCGTCGTGAGCGGCGGGAAGCGCGGCGTTTTGTACGGCGTCTACGAAGCGCTTGAACGCTTCGGCGGCATTGAATGGCTCTCGGTCAATACGACGGTCATCCCCGAAAACGGGACGCTGAAGCTGCCCGAGGGGCTTGACGAAGTCCAGCGCCCGGCCTTCGAGCTGCGCCAGCCGCTCTGGTATGACGCGATGAAGTCTCCCGACTTCGCGGCGCGGCTTAAGCTCAATTCGTCCCAGCTTGAAGAGCGGCACGGCGGTTGCTCCCACCTTTTCGACACCGTGCTCCGCAACTGCCACACCTTTGCGGCGCTCGTGCCGCAGGAGACGTACTTCAAGGACCACCCCGAGTACTACAGCGAATGGGAGGGCCGGCGCCGCGACGGCCGCACCCAGCTCTGCCTTACGAACCCCGACGTCCTGAAGATCGTCACCGAGAAGGTCCTCGAACGCATCGCGGCGAACCCGAAGGCGAAGTACTTCGGCGTGTCGCAGAACGACTGGGGCTTCTACTGCACCTGCCCGAAGTGCGCCGCGATCGACGCCGAGGAGGAGTCGCATGCGGGCACGCTGATCCGCTTCGTGAACGCGGTCGCCGAGGAAGTCGAGAAGCACTATCCCGACAAGGTCGTCGAGACACTTGCCTACCAGTACACGCGCAAGCCGCCGAAGAAGACGCGCGTGAGGCACAATGTGATGCCGTGCCTCTGCTCGATCGAATGCGAGTTCAAGAACCCGCTCGCGAAGAGCGACTTCCCGGCGAACAAGTCGTTCATCGAGGATCTGCGCGGCTGGGCGGCGCAGACCGAGCAACTCTACGTGTGGGACTACACGACGGACTTCGGGGATTACCTCTATCCCTTCCCGAACGTCCACGCGCTGCGGGAAAACATCCGCACCTTCCGCGCCAACAAGGTGAAGTCGCTTTTCGAGCAGGGCGCCTACCAGGGCCGCCACGCGGACTTCGCCGAGCTTAAGACCTGGCTTATCTCGAAGTGGATGTGGAATCCCGACCTTTCCGAGGAGGAGTTGTTCCAACGCTTCTTCAGGGGGTACTACGGGGCGGCGGCGCCAGTTGTCCGGCAATATTTCGACGAACTCCACGCGCTGCCGCGCGCCGGCGAATACAGTGCGCTCGGCATCTACGAGAGCGCCTACTCGCGGTTTTTGCCGAACGACTTCCTTGAACACGCCTCGGCCTTGTGGGACGAGGCCGGGCGGCTGGTAAAGGACGATCCCGTGCGCTCCTACAACGTGCGGATGGGGCGTCTCACGGTTGATACGACGCGGCTCCTGCGCCATGTCGACGCGCCGAGCCGCTGGACGGAGTACCGCTCGCTCGCGAAGCGCGTTCTCGCCGCCTTCGAGGAGGCAAAGGATATCCGATTCTCGGAGACGCAGGGGTACAATACCGAGTTGCAGGGCGACTGGAGGCGGATCGCGGAGAACGAAAGCTTCGAGCAGGTGGCGGCAGACCTTGTCCTCGAGACGCGGAACCAGAGAGAGCCAATTATCGCCGTCGACCGGTTTTTCTTCAAGACGGGCAGGACCTACACTTTGCGCGTCCACGTGCGCGGCGGCGGTTTCGAGGCCGGGGTGGACGACTGGGACTCCGTCTTCAACCATGGCAAGCGCACGGTCGAGGCGAAAGACGTGGCGGACGGCTGGGCGTGGTACGACATCCTTACCTGGCCGACGCAAGAGGGCGAGTATTTCTGGTTCCGTCCGCACGACAAGACAACGGAAATCGACAAGATCGAACTCGTCCCCGTGCCGGAGGCATAGCGCGGGCGAAACGTTGTCTTCGCTTCGCGGGCCGCATCAGGCGGTGACGCTTTGCGTCGTGCGGAAATGCACCTTGGCGACGTTGGCGAGGGCTCCTGCGCCGAATTTCGCGACGTATGCCCTGCCGGCGGCGATGACGGCCTGCGACGCGCCTTTGGGAAATTCAATCCCCGCGTCTTCCCCGAGTTTGCGGAGGCAGAGAAGAAAATGTTCGCGCGCGATGACCGAAGCCGCCGCGACGGCGACGTCGGCTTCGGCCTTGTGGTGCTGTTCCAGCGTGATGGCGCGGCCTTTCTGCATGAGCGCCGACTTGATCAGCCATTCCGCGCCGAACTGGTCCGCCACGGCCCGCGGGCAGGACGGCACCGCCTCCAGCAGGTTCTCGATGGCGCGCGCATGCGCCCAGGAGAGAATGCGGTTGACGTTCTTGTTCTTTTCGTAGAGCCGGTTGTAGGCGGCGGGGCCAATCGCCACGAGCTTGTAGCGGTTGGGGCCGAGAAGGGCGCGGAGTTTGGCGCCGACGGCGAGCACCTGCCGGTCTGAAAGCACCTTGCAGTCCTTTGCGCCGATTTCCCTCATCCGCTCCGAAAGCGTGGGGTCCGTGTAGGCGGCGCAGGCGACAAGCGGGCCGAAGTAGTCGCCCTTGCCGCTTTCGTCAATGCCCATGTGCGGGGCGACGGATTGCGGGTCGAGCACGGCCTCGTTGCCGAGGAGGGCGACGCCGGTGACTTCCGGTTCGAGGACGAACTTGACGAACTCCTCCGTGCCCGCACCCTGGACCAGCACCTTCCCGCTCGTGTAGAGGTTGACGATGCAGTTCTCGGTCTTGACGGCGACAAGGGTGTAGGGCACGGCGCAGCGGATGTAGTTGCCTTCCTCCAGCAGCTTCGCGAGCCTGGCGGTTTGCTCGGGCGTCAACTTGAGCGAGTAGGATTTCGTCTTTTCCGCCATGGGCGCGCGTCCTTACTCGGCGGTGGCGGCGGGCCGTCCGCCATCGGCGGCGGGCGCGATCGCGCGGTTGAGTTCGCGCCGGGCGAAAATCAGCGCCAGCAGCACGAGGATGCCCACCGCGATCATAATCAGGTTGGACTTGAGTCCGTTCATCTGGTTCATTCGGGCGGGCGCCGGCGGGAGGGGCCGCCGGCGCCGGGCCGTGTGCGGGGCTTAGAGCGCGTACTTGCCGGAGAAGGTGTCCGGGCCGCGCGTGATCCACTTGCCGTTGGTGAAGTCGGGATAGGCGACGGGGGCGCTGCCGAGGGCGATGGACTGCTCGGAGAGGGTCGTGGTGGCCATCCAGGCGGCGACGTCATAGACGTCGATCGGCGTCGGTTTGCCTTCGCGGATCGCATTGGCGAAAGCCGAGAGGACAAGGGCGTCAACGCCGCCGTGGCCGCCGATCACGCCGTTCTTCAGGTACTCCTTCCAGATCGGGTGCTCGTACTTCTTGTAGTACTTGTCGATGGCGTCCCAGTGGTGAACGCAATAGGGGTTGCCGGCAATGTCGAGCGGGAAGGTCTTCTTGCTGATGCCTTCGATGTAGATGCCGTTGCAGTCTTCGCTCCAGATGCCGTTGGAGCCCTGGATGACCGCGTGGCGCGAATAGGGGCGCGGCAGCGAAACGCAGTGCGTGAGGACGATGTTTTCGCCGCGGGCGCACTTGATGACGGTCGTCACCACGTCGCCTTGCGCGAACTTGACGTCGCCCCACTTGCCGTCGTGGCCGTACTTCGCGAGCGCCTGCTGGTTGAAGCCGATGCCTTTCGTCGCGGACGAGGTGAGCGAGAGGAAGCGGTTGCCGCGGTTGATGTTGAAGGTCTTGGCGATCGGGCCGAGCTGGTGCGTCGGGTAGAGGTCGCCGCAGCGGAAGAAGTTGTGGATGGCGCGTTCGTGGCCGCGCTCGACGCCGTAGCCCATTTCGCTCAGGTCGTGCTGGTAGCCGCCCTCGGCGTAGACGGTCTCGCCGAAGAGCCCCTGGCGGACCATGTTCATCACCATGAGCTCGTTGCGGCCGTAGCAGCAGTTTTCGAGCATCATGCACGAGACGCCTGTCTTCTCGGCGGCGTGGACGAGTTCCCAGAGCTCGTCGATCGACGACGCGCCGCCGACTTCAATGCCCGCGTACTTGCCCGCGGCCATGGCCTCGGCGGCGATGCCGAGATGGGAGTTCCAGGAGGTCGGGACGAGGACGCCTTCGACTTCGGGGTCGGCGATCAGCTTGCGGTAGTCGGTGTAGGTCTTGGGAAGCGGCTTGCCGTTTTTCTTGAAGATGCCGAGGAACTTGTCGATCAGATTCTGCTTGAAGTCGCAGATGGCGACGACTTCGATGTCGTCGATTTCCTTGAGCGCGGCGGTCAGCGTCTCGCCGCGGGGACCGAGGCCGATGAGGCCGAGCTTGACGACGCGGAGCGGCTTCGCGCGCACCACGGTCTTCTTCGGCTTCGAGTCGAAGGCTTTCATCGGATCAAAGTTGACGGGTCCCTTTTTCGTTGTCCTTGCCATGGCGGCTACCTTTCCCTGTGGATTTTGGTGTAATCGTTGCCCCTGCCGTAGGGTGGGGGCGAAATGATGATCGTGTCGTCATCGTCGTCGCCGTCGCAATACCTCAGCGCGGCGAGCTCCGTGCGGGCCGAGGACCAGACGAAGAAGGCGATGAGAATGAGGAAGGCGTCGAGGTTCGCGAGGCCGTAGAGCCCCATGGCCGCCGCGATGACATAGGCGATGCGGCACGAGAGCCGCGTGGCGTAGATGCGGCCCCGGGCCTTGGTGAGGATGGCCCGGAGAACGCGGCCGCCATCCATCGGGAAGGCCGGGATGAGGTTGAAGAGCGAAAGCCAGCCGCTGATGAAGCCGATGTAGTAGATGATTGCGGCGACGAAGGGCAGGCCGCCAAAGAGGGCCGAGAGATGGGGGCAGACGAGCCACAAGACGCCGCCGACGGCCGGCCCCGCCAGCGCGATGGCCGCCTCCTTCCAGGGTGTGCGCGGCATGTTGAGAACCGAGGCGCAACCGCCGAAGAACATGAGCGTGATGTCGCGGACGCGGCACCCGAAGGCCTTTGAGACAACCGCGTGGCCGAGTTCGTGGAGGAGGATCGCCACGAGAAGGGCGACGACGATGGACAAGCCGATGATGATGCTGCGCGTCCTGAAAACGTAGATGGCGGCAAGCAGGATGAGGGAAACGTCGAGCTTGACGGGGACGCCAAAGATGCGGCCGATTTCAAAACTGGGGTTTGAGAAAAACATATTTTATTATTTTACCATCTTCTTAGAGAAGCTGCGAGAGAAGCCCGGAGCGCACCTCCCAGGAGGTGTCGGACTCCAACTTGCGGACGGCGCTCGAAAGGCGCAGCCGGCGCATCTGGCCGTCCGGCGTCGAAGGGTCGGTGTTGTCGCGCGAGAGCTTCATGAAGTCGATCCAGGCGCGGGCCACGAGTTCCTTCACGACGTCTGCCATTGGCATCTCGGTGGCGAAAATCGGCGACCGCCGCCGCGAGAGGTAGTCGACAAGGGCCCGTTCCTCGTCGGAGCCGCCAGAGGCCAGGGCGGCGAGCTTGTCGGAGCCGTCACGCCAGTCCGCGAGCGCCGCGTCGACGACGTTTTTCAAGACGCCTTCGCCTCGGGCGACTTCGGGAAGCCATTGCTCCACGAACTCCGCGATGGCGCGGTTGTCGTCCGTGGGCGTGGCGCTCGTCTTGACGAGGAGTTCCGCGAGGGAGAGCAGGGCTGTCTCGGCGAAGCGGTAGGTCTTGGGCTTCGGCGGCGCCGCGGGTGCGGCCGGCTCCTCGCCGAAGGGGGCGGCGTCGCCGGGCGGGCCGGGTTCTGGTTCCCGCCCGTCGTCGCGGACGGCGGCCGGGCCGCGTGGCGCTTGCGGCGTCTGCTTTTGCTCCCGGGGCGTGTCGGCCGGTGCGCGGCCCTGGAGCTTTTCCTGCCACTGGCGGCGTTTCTCGACGTCCTCGAAGAATGCGGCGAAGTCGGCTTCGAGCGCTTCCAGCGGTACGCCGAGGATTTCGGCGGCTTCGCGGGCGAGGC
>JAZQOA010000049.1:0-12558 GCA_045627605.1 Kiritimatiellia bacterium | reverse complement strand
GGAAGCGCTTCGCGCACGACTACGCCGGCGCCAAGGTCTACGCGGCGGCAGAGGATCTCATCGCCGACCCATCGGTCGAACTCGTCTCGGTCGCAACCCGCACGCCGACGCACGTCGAGTGGGCCGTCAAGGCGCTCAACGCCGGCAAATACGTCATGTGCGAAAAGCCCATCGCCACGTCGCAGAAGGACTCCCTCAAGCTGCAGGCGGCGGACAGGAAGCACCCGGGCAAGCTCTTCATCCGCCAGAACCGCCGCTACGAGGCCGCCTTCAACGACGTCTGGGACATCGTCCACTCCGGTATCCTCGGCGACATCTACGAAATCAAACTCTGCCGCCACAACTACCAGCGCCGCGACGACTGGCAGACCGTGCTTGCCGAAGGCGGAGGCCAGCTCCTCAACTGGGGCCCGCACATCGTCGACCACGCCCTCCAGCTTCTCGAATCCCCCGTGGTCTCCGTCGTCAGCGAGCTCCGCCGCATCGCGGCCGTGGGCGACGCCGAGGACCACGTCCACCTTGAGCTCCGCGGTAAAAACGGACGCATCGCGGACGTCGAAATCAGCGGTGGCGTCGCGATCGGCGAGCCCGTCTACTGGATCGCCGGCACGAAGGGCTCGCTCGTGTCCTGGGATGAGCGAACCATCGAGCTCCGCTATCTCGACCCCAAGGCCAAGTTGCCCGCTCGCCGCGTGAAGCTCGGGCTCATGGATTCCTTTGGCTCGCCGGACAAACTTGCCTGGGTGACCGAGACGCGCGAAGTCCGCAAGGATATTTCGCCGTCCTCCATCTGGGACAATCTCCACGAGCATCTCCGCCTGGGCAAGCCCTTCCGCGTCAAGAACGCCGAGGCTTTCGAGGTGATGCGCATCCTGGCGCTTGCCGCCGCGAGCCGCGGGAAAGGTCTGTAATGGCGGCACGGGAAAAGTCCAAGTCGGAAGGGTTCGTCCTGAAGGCCGTGCGCCTCCTGGGGTTGCTGGCCGTCCTTGCCGTCGGCTACCATTTCGGTCTTTTCAAGCCGACGGACGGCGATGAACCGCCATCCCCCGAAGTCCCGGCAGCCGGGGCTGCGACGGACGTGCCGGCCGCATCGGCCGTGCCCGTCAAATCCGCGCCCGCAAAATCCACGGTGGCCGAGCCCCGCGAAACGGTGCGCGCGACGCTTCCCGCGCCGAAATACATTGACCACGCGATGGTTGAGGATTCGGGCAAGGTCTACCGTCTCCTTCCCGACGACAACGAGGGGCTGCGCCACCAGAAGTTCCTGGTCAGGACGGCTTCCCGTGACTCGGTCATGATCGTGCTCAACATCGACATCGCCCCGCGCATCGAGGGAATTGCCATTGGCGACATCGTCGAGTTCAGGGGGGAGTTCATCGACAACGAGAGGGGCGGGCTGGTCCACTGGACGCACCATGATCCATCCGGCCGCCACGCCGCCGGCTGGATCAGGCACAAGGGCCGGAAATACGAATAGAGGTTCGCCCTCGTTCGCGCCGTTTTCCGCTACGAAGCAAAGCAACAAGGAGGCAAAATGAAAAACATCGGATTGGTTACAGTTTGCGCGGCCCTGGCTGCGCTTGCCGCATTTGCCAAGCCCCCGTCCCCGCCCCCCGGGGGGCCGGGCATTGTCGTTCGCCCGGGACATTCCAAGCCTCCCGCGAAACCCGACGGGCATCACCGGCCCAGTCCGCCCAAGCCCCCCAAGTCCCCGCGCCATGATCCGCCGCCGATGCCGGGCCATCCCGTGCGTCCGCAACCCACGCCGCCACCTGACCGCGGGCATTCGGGCTTTCCCCATGGGACTTTCGGCGGCATCGCCGGCATGCGGGTCGTCGCGGAGTTCAACGCCGGCGGCGGCGCCAAGGAGGTTGGCTACATCGGGAACAGCTCGATGTGCGTGATCGAGGTGCTGTCAGGTTCCGTGATTATCAATTCCGTCGTCATCCGCAAGGGCGCGGTAAAGCAGTCCGTCGTTGTCAGGGGGCGGTTTGAGCAGGGCCAGCGCCACTTCATTTCGCTGGGGGATGGCGTGACGGGGCTTCGCATCAGCGACGGCGGCAAGGGACGCTACCGAGTTCACGTCAAGTAGGCATCCGCCACGCATCGTTGGAATCAATGGAAAGTATCAAGCCTTTAGCCTGGGGAATGCTCCTTCCCGAATGGCGGGAGCTGTTGGACGGCTTGGGGCAGCCGGCCTTTCGCGCAAGGCAGGTTTGGGACTGGCTCTACGTGAGGCGCGTCGCCTCGTTTTGCGAGATGTCGAACTTGCCTGCTGCCTTGCGCACGTCGCTGGCCGAAAAAATCGACCTTTCCGCCTGGGCCACCAATGACTTCGCGGAGTCGGGGGACGGTGTCCGCAAATTGCTCCTCGAGTGCCGCGACGGGGAGAAGATCGAGTCCGTCATCATCCCGTCCAGGGATCATGCGACCGTCTGCATCTCCACGCAGGCGGGGTGCGGCTTTGGCTGCGCCTTTTGCGCGACGGGCAAGTGCGGCTTCGACCGCGATCTCGAAGCGGGCGAGATCGTCGGGCAGTTCATGGCGGCCTCGGCGGCTTCGAAGGCCCGTGTCACGCACGTGGTCTTCATGGGCATGGGCGAGCCTTTCGCGAACTACGACAACGTTCTCAAGGCCATCCACATCCTCAACGACCAGGGAGGCCTCGCCATCGGCGCCCGCCGCCTGACGCTCTCCACGTGCGGTGTCGTGCCCGGCATTCGCCGTCTTGCCGACGAGGGTCTGCAAGTCGAGCTTTCCGTCTCGCTTCACGCCCCGAACGACGAGCTCCGTTCGAAAATCATGCCCGTCAACAAGCGCTGGCCGATTGCGGAGCTTATGGCGGCGTGCCGCGACTACACGGAAAAGACCGGCCGCATTATCACCTTCGAGTACACGCTTGTCGCGGGAATGAACGACACGGCGGAACACGCGCGGGAACTGCTTGGCCTCGTCAAGCCGGTGCGCGGCCGCGTGAACCTCATTCCGCTGAGTCCCGTGGGGCATTTCGAGGGAACGGCGCCGTCCGCCGCCGCGTGCGAGGATTTCTCCAGGCGTCTTGAAGCCGGCGGCGTAAACGTCACGCTCCGTCGCTCGAAGGGTGGGGGCGTCACGGCGGCGTGCGGACAGCTCAGGCTGGACCGTTCGCGCCGGGAGAGGGAGGGGATGGCGAGTGGGGGCTGATATTGCCCCATCGACGCTCCCGTCTCGGTGCCAGTCGCCCGCGCAATGGCCTGTGCCTTGCGTCTAAAGTCCTTCGCCCCGCATGTTTCGCAGTCCTCTCTCGCCGCTTGAGCCAAGATGCCATTCTTTGTAAAATGCTGGCCTTTCGCTTGATTTTACCATAACGGGAAAGTTTGCTATACTACCTTTGCTTATTTGAGAGGAGGGGGGCGTTTAAAATAATGTATAAGTTCATGGAGTTCCCAGACAAGACCGAAATTACCCATTCCGACATGCGTGAAGATGGTTCGGTCAAGGTCTGCGTTGAAAAACCCGTTGAAGGTGGTTTCAAGACGGCATACTGTGAATTGCCCACCTATCGGTGGTTCGGCATTGAAGGATATTCGCCCGAGGAGATATCCGAACAGCAAAAAGTTATTTCTTCCCTTGCGCATTTGATTGTTCGATTCGCTCGCAACGGAGGGTTTGACAATGCCTCGCTATTATTGCTGAAGTGTTCACCTTTGCCCGGCAAAAATCCAAGAACATATGGAAATGGAGAAGTTGCTGCAATTCGCTGCGGCATATTTCATTTTCGCATTGCCGGTGCGAATGCAGCATAATGAGGGGGCGTACCGGGGTGCGGGGGCTGTCTTGCAAAACGCGGCGATTGCGCGTAAAATAATCTTGTAACGGCGGCAGGCGCCGATTGGAAAGTTGAGAAACGATGTTCAAGTGCGTTAAGGACCAGATTTGGTTTTTCGATTGCGAGTGGGTGCCCGATCCCAGGGCCGGGCGGCTGCTCTACAAGTTGCCTCGGGAGATGCCCGATGCCGATGTCGTCGCCGAAATGTGGAATCGTGGCGGCGCCACCGAGGAGAATCCTAGGCCTTTCCTGAAGACCAACCTTTGCCGCGTGGTTTCCATCGCGGCGCTGATGCGTCGCGTGGCGCCTCCGGGCACGGCGCAGTCCGACGAGGACAAGGTCAAGCTCAACCTCCTCTGGCTCCCCCGCGACACCGCCAATCCGGAGAATTGCGCCGAGGCGTCCGTCATCGGAACCTTCCTCGGCGCCGTCGGCAAGTTCAAGCCGCAGCTCGTGGGTTTCAATTCGCGGGCCTCGGATCTCAAGATCCTCTTCCAGCGCGCCCTCGTGAGCGGTGTCGTCGCCCCTGATTTCTGCCGCCGTCCGGACAAGCCCTGGGATGGGGTCGACTACTTCTCAAAGGAGAGCGACTGGAACGTCGACCTCATGGACGCCCTTGGCGGATGGGCCGGGCGCGGGGCGCCTTCGCTCAACGAGATCGCGGTGCTTTCGGGCATTCCGGGCAAGATGGATGTCTGCGGCGACGATGTCGCCTCGATGTGGCTTGGCGGCCAGTGGCGCGAAATCGTCCAGTACAACTGTTTCGACGCGCTCACGACCTACCTCGTCTGGCTGCGCATGGCGCGTCTCGGCGGCTTCGTGTCGGACGACGACTACGAAAACGAGCAGATGATTTTCAACAACATGCTCCTTGACGAGGCCGAAAAGCCCGGCATGGAGTTCCTCAACCAGTACATCGACGAGTGGAACCGTTTGCAGGAGGCGGTGTTGCAATGAGCGAATCTTCACACGACCATATCGACCGGCGTCCCGACTGGGACTCCTACTTCATGCAGATCGCGCATGTCGTCAAGCTGCGCTCCAACTGCTCGCGCCGCATGGTCGCGGCGGTAATCGTGAAGGACAAGCGCATCATCTCGACCGGCTACAACGGTACGCCGAGGGGCGTGCTCAATTGCTTCGAGGGCGGCTGCGCGCGTTGCGCCGGCACCGCGCCCTCGGGAAGCAACCTCGACGAGTGCATCTGCTCCCACGCCGAGGAGAATGCAATTACGCAGTCGGCCTACCACGGCATTTCGACCAAGGACTCGACGATTTACGTGACGCTCAACCCGTGCCTGACGTGCGCGAAGATGATTATCAACGCGGGCATCAAGGAAGTCGTCTACGACGAGGAGTATCGATTTTCGGAACAGACGAAGTCGCTGCTTTCGCAGGGCGGCGTGGTCTGCCGGAAGTTCATGGGCAAGCGGTAGGTGCCGGTTGTCCCGTTTTGTCGCGATTGGAGGATAGGGGAACATGAAGCAGAGAATCGTCTTGATCATCGCGGTGGTGGTGGGCCTCGTGGCCGCGCTGCTGACGCGCCAGTATCTCGTCGCCAAGGACCGCGAGGTGTCGGAAAGACTCGCCAAGATCACCAAGCACTACCGCCGCGTCGATGTCTTCACGGTCGTGAACGACCTCCCGGCGGGAAGCGTGATCCAGCGCAAGGATGTCGGCGCGGTTTCGGTCTTCGAGAACCAGCTCCGGGCCGACGCTGTGCTGCAGGAGGACTGGCAGGATCTCGTCGGGCGCAAAACGCTCCACCGCCTCGATGCGGGGGCGCCTGTTTTCTGGACGGACATCGAGGGCGGCGCCCCGGGTCGCCGCGGGCTTTCCGAAGACATCAAGCCCGGTTGCCGTGCGCTTTCCATCAATGTCTCGGGGGCGGCGGCGGTGAGCGGCATGGTGCGTCCCAACGACCACGTCGACGTCCTCGGCACCTTCTCCTTCCCGTCGAAGGACCGTCCGGACGAACTTGAGCTTGTCACCTTGACCGTCGTCCAGGACGTCACCGTTTTGGCCACGGGCACCGAGACGGCCAAAACGGCCCAGATGGCGCGCGGGGGATCCTACAACGCGGTCACTCTCGAGGTCACGCCCCGCGAGGCGGAGATGTTGGTTTTCGCCGAGCAAATCAAGGGGCGCCTTTCGCTGGCGCTGCGCAATCCCTCCGACGTCAATTACGAGGCAACCCTCCCGCGCGTGAACTTCGAGAAGATCGAATCCGAAATCGAGGAACTCAACCTCTATCGCCAGCGCACGCTTTTGAAGAAGCGCGAGTAGCAGGGAGGCGCAGGTCATGGATCCCGTAACTCTGACGATCCTCAAGCCCGGCGAAGCGCCGGTGTCGTGCAAGATCCCGGCCGGAGACTTCCTGATCGGGCGTGGCGACGGGGCGCAAATCCGCCTCCGCGACCCCGCCATCAGCGACCGCCACGCGATGCTCCATGTCGCGGACGGTTGCGTCTCGGTCGAGGATCTCGGATCAAGCAACGGCACGGTTGTCCGCGGCGCGGAAATCGAGGCGGATTTCGCCGTGGCGCTTTCCCCCGGCGATGTCGTGTCCCTCGGGGACTATGCGCTTCGCTTTGAGTGGGAGGTTGCCGTCGCCCCGGAAGCGGGCGCCGCTTCGGCGCCGGAGGCGAAACCGCCTGCCCGGCCGCTTGAAGCCGCCGCCGCGCCTGAACCGGAAAAACCGGCCGAATCCATCGACGACGGCTTGCGCCAGGTGCGCCGCGAAATCAAAAACCAGATCCACCGCGAACTTGTCCAGCGCCTCGATTTGAAGCGCCTGAGCGCCGCGCGCACCTCCAGCGACGAGCTCAATCGCCGCGCCCGCGAGATGCTCGCCTCGATTATCGAGGAGGTCCGCGCCAAGTTGCCCGCCGGCGTCGATCCGGCCCGACTGGCCGATGAAATCTACAACGAGGCCCTTCGCCTCGGCCCGCTCGAGGAATTCCTCGAGGACAACACGATCAGCGAAATCATGATCAACGGCCCGCAGAAGGTCTTTGTCGAGCGCAGGGGCAAGCTTGAGCTCACGGACCAGACCTTCATGGACGACGCCTCGGTCCTGGCGGTCATCGAGCGCATCGTCAGCCCGATCGGCCGCCGCATCGACGAGAGCCAGCCGTATGTCGACGCCCGCCTTCCCGATGGCTCGCGCGTCAACGCGATCATCCCCCCGCTGTCGCTCGTCGGGCCGTGCGTCACGATCCGCAAGTTCTCGAAGGTGCCGCTCACGGTCGAGGATTTCGTCCGCTTCGGCACCTGGACCCGGGAGATGGCGCACTTCCTCGACGTCTGCGTCAAGATGCGCAAAAACATCATCGTGGCGGGCGGCACGGGTTCGGGCAAGACGACGCTGCTCAACCTTTTGAGTTCCTTCATCCCCGTGGCGGAACGCATCGTGACCATCGAGGACGCGGCGGAATTGCGCCTTGAGCAACCGCACCTCGTGCGCCTTGAGTCGCGTCCGCCCAACATCGAGGGGAAGGGCGCGATCACGATCCGCGACCTCGTCCGCAACGCGCTGCGCATGCGCCCGGACCGCATCATCGTCGGCGAATGCCGCGGCGGCGAGGCACTCGACATGCTGCAGGCGATGAACACCGGCCACGACGGTTCGCTTACGACCGTTCACGCCAACTCGCCGCGCGACGTCGTCTCGCGTCTCGAGACCATGGTGCTGATGTCGGGCATGGAATTGCCGTCGCGCGCCATCCGCGAGCAGATTTCCTCGGCCGTGGACCTGATCGTGCACGAGTCGCGCTTCAGCGACGGCACGAGGCGCATCACGCATGTCACGGAAGTCATGGGGCTCGAAGGCACCCAGACGATCATGCAGGACATCTTCGAATTTAAGCAGACGGGCGTTTCCAGCGACGGCAAGATCCAGGGGTATCTTGCGCCGACGGGGTCCGTGCCGTCCTTCTTCGAGCAGATCAAGTTGCGCGGCCTTGAGCTCGATCCCGCGATCTTCCAGCCTGAACGCGCCAGGGAGGCCGCCGGAGTATGACGCCCGAAGCCGCGATTTTCTGGGGGGCCGTTGCCGCCGTGGCCATGGCCTTTGGCCTTCTCGCCTGGGTGCTGCTCAAGGCTTTCTCCGAAGGGGCCGCCACCTACACCGGCGAATACAGCGACGCCACGTCGCGGCAGTTCGAGGATCTCTTCCTCTTCATCCCCGCGCGGCGTATCGCCGAGGCGGGGTGGGCGTGCGCGATTATCGCCTTCATTCTCTTCTCGTGCCTGCTCTTCGACCCCCGCAAGCCGCTGATGGTGGTCGTCGGCGTGGCGCTGGGCCTTGCCGCGGGCTTCGGGGCCTTTCAGCTCCCGCGGCAGTTCCTCGCCTTCATGAAGGAGCGCCGCAAGCGCAAGTTCAACGAGCAGCTCGTCGAGGCACTGGGGCAGATGTCGAACGCGCTCAAGGCGGGTTTCAGCATTACGCAGGCATTTGAGTCCGTCGTCCAAAACGCCGAGAACCCGATCGCCCAGGAGTTCGAGGTTTTCCTCCAGCAGCAGCGCGTGGGCGTGAGCTTTTCGGAGGCGCTTTCGGCATTGGACAAGCGCGTGGCGAGCGAAGACCTCAACCTCGTTTGCGCCGCCATGGAGATCGCCCGCCGCACGGGCGGCAACCTGACGGAGATTTTCGACAAGATTTCCCTGACGATTCGCGAGCGGATGCGCATCGAACGCCGCGTAATGACGCTGACGGCGCAGGGGCGCATGCAGGGCATCGTCGTCGGCGCCATGCCGCTTGTCGTCGGCGTTGGCATGGCTGTCCTGCGACCCGAGATCATGCTCCCGTATCTCCATTCGGCCCAGGGCATGGCGGGAATCGCCGCCGTTATCGTGCTCGTCACGCTTGGCGCGATTGTCATCCGCAAAATCGTCAAGGTCGATGTATAGGAGGCGGCGCCAATGACTTTTATCCTCAAGAACATCGCGTTGCTGGCCTGGGCGCTTTGCGCCGCCGGTATCGCGTGGTACTGCCTCAATCTCACGCGGGAAATCACCTACGTGACCCTTGCCGACGGTCGTCGCCAGGCGCGCTCCCTCCCGTTTGTCTTCAAGTTGCTCCTTCCCTTCGCCGGCAACCTCAGGCCGCTCGTCACCTCGCCGGGCTTCGCCAGGGCCTGCGACACGGCGGACCGCAAGATCGTGACCGCCGGCTTCGAAGGCCTGGTTTCGGGATGGGAGTTCCTGGCCATCAGGATCCTGAACCCCTTTGTCATGGGAGTCTTCTGGGCGGTTGTCCTCGCCGTGCTGGGGATGACTGACGAGACGATCCGCAGGGAATTCTGGATGCTGGAGATCATCGGCGTGCTGCTTTTCGCCCTGCAACCGACGATGTGGCTCTCGCAGACGATCAAGAAGCGCCAGAAGTCGATTCAGCGCGCCATGCCTTTCATGATCGACCTGCTCACGCTTTCCGTCGAGGCCGGCGTCGACTTCATGAACGCCCTCCAGCGCTCGATTGACGGCCGCAAGATGGACGCCCTCACGGAGGAGCTGATCCGCGTCAACCACGAGATTCAGCTCGGCACGCCGCGTCGCAAGGCCCTAAAGAACCTCGCCGCGCGCGTGGACATGCCGGATATGCGTTCCTTCGCCTTCGCGCTGATCCAAGCCGACGAACTCGGCGTGAGCATCGGCACGATTCTCCGCATCCAGTCCGACCAGATGCGCCAGAAGCGCTTCGACCGTGCCGAACGCCTCGCCAACGAGGCCCCCGTCAAGATGCTTTTCCCGTTGATGCTCTTCATTTTCCCCGCGGTCTTCATCGTCTTGCTCGCCCCGATTCTCTCGCGCGTCGGCAACGGCGTCCTTTAGCGAGCCGCACCACAACCGCCGAACCTCCCCATCTCCCATACCCGCCATGAAAGTCACCCAGGTATCCCTTTGCCAGACGGACGCCGCCCGCGAAGCGGGCCGCGCCGCGCTCACCCCGGAGTTGCTTGCCGCCACGGGCGCCCGCTACTCCCGCAACAACGAGGGTCTTGACGCCATCGTCGCGAAAATCGACCCGAACAGGCTCGACGCCTCGGTCGATTCGATTTTCCGCATGCTCGACTATGGTCACCAGTCGATTGCCGACATGGTGCCCGTCGCGATTTTCATGGACGGCATTTCAATCTGGCTCGCCTACCACATCTGGTCGCTTTCCGCCCAGGCTGGCGGACAGGAGAGTTCGACCCGCTACATCCGCATTGCGCCGGAGTCGCTTCTTTCGCCCGAGGAGCTCGGCATCCCCGAGGCGCTTCGGGGCGAATGGTCGAAGGGAATGTTCGTTGCCTTTGCCCAGTATGCGCGGCTGGAATCGGCCTGGGATGCGCTCGGCAACGCCAATCCATCGCTTTTGCGCATTCCCTCCGCGCTTATGACCGATGACTCGCCGAAGGCCTTGAAGCAGGTGGCGCGCATGAAGCGCAACTACGCCTTTGACCGCGCGCGCTACATGCTGCCCGCCGCGGCGAAAACCAACGTGATGATGGTGATGTCGGCCCGTGCCTGGGCCTGGCTCTGCCAGAACCTATGCTCCGACCTGCTCCCCGAGGCGCGCGCCCTGGGGGAGGCCATTCGCTCGGAATTGAAACTTTCAGCCCCGCATCTCCTGCGGCACAGTGGCGCGACGGCCGAGTTCGAGGCCGGCATCCGAGACGCCTTCCTTGAGCGCGTTGGCCTTGCGGGGGCGGAACTCCCCGCGGCCCTTGCGGAGTCCGCCACCGGTCCCGCGGCGGACTCCGCGCATCTCACCGTCGATCTTCCCGTGGGCGTGACGGAGTCGGCTCTTGCCACCGCCCTGCGCCACCATTCCAACCGCTACGCCTGGCAGGGCGACGCCTTGCGCCGGACGGGCGTCCGTTTTTCGTGGGAAGCCATCGCCCTTGCCGAAATCCGCGACCTGAACCGCCATCGCACCGGCGCCAAGTATTCGACCCGCGTCCCGCGCGGGTTCTACTGCGCCGAAGACCAGGTTCCCGCGGGAACGGATCTCCCGGAAGTTTCAGAAGCCGCGAAGACGGGACGCGCCCTCTCGCGCCGCGCCTACGAACTCCTCTCTCAGGGCGATCCCGGCTATGTTTACTGGACGCTCCTCGGCACGCAGTTCGATTTCGAGCATGTGACCACGGCGGACAAGTTCATCTACGAGGCCGAGCTCCGTACCGGCACCGGGTCGCACTACCGCTACGCCCGGCATTTCCACGATGCGCTTGCCCTTTGGTTTGAAAAGTTCCCGTCCATGCGCGGCCTTGTGCTCGAAGGCACGGCCGAGCCGGAATGAGCCGGGGGGAGGGGACCGTGAAGAAAGCCCAATGGGTCGATCTCCAGGTCAACGGCTACGCGGGCGTTGACTTCAATTCGCCAGGCCTCACCGCCGCCCAGGTGGCGGAAGTGACGCGCCGGCTCGCGGCCGATGGAACGGCCGGCTATATGCCGACGCTCGTCACGGCCGATCCCGCCGTGCTGATCCCGAACATACGGGCGATTGTCGAGGCCCGCCGCCATTACGCCGATTGCGAAAGGGCGATTCTCGGGCTTTTTCTCGAAGGTCCCTTCATTTCGGGCGAACCCGGCGCCGTCGGCACACATGACCTGGCCTGGGTGCGCAATCCCGACATCGCGCTCTTCAACAAGTTCCAGGACGCCGCGGAAGGCCTGGTCCGGATGGTGAATGTCGCCGCGGAACTCCCCGGGGCCTGCGGGTTCATCCGCGACGTCCGGGCTTCGGGCGTGGTCGTTTCGCTTGGCCACCAGATGGCGCACCTCCCGGCTGAACTCGAACCGGCAATCGCCGCCGGGGCGACGGCCTTCACCCACCTGGGCAACGGGCTCCCCAACCTCGTCCACCGCCGTGAAAATGTGATGTGGGAGGCGCTTGCAGACGACCGCATGACCGTCATGTTCATCCCCGACGGACACCACCTCACGCTCTCCATGCTCAAGGTTTACACGCGGGCGGTGCCTTTGGCGCGGCTTGTCGCCGTCTCGGACGCCCAGTATCCCGCGGGATTGCCGCCCGGGGAGTATTTCGTCTCCGGCGCCCATGCGCGCCTTGAGCCAAGCGGGCTCCTGTGGAATCCCGCGCGGAACTGCCTTGTCGGTGCGACAACGCCCATGGCGAAGATGATGGCCATTCTTTCGGAGAAAATCGGTCTCACCCCCGAAGCGTGCGAAATCATTGGCCACGACAATCCGCTCGCCCTGATCGGCCTTTGAAAAGGGGGCGGTTTTGGGTGTCCCGTTTCGCCAATTCCCCGATGCGCAATAATGGATGCCCTACGGTTTTGTGACTATATTCCGATGAAAACCTCGCTCTTGATCCTGCTTGCGCTTCTGTTCGCCTTGGCCGTGGCCGGGCTGGTGCGGCGTCTGTATCGGCGGGGTGCTTTCGGGGAGATTTCCCGCTGGTGGCGCGGCGCTTCGCGCCCGGCGCGCCTCGCGTCCGTCCTGTTTCTCGCCGTGGCCGTGGCGTATGGCTCGGACAAGGATTTCGGCGGCGCGACGAACCGGCTGATGCAGTCCGCCGGGCGTTTCGTCGGCGGCGTGGTCGCCAACCTCTTCTCGCCAATCGAACAGGCGACGGGCTACGCGGCGTTGTCGCGGACGGACGAGCCCCACGCGATTCCCATGCCGGACGACGCCGTCGTCGCGGAGAACATCGCGAAACGCGGGGCGCACGACGACGGATTCTGGCTCTTCGACTCCTTCACCAACAGGCTTGTCCGCGACGGCCTTGTCCGCGG
>JAZQOA010000048.1:0-2951 GCA_045627605.1 Kiritimatiellia bacterium | reverse complement strand
AGAAGGGGCTGTATTCGCAATGGATTTCCCCTTGTGGGGCGTTCGATATTGCCGCGCTACTGAAGTAAGGCGTCGCGCAAAAATAAGAAGGACAGAGAGCGGAGAAGCGGAAAGGATTCCGCTTCCCCACTTGTTGGACGTACTCTCGCTCCTTGTCGCTTCTTCTATTCTGGCGTTTGGTGTCCAACTTATTTTTGAGCGACGACTAAGGTCAATAGGGACGATTAGGGTCGTCAGGGGCGGTTTGGCAGAGATTTAGGGGCCGAGCCGGGTTTTAGCCGCCGCAAACAGTTTCCCGGTTCCTATCGTGACAGTTTCTGCAAATCATTTTGCAGGGGCTGTCGCGGCTTTTAACAGCGAGAGGGCTGCTGACTTCAGCGTAAGACGACACCTCGACCTCGATCTTCGCTGCGACATATTGCAATATGTCGCAGCGTTCCGAACCTAAAGAAATCTTTAGGTTTCCTTTAGGTTGTCTTTAGGATTTTTTCGCCGCGATTTGAGACAATCTCTGGCGGTGGCCAACCACCGCATAATAGAAAGGAGAATATGAAAAAGGAACTGGTTCAGATCCCCAATGGGGAGGTGGAGATTCAGCGGCAGATCAGGACAATCCGCGGCGTTCAGGTCATGCTGGACCGCGATCTGGCCGAGCTGTATAACGTTGAGACAAAGCAACTGAAACGCCAGGTGAAACGTAATATCCGACGTTTTCCAAGCGATTTTATGATTGAACTTTCGGAGCGCGACATGAAGAGTTTGAGGTGCCAATTTGGCACCTCAAACCGCGGCGGCGACCGATATGGGGCGTATGCGTTTACGGAGCAGGGGATCGCAATGTTATCCAGTATCTTGCGGAGCGAGCGCGCCATAGATGTCAACATCTGCATCATGCGTGCTTTTGTTGCCATACGCCGGCTTGTGTCCGATCATGCGGGACTTGTTCAGCGCGTGGGTGCGATTGAGTTGAAGCAACTTGAAACCGACAAGCGGCTTGACACGGTGTTTGACGCCCTTGACCGCAGCAAGCTTCTTCCCTGCGGGATTCTTCCGGCCAACTCCGAGTACGATTCGATCCGCATGGTCTCGCGGCTCATCGCCCAGGCGAAGTCGGAGCTCCTCATCATCGACCCGTATGCCGATGTGACGCTTCTCGACATCCTTTCGGAGAAGGCGCCCGGCGTGACCGTGCGGCTCATCTGCAAGGACCGCGGCAAACCCACGGCTTCCGAAATTGCCAAGTTCAATAAGCAGTACAAGGGCCTGACGGTCTCGTATTCTGATGTCTTCCACGACCGCTTCGTCATCATCGACAATGCCGAGCTGCACAACCTTGGCTCTTCGGTGAACTCCCTCGGTCGCCGCGTCTCGACCTATTCGACCCGCGACGCGAAGGAAATCAAGAAGCTCCTCGCGCAGCTGTCTTGATTCCGGCGGGCGAAGACCGTGCGTCGGGCGACGGATCATGAGTTTGAGATCGATTAACAATGCATTGACATTCGTGCGATATAATCTGCGGCAGATGATTTAGGGGCCGGGTTTTAACCACCGCAAACAGTTTTCCGGTTTCCGCGCCAAGTGAAAGTGCCGTGCGGGCCCCTTGACAGTTTCACGGATAAGTGAAATAATGTGCGGCATGGAATACAAGCTCATAGGCGCGACATCGTGGCAGACGCGGGTGTTCGTCGAGAACATCGTGAAGATCATGGAGCGCAAGGGAATGACGCGGCTCGAGTTCGCGCGGCGGCTGGGCGGCGTCAGGCCGTCGTACGTGACTAAGATCCTCTCCGGGCGGGAGAACATGACCGCGAAGACGATGGAGGCGATGGCCGCCGCCGTCGGCTACGAGCTGGTCTTCGGCCTCCGGCGGCGTCCGCACGGGAAGGGCGAGGGCCTGTCGGCGAGGGAAATCAAGCGACGCGGGCTCGGCGCTCTTCGCGATGATGAAGATGGAGCTCGAACCCTCTGTCATCCTCGGACTGCTGCCATAATGGATGAGCAGGGTTGGAGGCGAAGCGGGGCGATTTGGTATAATTAGGAGCATGAAGATGAAGGCGAAGGCGTTTGCGGCGGGGGTGTTGCTCCTGCCGCTGGTTGCGGTTGCGGCGCACGGTGGCGAGTATGCGGCGTTTCGGCAGGAGCTCAGGGCGTTCTATCCCGACCTGGGGCAGGGCTGGAACGACGTCGTGAAGGATCCGCGGCAGGCGGAGAGCTACGAGGCGATCAAGGCGGAGCTTGCGGCGTGGTGCGCGGCGCATCCCGGCTACGACGCGCTGGACGTCCGGCGCGAATGCTACCTTGCGATGCGGCGGCACTTCGTGCCGTTCCTGTTCAAGGAGAGTCCGTTCTACTTCGAGGCGGGCGTCAACGGCGGCTGGGGCGGGAAGCGTCCCGCCCGGCTGGTGAACGAGTTCTGCGGCCGGTTCTACGACGAGCAGAACCTCGTGCCGAAGGAGGCGTACGAACTGCTGCGTGAGCGCAGCCGCCAGAACCTGACGCTCTGCTGCGGGCCGTTCGTGGACGACATGCACCACGTTCCGCCGATGCGCAGGGTCCTGAAGCTCGGCTTCGGCGGCATCCGCGCCGAGGTCGCCGCGGCGCTGGAGAAGTGTCCGAAGGAGGATTCGCTCGGTCGAAAGGAGCTGGAGACCGCGCTCGTCGGCCTCGACACGATCCACGAGATCCAGCTCTCCTTTGCCGAGGCGGCAAAGGAGAAGGTGAAGGAACTAGGTGAAGGTGAAGGGCGGAGGAGATTGCTTCGGATTGCCGAGAGCGCGGCGCGCTGTCCGTGGGAACCGCCGCGGACGTTCTTCGAGGGCCTGAACACGCTGTGGTTCGTCCGCGAGATCCTCGGCTACGTCGACGGCGTCAACATCTTCGCCCTGGGACGTCCCGACGCGTGGCTCATCGGCTTCTACCGCAGGGAAATCGCCGCGGGGACGCTCACGGAG
>JAZQOA010000047.1:0-12928 GCA_045627605.1 Kiritimatiellia bacterium | reverse complement strand
CCGCTCACGTGACATCCGTCAACGGCATTCGGTGGCGTTGTCGTAAAGTAGATGCCCGTCAAGGTGATGCCTTCCAGCACCGCGTCGGCATGGTTGATGCCGATCGAGAGGAAGTCTGCCTTGGTCGGCGCTCTGATGATTGTCTGATCCGCGCCCGCGCCGACGATCTTCACGTTCTTGTCGAGCGTCAGCGTCTTCGTGAGGACGAACTCGCCCGCCGTCATATTGATGGTATCGCCTTCTTCGGCCGCCTCGATCGCCGCATACAGTTCGGCCGCCGTCGCCACCGCACTCGCGGGCGCGAACGAGAGCGAGATCGAATCCTTCGCGCCCGTGACGGCATAATCGAACGTATCGCCCGTGAACATGGTCAGTTTGCCGTCCTCGTCCGTCACGCACCACACGGTCTTGTTGCCGGAATCCGGCGTTGCGGTCAGCGTGAGGGTCGAGCCGATCTCCGCCCACTGCTCGGCGGGCGCATCCGAAGTGCCGCCTGTGGAGGGCTTCGTGCAGGTGATGCGCACCTGCGCCACTCCCGCGCTGACGCGGTAGTCGGCATGGGCGTTCGCCGAGGCCGCGAGCGGCATCTTGCCCGAGGCGTCGTAGAGGATCGTCCCGTCGACGGTGTTGTAGAGGCCGCCGACGCCGTCCTTCACGCAGGGAATGTAGCGGGCCGAGAGCGTCGAGCCATCGCGCCAGATGTTGCAGGCGTAGAGGCGCATCCGCGCGCCCGTGAGCTTGCTGCCGTTGTTGTTCTCGTTGAAGATGTAGATCGGCTGCCCGGCATAGGCCTCGGTCTTCCCCGTGGTTGTCGAATAGCGCGTGCCGTTGACCGTCGCCTCGTTGTTGCAGCAGTCGAAGGTGTAGATTTCGCCGACCGTCGCGGCCGGACCCGTCGTCTGGCCGCCGATCCAGTCCATGCGGAAGTTCGCGCCGTTCAGCAGGATGTACGACGAGTTGGCGTTGCCCCAGCTGTTGCCGCGCCCGAAGACTGCGTACTGGGTCGTGTTCACGACCGTCGGCGAGAGCGTGACCACCATGCGCGTCAGCTTCGGACTCGGATCAATGCCCGTGTCGACATAGGTCGTCGAGTTGGTCGATTCGACATACTCGACAAAGCTGTCGGGCACATCGGCGCAAACAGTTCCAACAAGCGATGCGACACCAAGCACCGCCTTCAGCATTGATTTCACGTTCATGCCATCTCCTGTGTGTTTTATGACGATAGACAAGGAAAATACTACTCGACAATTTTCTTCCTGTCAAGCGGGGAGGCACCAGAGGCGCAGTTAAAAGTGGTGAGATTGGTGCGGGAGCGCGGGGCCTACCGGCACGTGCAACGCGTCGTTGCACGGAATTGCGAGATGGCTCATCGCGCATCATGACAGCGCTTCGCGGAATCGCGCGGCGGTATGCGCCGATGTTTTGCGGGGCGGGGCCAATGCCTACTCCCCCACTCCCACCTTCAACCTCCGACCTCCAACCTCCAACCTCCAACCTCCAACCTCCAACCTCCACCCTCCAACCTTCAACCTCCCAACTGCGGTGAGTTACCGGTACAATCCGCGCGCGGCGATGTAGTCCGCGACGACAGGAGGGACAAGTCCGGCAAGGGGCAACCCCTGCGCCACGCGGGAGCGGATGTCCGACGACGAGACGTCGTTGAGTTCGCCTTCGAAAACGTCCGCGAGAAGCCGTTCCGCCAAAGGTCCGGGCAGGCCAAGGTCCGCGGGGCGCGGCAGACGGCTGTAGCCGGGGCGCACAAAGGTCACGAATCGGCACAGGTCCGTGATTTCGGCGTAGTTCTTCCAGCGCGAAAGCGTCAGCAGGGAATCCATGCCGGCGACGAAGACGATTTCATCGCCGGGATGGAGCGTCCGCCACTGGCGGAGCGTGTCGACCGTGTAGGAAACGCCGCCGCGGCGAAGTTCGCAGTCCGTGACGCCGAAGCGTCCGTCCCCCGCCGTGGCAAGGCGCAACATGGCGAGGCGATCCTCGTCGGACGCCGTCATGCGCCCGCGCTTGAGCGGGGATATGGCCGCGGGGACGAACCAAAGCCTGCCGACGCCATACCTTTCGGCGACTTGGCGCGCGACCGCAAGATGTCCGTTGTGGACGGGGTCGAAACTGCCGCCGAAAAGTGCCGTGACGCCCATTTGACGCTCCTAATTGCGCGGCTTGAGCACCATCAGCCCCTTGGTCATCGCCCAGGCCTGGTCCATCGGCATGCGCTTCAGCGCATGGGCCCCGCCCCACGAGTCGGAGTAAAGAAGCTCGTCGGTCTGCCTGTTGTAGCCGATGACCAGCCGCATGTGGCCGAAGGCGCCCTGGGCGCCGACATCGGGGACCTCGGGGAAGATGCCGACAAGGCACGACCACATCAGCGGCACGCCCATGTCGACATATTTCGCGACATCGCGCCGGAAAGCCGCCGCCTGCTGCTTTTTCGCGGTCCTGGACGCCAGCAGGACCTCGGGTTCCATGGCCGCCCATATTGCGCCAACGTCGATGGAAAACGCATGCTGCCCCATCTGCATGGCGAAGTCATGCCAGTCCAACTGCGGCTTGCCAAGCCGCTTGGCGGTCTTGTTGTAGTCCGCCAAATCCTCGCCGGTCGAGGATTTTTCGAAGACCTTGCCGCCGCTGTCGGCCTTGATCAGCGTCTCCCGCGTGAGCGAATACTGCTTGCCGATCGCCTCGACGGCCTCGGAAATCCCCTCCAGGCTCGTCCCGCTCTTCGCGCTCGTCTCGGCAAGCTGCGCCACCTGGTGCTGGTCGATCTGGAGGCCGTAGTAGCGGAGAATGCGCTCGGCCGAAGACGCCGCGCAGTACCCTTTCCTCCCCTGGTCCACCATCGGCACGCCGTCAATGTAGACGTCGCCCTTGGGCATTTTGGCGACGTTCTTCTTGAGCGCCATCAGGTTGCTGGCCTTGACCAGCATGCTCTTCCCGGTTAGCGCGGCGTTGTCGGCCGCCGCCATGCCGCTTTTCGGCACGAACGTCACGCGGATGTATTCCGCCATGAAGCCCCCGGAGCCCCCGCGGTTCTCGGCGTAGGCCCACTGCATGAGGGCCATCGGCGACTGCCCGGTCCACTTGACGGACTTCGCGAACTTGTTCGCGCCGGGCTTCTCGACGGGGCCGTTCACCCCCTTGCCGAACTTCTCCTCCAGCTGCGCGCCCGTCGCGGCGACAAGCGACTCGAAATCGGCCTTGCGGATTGGCAAGGCCGCGTCGCCGCGGTTGTAGACGGAAATCTCGGCGCGCGACAGGACGCCGCCTTTCCAGTAGACGCGCGTTTCAAAAACCGGCAGCCCCCCGAAGGTCATGGCGTCCTTCGCGGAAGAAGCGGCGGAAGTCCGCCCGGCGTCCGTGAAGGCGAAGCCGAACTTGCGCATCTCCATGACGAAGGCGTTGGCGTCGCGCCCCCAGGTTGGCGGGTCGGCGAAAAGGACGCAGACATCGACGGCCTGCCCAAGGGCGCCCTGCGCGGCAAGAGCCAGCGCCAGGGCCGCCGCCAACAGCCCCGCCCGCCCCTTGCGGGAAACGGCGGCAATCCTAAAACAGCGGGCGAATCTCGTCATTTGTCCATCCTCCATCGCCGATGGGCCCAGAGGTATTGCCCCGGGCACTTGCGGATTTCATCCTCGAGCCGCGAAGCCAGCGCCTGGGTGACGGCGGCCACATCGGCGTCGAGGGTCTCCTTGCGGATCGGGCAGTCAAAAGGCGCGGTGTATTCCGCCTTGAACCTGAGGCGGCCGACGCGCGTCACGAAGCACATGACCAGAGGCGCATGGGTGAGGTGGTGGAGGACGGCCGGCGTCGCGTAGGTCTTCGCAGGCCTTCCGAAGAAGTCGATCACGCACGTGCTTTCGCCGTGGGCGTGCTGATCCGTGAGCAAGGCCAGCGCCCGGTGGTTGCGCAAGGCGCGCACGACCTTCATCGGGCTTGGATCGTGCTTGTCGATCGTTTCGAAGCCGTCGCGCAGCTTGACGGCATCCATCAATTCCTGGACGCGCGCGTTGTTCATCCGGCGCGCGACGCCGGTAACCGGCTTGAACTTCGAGGTGAACTTCGCGCCAAGCTCCCAGTTGCCAAGATGGCCGCTGACGATGATCACGCCCTGCGCGGGGTCTTCGAGGATCTTGCGCGTCGCCTCGGGCATCACCACGTCGACCATCGACTGGCGGCCGCCGCCCTCCTCGTAGATGCGCGGCACGATCACCGACTCGGCCACCGCCAGGGCAATGCTCCTGAACGATTCGCGGGCAATGCGGCGCACCTCCCGGGGGGAAGCCGCCACACCCGCCTTTTCGATGTTCTCAAGGGCCGTGCGGCGGCGCCGGCGGGCGAAGAGATAGGCCAGGTCGCCCGCGAGGCACGCCGCGGCGCAGACGGCGCGCGGCGGCAAATGGCGAATCAGCGCCATGGCGAACCTGGCGCCGATGTATTCGAGTGAAAGCCGCAGGGCCGATCCAGCCATAGTCCAGCCAGGGCGCCCCGCGCAAAGGCGCGGGACGCCGGACAAGGCAAGCTACGCCTTGAGGACGAGTTTCTCGACGCCGCCCATGTACGGGACGATCGCCTTCGGAAGGAGCACCGTGCCGTCGGCCTGCTGGCACTGTTCGAGAATGGCGATGAGGAGACGCGGCAACGCGACGCCCGAGCCATTGAGGGTGTGGACAAAGTGCAGCTTGCCGTCCTCGCCGCGGAAGCGGATGTTGGCGCGGCGGGCCTGGTAGTCGACGAAGTTCGAGCAGGAGGAGACCTCGAGCCAGCTCTTCGTGCCGGGGGCCCAGAGCTCCAGGTCGTAGCACTTGGCGGCGGAGAAGCCCATGTCGCCCGAGCAGAGCTCGAGAATGCGGTAGTGGAGCCCGAGCCCCTTGAGGATGGCCTCGGCCTCGCCCACGAGAATCTCAAGCTGGTCGTAGGACGTGTCGGGGTGGACGAAATTGACCATCTCGACCTTGTCGAACTGGTGGACGCGGAGCATGCCGCGCGTCATCTTGCCGGCCGAGCCCGCCTCGCGGCGGAAGCACGGCGTGTAGGCCGTGAGCTTGACGGGCAGCGCCTTGGCGTCGAGGACGTCGTCGCGGTAGTAGTTCGTCACCGGGACTTCGGCGGTCGGAATCAGCCAGAAGTCGTCGATCTGGCAGTGGTAGAGATCCTCGGCGAACTTCGGAAGCTGCCCGGTGCCGGTCATGGAGTCGGAGTTGACGACGAAGGGCGGCAGCATCTCGGTGTAGCCCTGCGTCTGGCAATGGACGTCGAGCATGTACTGGATGAGGGCGCGCTGGAGCTTCGCGCCCTGCCCCAGGATGACCGGGAAACCGGTGCCCGTGAGCTTCACGCCGCGCGGGAAGTCGAAGATGCCAAGTTTCTCGCCGAGCGCAATGTGGTCGAGCGGCTCGAAGTCGAACTTCGGCTCCTCGCCGACGAAACGCACGACGCGGTTGGCGCTGGAATCGGGACCTGTCGGGATCGTGTCGCAGGGCATGTTCGGAATCGAGAGGAGGATGGCGCGCTGCTTCTCCTCGAGCTCGGTCGCCTTCTTGTCGAGCGCGGCGATTTTCTCGCCCATCTCGCGGACTTCGGCCTGGACGGCGGAGGTGTCCTCGCCGGCCTTGCGCTTGGCGCCGATTTCCTTTGAAAGCGTATTGCGGCGGTTCTTGAGTTCCTCGACCTCCTTCAGCGCGGCGCGGCGTTCGGCGTCGCACGCCAACACGCCGTCAACGGGCGCGGGGTCGAAGAAACGGCGCTTGAGCCCGGCGCGGATTTCGTCGGGGTTCTCGCGGATTCTCTTGATGTCAAGCATGGGTTAACCTTCCTTTCCTGCGGAACTGGAGTGAATCAATGTTACAAAATCGCGAAGTGTTTGGCAATGCGGCCGGGGCTTGCGGAACCACGGCGGAATGCCGTTTAGATGCGTTCGGGGGCCTCGATGCCGAGAAGCGAAAGGCCCGCCTTCAGCGTCCGCGCGGTAAGTGCGCAGAGACGGGCGCGGCTGTCGCGGACTTCCGGCTCGGCCTTGAGGATCTGGAAGCGCTGGTAGAAGCTGCTGTACTGCTGGGAAAGCGCGTAGAGATAGTCGGCCAGGACGTTCGGCTTGCAGTTTTCGGCCGCGCGGACAACCGCCGCCGGGAACTTGAGGATCTGCAAGGCGAGCTGCTTCTCGACGGGGTCGCCGAAGACAAGGCGGGCGTTCCCCAGGTCGGCGCCCGGCACCGCCGCCCTGTACTTGTCGAGCAGGCTGCAGATGCGGGCGTGGGCGTACTGGAGGTAGGGCCCGGAATTGCCGTCGAGCGCAAGGGCCTTGTCCCAGGTGAAGACGATCATCGTCTGCGGGTCGTGGCTGAGGTCGGCGTACTTGATGGCGCCGATGCCAATCTGCGCCGCGAGCTTCGCCTTCTGCTCCTCGGGCATCTCCTTGCCTGAGGCGTCGATAATGGCGCGGGCGCGCTTCTCCGCCTCGTCGAGCAATGTCTCGAGCTTGATGAGGTTGCCCTGGCGGGTCGAAATCACGCCCTCGGGGAGGCGCATGAGCCCGAACCACACGTGCGAGAGCTTGCACGACCCGGGGACGATGCCGAGCTTGCGGCAGATGAAGAAAAACTGCTTGAAGTGCAGCTGCTGGCGCTCGTCCGTGATGTAGATCATCTGCTCGGGCGAGTAGTCGCGCATGCGCGTCGCAACAGTCGCGATGTCGGTCGTCGTGTAGTTGAAGCCGCCGTCGCGCTTGCGGACGATCGCGACGTCGAGACCGTCGTCCGTGAGGTCGACGATCTTGGCGCCGTCGCTGTCCTTGGCGAGCCCGGCCTTCTCAAGCGACTCGACGACGCCCGCAAGCTGGTCCTGGTAGTAGCTCTCGCCGCGGACGGTGTCGAAATGCACGTCGAGCCTGTCGTAGACCTTGTCGAACTCGCCCATCGAGAGCCGGATGAACTCCTGCCAGAGCGCCCGGTTTGCGGGATCGCCCTGCTGGAGCTTCACGGTCTCCATGCGGCAGGCGTCAAGCCACTCGGCCGCGGCGTTTTTCTCCGCCTCGGGGGCGTCCTCGGCCGCCTTGGTCCGGGCGTAGCTCGCGACGTAAATGCGCTGGGGCTCCTCGATGGGGTCGCGGGCGAGCGCCTCCTTGTCGAGGAACTCGCGGTAGCCCTTGATGATGATGCCGAACTGCGTGCCCCAGTCGCCGATGTGGTTGTCCGCCACGACGTCGTAGCCGAGCGCCTTGAAAATGCGGTGGAGGGCGTTGCCGATCACGGTCGAGCGGATGTGGCCGATGTGCATCGGCTTGGCCACGTTGGGGCTGGAGTAGTCGACGACGAGCTTGCGCCCCTTGCCAATGTCGGGAAGCGCCCCGGCCGAAGCCAGTTCGGCGGCGAGCCATTCGGGCTTGACGGCGAGGTTGATGAACCCCGGGCCGGCAATCGAAGCGGAGGCGGGGGCGTCCGCCCCGTCAAGATTGTCGACGATTGCCTGCGCGATCACGCGCGGAGGCTTGCGGAGCTTCTTGGCGAGCCCCATCGCGTCATTGCACTGGAAGTCGCCGAACGCGGGATCCGTCGCGGGTGAGATCTTGATTGCGACGCCCTCGGCGTCGGCGCCGAAAGCCTTGCAAAGCGCGGCCTGGAGCCAGGCCGCCAGCCGGTCTGCGCCGGTCTTTTCTTCTGGATTTTCCATATATCTATTTTACGCATTCGGATGTTTTCCCGCAAGTTTGGCAAGATCAAGAGACTGGAGCGTGACCCTGGCACGCCGGCACGGGCGAGATGTTGCGACGCGGCGTTGCACGGAATTGCGCGATGGCTCATCGCGCATCATGACAGCGATTGCGCGATGGCTCATCGCGCATCATGACAGCAATTGCGCGATGGCTCATCGCGCATCATGACAGCAATTGCGCGATGGCTCATCGCGCATCATGACAGCGCTTCGCGGAATCGTGCGGGGATAAGCGGCGGTAAGCATCGATGTTTTGCCAGGCGGTACCGAGGCCTACCGGCACTTGCGGCGCGGCGTTTCCCAGAAGGACGCGAAAAGAATTCCGCACCGTGTTCTCATCTTGTCCTTCGCCCGGGCAAGAAAAAACAGACACCCCCGGATTGGCCCGGGGGTGTCTTGGAACGGGATGTCGAAACCCCGTTTTTGGAAGCCCTGGATTAGAAGAGCCCCTGCTCCATCATCGCGGTCGCGACCTTCTTGAAGCCGGCGATGTTGCCGCCCGCCACGAGGTCGTAGCCCAGGCCATTCTCCTCGGCGGCCTTGGCGGACTCGTCGTGGATGGTCTTCATCATCTTCTTGAGCTGGGCGTCGACTTCGTCGGCGGTCCAGACAAGACGCTCGGAGTTCTGCGCCATTTCAAGCGCGGAGACGCCGACGCCACCGGCGTTGACGGCCTTCGACGGGGCGACGATCATGTGCTTCTGCTGGCGGAGGTAGTTGAGCGCGTCGTTCGTGGTCGGCATGTTGGCGACCTCGATGTAGTACTTGACGCCCGAGGCGGCAATCTTCTCGGCCGACTCCATCTTGACGTCGTTCTGCGTCGCGGCCGGCATGTAGATGTCGACGTCCTTGACGCCCCAGCACTTCTGCCCCTCGACAAACTCGCAGCCGAACTTCTCGGCGTAGGGCTTGCAGTGCATCGGGTCCTTGGCGCGCATCTGGAGGATGAAGTTGAGCTTCTCCCCGGTGGCGACGCCGTCGGGATCGTGGATGTAGCCGTCGGGACCGGCGAAGTAGGTGACCTTGGCGCCGAGCTGCATGGCCTTCTTCATGATGCCCCAGCCGACGTTGCCGTAGCCGGAGATCGCGATGCGCTTGCCCTCGATGGTGTCGTTCTCGTGCTTGAGAACCTCCTGGAGGTAGTACACGGCGCCGTAGCCGGTGGCTTCGGGACGGATCAGGGAGCCGCCGTAGCTCAGGCCCTTGCCGGTGAGGACGCCGTTCTCCCACACGCCCTTGAGGCGGCGGTACTGGCCGAAGAGGTAGCCGATCTCGCGGCCGCCCACGCCCATGTCGCCGGCCGGGACGTCGATATCCGGGCCGATGTAGCGGTAGAGCGCCGTCATGAAGGCCTGGCAGAAGCGCATGACTTCGGCGTCGCTCTTGCCGGCGGGGTCGAAGTCGGAACCGCCCTTGCCGCCGCCAATCGGGAGGCCGGTCAGGGAGTTCTTGAAGGTCTGCTCGAAGCCGAGGAACTTGATGATGCCGGGATAGACGTTCTTCTGGAAGCGGAGGCCGCCCTTGTAGGGGCCGATCGCGCCGTTGAACTGGCAGCGGTAGCCGATGTTGGTGTGGGTCTTGCCGGCGTCGTCCGTCCAGACGACGCGGAACGTGAACATGCGCTCCGGCTCGACCATGCGCTTGAGGAGGTCGGCCTTTTCATATTCGGGATGCTTGTCGATGACTGGGCTGAGCGAGCTCAGCACCTCTTCAACAGTCTGGACGAACTCAGGCTCGTCCGCATGTTTCTCGCGCACATACGCGATGGTCTCTTCAACGTACTTGTTGAGTGTGTTCATAAGTGTTGTACTCCTTTGGAGAATGCCTATTATGATACTCTTTCCACCTCGTTTTCGCAAGCGTTTTTTCAATCGGGACGCACGGCGGGCGGCCATAAACCCCCGCCGTGCGGAAGGCTCCGGTTTGACTCCGATTTCATGAAATTTCTTGCGGGAAAAGACAAGATTTGCGAAAATGAGAGCGACTTTTCCAAACCCCCCGCTTTCAAAATGAACACCATGCCTTTACCCAAAACCCTCGATGAGCACCGCGAATTTCTTTATGAAATCGTGAAACTCAAACTCTTTTTCGTCCATCTCTGGCTTGAACAGCACCCCGGTGAAACATTCCGCGGCGTCATCCGCAACAGAGTGGACATCTACCGCAAAACAGAAGCGAACCCCGGTCCGCACACGCCTGACGCCGTCTTCTTCGACCTCCCGGCCTGGAAGACCATGGAGGACAAGGCTTTCGCCTGCTACACCCGGAACCTCACCGACAGGGCCGCCTTCGAAGCCGAGGCCTTCGAGGTTTTCAAACCGTCAATCGACCTCCGCTGCGAAAGGGACTTTCTCGACAATTCCGTCCTGGCCAAATACAAATGCGGCAGCCTGAAGCACGATCCCCAGCCTTTCGGCGACAACGCGGAAGACATCGGCTTTCACATCGCAAACGCGATTCGGCCCCATTCGATCTTCGAAAACCCCGACTACCTTCGCACTTGCCTTCTCCTTCTTTGCAAGGCCGTCAAAACACAGTGGGGCGTGAAGACACTCCACTGCGGCTCCTGGCTCAATTCATATCCGAAATGGCTGGAATATTTCCCGCAGGAATGGTTCGACAACATGTCGGCGCCATCCGAAAATGTCGCCTGGCACTTTGGATTCTGGGGGCAGTTCATCACCGCCCGCGGCACATTCAACGCCAAATACGGCAAGATCCTGCGCGAAACCGGGCGTCTGCCGTTTTATCCACGGAGCTCCCACTGCGGCGTCGACGCGCTTGAAAGGTTCACGCTTTCGAAGCTGAAGTGAAGAGCCGGGTTCCGCCAAGGTCCATTGACGCGGCAGCGGCGATGCCGCACGGGTTTCGACATGCCATTCGCCTTGCGAAAGGAGCCGGCATCTTGAGGCCGATTTCAACGCCTTTCCACCGCCTTGCCCTTGCCGCCTGCTGCGCGGCGCTCTTCGCGTGTGGCGCACGGGGAAGTCCCCTCGCCTGGTACCCGAGCATCCGCGCCCTGGTCTACGAAGGCGCGGAGCCAGAAGGCGCGACGCTGACGGTGACGGACGCCGACGACGCGACCGTCTACCGCGGCGCCCTGACCTCGCCGCGGCAGATCGTGACGCTTGCCGCCGCGAACGCGCCGTTCGCGGACGGCCGCTACCGCGCGACGCTGACGCCCGCCGGCGCATCGGAGCCTTCGCTCGTCAAGGACTTCGCCTACACAAACTACCCCTGGTTCAACACGCCCGCCGGACGCGCCGACATTCTGCTGCCCGGCTTCACGCCCGTCGCGACAAACGGCGCGGCGGCGGACGTCGTCGGACGGAGCTACGTGTTCGGCGACTCGGGCCTCCCGCGCGAGATCTGGGCGGACGGGCGCCAGCTCCTCGCCCGTCCCGTCGAACTGCGCGGCGTGGCGGTTCCGTCCGGGGCGGATTTCTCCTGGACGTCGCGGACAGACACCGTGGCGCGTTTCCACGGCGGCCTGGCGTCGGGACGCGTCGAGCAAGACGGCCTCGTCGTTTTCGACCTCGCGCTTCCGGAGACGGCGGGTCCCGTAACCCTTGACATCGCCCTCGCGCCGCAATACGCGTCGCTCTTCCACGTCTGCGGCGACGCGATCAGAAGCAACCCCGCGGGTTTTCTGCCGGACGGCCCCGGACGCCTCTTCTCAAGCCGCTCGATGAAAGGCAACGGCATGACGCTCGACAACTTCATGCCCTACTGCTGGATCGGCACGGACACGCGCGGGCTCTGCTACGTGGCGGACACAGACCGGGGCTGGGTGCACGGGCCGGACCGGGACGCGGTGGAGATTCACCGCGAGGCGGACGGCGTCGTCGTCCTGCGGCTCAACCTCGTCGCCGAAGCGGGAAGGCACGCGGCGCGGCACATCGAGCTCGGCCTCCAGGCGTCGCCTGTCAAGCCGATGCCGGAGGGGTGGCGCGGATGGGTCGACGTCTACGACGTCCCCGGCGCGCGCAACGCGCTTTGCCAACCCTCCTCGCCGACCTGGGGCTGCTACATCAACGGCATGGCGCGCTACCCCGCGTTCGAGGACTGGTCGTTCATCCGCCAGATGGCCGCGTCCGCCCGGGAAGGCCGACCCGACGAGGCCGCGCTTGAAAGCTGGGTGGCGCGCTGTCTCGAAGCCCGCGCAAACGCACCGCACCTCGTGCCGTGGCTTGCGGCGATCGCGGACGACGCGACAGCCGAGCGCGAGCTGCGGAACCACGCCGGCGCGGCGCTCCGCCGCCCGTGCATCCTCGCGGGCAAGGCAAACCCCGTCCTCTACTACTACACGTGCGACTACGACCCCAGCGAGACGCTTTACGAGATGCCCGTCATGGCCGACGAATGGGGATCGCGCGCGTTTGTCGTCGGCTCGCACCAGGACTACGCCATCTACTACCTGGTGAAAATGTGCGAAAACGGAATGAGCGGCGTCTACAACGACAACGCCTTCCCGCGGGCGAGCCTGAACTGGGTGACGGGATACGCGTGGTTCGACGAGCAGGGCCGCCTGCATCCGAGCTACGGGATCTGGGCGCTGCGCGAATTCGCGCGGCGGCAGGTCGTCGCCATGCTCGAGGCGGGCGTCAGGGATCCGTGGCTGACAGTCCACCATACGAACGCGAACATCCTGCCAATCCTGTCGTTCGCGACAAACACGATGGGCATGGAGGACAAGTACGGCACACGCGGAGGACAGGCCGACTGGCAGGACCGCTGGCCGCGGGACTACATCAGGACCGTGAACCAGGGCTACCAGGGCGGCTTCTTCGCGACGTCGATCGAGGGGCCGTTCCACGACAAGGCGGACCGCACGCGCCTGACGCGGACGATGCTTGCGACGCTGCTCCCGCACGAAGTCCAGCCAACGCTTTCACAGGCCTGCGACACGGCTCTCGTAACGAAGGCGCTCGCCATCCGGCAGGCCTTTGGCATCGGGGCCCCGGACTGCAGGTACTGGGCGTATTACGACGAGGAAAATCCCGTCGCGCAAGCCGACGCGGACGTGATGGTCTCGGTCTACCGCCGCGGGACGCGGCTCCTGCTTGTCATCGGCAGCTACAGGCGGGACGCAATCACCTTGCCGCTGGCCCTGCGGTCCGGCCGCGTTGTTTCGGCGACGGACGCCGAGACCGGCGCGGCCCTGCCGGTCGCGGACGGCGCCGCCAAGCAGTTCGTGCACGGGGAC
>JAZQOA010000046.1:0-14326 GCA_045627605.1 Kiritimatiellia bacterium | reverse complement strand
AGCACCAGGCACCAGGCACTAAGCACCATCTTCATCAGCTTCTTCATTTCGTCTGCTCCTTATCTTTAAGTTCCTTCGACACCTCCGACCGCACCGCATCAGGTCTACCCGGATGCTTCAATGCTTCAAGGAGGTTGGTGTTGTCAATCTGCATCTTTTCGCGGCCCTTCTACTCCCTCGCCATGATCTTGCAGAATCCCGCAGCCCCCGTCTTCTGTGCCGTCAACGTCAGCGGGCTGGCACTCGTCGCCCGAACCCACTCGTCCAGCACGATTCTCGGCAGCCCCCTCCCCGTCGGGCACGATAGCCCCACCGCGATCCGTCGGCACACCCGGCTTCGACATGAGATAGAAGAAGCCCTGCTTGCCTTCGGCTGGCACCTCGATGACGCCGTTCGTCGCGACCGACCAGTTCTGGTTCGTAAGGGTGTCGCTCGTATAGACGCTCACATCAAGATACGCCTTGCCGTCCATGATCGCGACCTTGTCGAACTCCGCCCCGCTGATCGCGCCGGAAGGTCCCCCGCCCTCGACCGAAATCGGCAGCGTTGCCGCGACCGACGCGGGAACCTTGACCTTGCGCGGCAGATATGCACCCTCCAGCAACTCGTCATACTCCGCCCACGGCGCACCGTCGCCGCCGAACTCCGTCACCTCGCCCTCGCCCTTCAGATAGAGAACGTGATCCTTGACATACGCCGTCACCCCTTCGCCGACCTTCCACGGATTGGCCTCGCTGCCGGGAAGCCCGTTCACGACCAAGACCGCCTCGTTGGTGTCGCCGCCGTCCACGGCATGGACAAGCAGATACCGCCCGTTCAGCGTCGGCGTCCACGAAACGGTGCCGCTGTCCGTCGCCGTCTTCAGTTCGTTCCTCTCGCCGCCGTCCAGCGCACACCAGACCGTGACACCCGAACCGCCCGCGCCCCAGTCGTCGCCGGAATAGCTGATCGTTTCCGTTTCCGTTCCGGCAATCGTCTTTTCCTCTCGCGCGTCAAACGAGAAATTAGTCCCCCTTGTCCAACCGCCATCATCTTCGCTTTGTGTAATCGCGGATTCCCCCTT
This sequence comes from Kiritimatiellia bacterium, assembly GCA_045627605.1. Taxonomy (GTDB): domain Bacteria; phylum Verrucomicrobiota; class Kiritimatiellia; order RFP12; family JAAYLN01; genus RGIG5952. The sequence continues at coordinate 13,262 of JAZQOA010000046.1, read as the reverse complement.
CGAACTCATCCTGGAGAGGCGGAAGCCAACATCGCAGCTGACGGTGCCCGCGAAGTCGCTGCTGCGGAACGACGACCCGCAGTTGCTCCAGGCGTTGCTGAACGAACCACCGCGCTGAACACGGATGTCGAGAATGCCGCCGGCATCCGGGTCCAAGCATACATCGGCAGACGAACCAACCGTCAGCGACGAATGATAGCCATCTCGGCACCACTCCCAGACATTGCCCGCCATGTCGTAAAGCCACCATTCATTCGGCCCTTTTCCTCCGACCTCATGCGGATCATCGTTGGAGTTTCCGATATGCCACACGAAATCATCCGCGCGTTGGTTGCCCCAGTAATAGGACGTTACCGTTCCAGCACGGCAGGCGATCTCCCACTGCGATTCGGTCGGAAGGTCAAAGCCGTCCAGCCCCGTCCTGTCGCAAAGCCGCTTGAGAAAGGAATCGCCCGCCACCGTCGCGTTGGGGTTGTCCGTCCCGCGCAAGGTCGTGTATGAAACGCTCGCCTTGGGCTTCGTCGTGCTATCGCCTACCCCCATCACTCTCGCATACTGCGCTTCCGTAACCGGGAACACGCCGATCCAGAACCCCGTCGTGGTTTGGTCTTTGTATTTGTATTGGTTGCCCTTGTACGTACCCGCCTTGACATAATAAAGAACAATCTTGTCGGTCTTGTACTCATCTGTATTCCAGTCCCAGCCCTCCATCGGCGTTGACTTATGGTAGGTGACGGGATAGGAATTCGCGTTCGCTCCACCCGAGATGTCGATCACGGCGTAGTCATAGTCGAGCGACAACGCCAGCTTTGATGACGACTGGGCCTCCGCGTCCCGCTTGCCTTCACCGAACAGTTCGCGGCAGTCGAATGTGCGCCGAGCCGTCCTCGCCGCCAGCTCCGCATCGGACAACTCATTGGTTATCGTCACCTCGACGTCCTCCGACACGAATTTTGTGATGAGCGTGTCAATTGGATCAAACGCCGATTCGATATCCCGCAAGGCGTATTCGACGTCGATCTTATTATTCCACGGATAACGGTTGGCGATCTTGGTGATGGTCGCCATCGGCGGAACCTTGTGCGCGACAGGCGTTTCAGCCGTCAGGTCGAGGTCACCCGTTGCCTCGTCCCGTGTCACGGTCTTCACGGTCGAGTCATCCGCAAACCGACAGCCGTACGCCGCCGTGAAGACGACTGTCAGATTCTTCGTGCCGGGCAGCACCTTGAAGGTCGTTCCTTCGACGGCATTCGTCACCGACCCGTCGCCGAACGTGTACGCGGCGGCCATGCCGGAGAGAGGCCCGACGGTGACAGTGCAGAAAATGGCGTCGGGAACGCCGAACGCGCCGCTGCCCTTATTGGCATAAAACGCCTTGCCGGGATCGCTCTCGGCGAGGTCGTAAAGCCCAACCGCCTGATCGCTCACGCGTGCGCACGGCACGAAGTTGCGCTTCACCGTCTCCCCTTCGGAGATTGTGCAGCCGTGGCAGATGATGTCGCCCTGCCCGTCACCGGGTTTCGCCGTCCCCTTGCGGTTCTGTGCGAAGAGGTAGAGGTTGTATTCGACCGAGAATGTCGCGTCCGAGCGATGCGCATCCGACCAGACGACGTCGTTGGTGTACACGACGCCCTTCTCCAATGCGACCGTCACCCGTCCGTTTGGAAGTCCTTTATCGTCCACCTTGATGCCGCCGCAGGTCGCTCCGCTGCCATAGCCGCAATAGACTTCGCCGTTGTCGTTTCCAAGCGCATACGCACCGTCGTTCCAGGCGACGTTCCACGCGCCGAACCAGTATTCCCGCGCCCCCTGCACCGTGACGTCCATCGCGACTCGCGTTTTGTCGCTTGGCCAGCAACCGGTATCAATGTACGCCCCATTCGGCGCGACGATGTACTCGGCCGCCGTGTAGTCCGCAGGCAGCTCGCCCGCGGCATTCGCCCCGTACGCACCAAGCACCAAGCACAATGCACCAAGCACCATCTTCATCAGTTTCTTGTCCTTGATTAGTTCGGGAAAATCGTAGATGCTCGTGTTAATCGGCTTCAGCGTTTCCTTCTTGCCTGCCATCGTTCATTCTCCTTGAAAACGGAATTTTACCATTATACCAAACCGTAGACGGGAAAGGACGCACATTCATCGCAGCCCGCCGGCAAGCCCGCCGCGTTCGCGGCGAAAGCAAACAGCAACAGTGAAGAAAGATGAAGCAAGGACTTCCGCATTTTTCGCTTTTCTTCCGTCCGCGACCATTACCGCGTCGCGAACATCTTCGACAACACGCCGAAGAGCACTTTGACATCGACGGGTTTCGCGATGTGACCGTTCATGCCGGCCTCGAAGGCGTTCCGGCGGTCCTCCTCGAAGGCGTTGGCCGTCATCGCGACAATCGGAATGCTGGAGCAGCCGGGATCGGGAAGCGCGCGGATCGCCCGTGTGGCCTCGTAGCCGTTCATCTTCGGCATCTGGACGTCCATCAGGATGAGATCGTAGGTGCCGGCGGGGGACTTGCGGACCTTTTCGACGGCGACATCGCCGTCTTCGGCCACGTCAACGACAAGTCCCTCCTCCTCGAGGATTTCAAGGGCGATCTCGCGGTTGAGCGCGTTGTCCTCCACGAGCAGGACGCTCTTGCCGCAAAGGGCCGAGGTGTCAATGCTCCGGGTCTCCTCCTTGAACTTGGGCGGCTCGACAATCCGATGCGCCATTTCCAGCGTCACAACCGTGCCCTTGCCCAATTCGCTTTCAATGGAAATCGCGCCACCCATCAACTCCACGAGCGATTTCGTGATCGCCATGCCAAGCCCCGTCCCCACGACACCGCTCTTCGTCGTGTTTTTTTCCCGCGCAAAGGGATCGAAGACATGACGCAGGAAGTCCGGCCCCATCCCGATGCCCGTGTCCGCAATAACGCACCTGAACATTGCCCACCCCTCCTTGTCGCAGGGAAGTTCGTCAAGGGTGACGTCGATCTTGCCGCCGCTCTCCGTGTACTTGATGGAGTTGGAAAGCAGGTTGGACAGAACGCGCATCAACTTCACGCGGTCGAGGCTGACCCAGTGGTGCGTCACCGACGTCCCGAGATGCGTCGAAAGCGCGAGGCCCCTTTCCGCGGCGTTGGCGGAGGAAATGCTCAGAAGATGGTCGAGGCAGGTGTCGACGCAAAGGGTCTCCTCGTTCAGCTCGGCCTTGCCCGACTCCACGCGCGACATGTCGAGCACGTCGTTGATGAGTGAAAGCAGGTGCCGGCCCGACGCCAGGACCTTCTTGAGGCAGTCGGCGACACGCCCCTTTTCGTCAATGTGCTTCTGCGCCATCGCCGCGAACCCAAGGATGGCGTTCATCGGCGTGCGGATGTCGTGCGACATGTTGAAAAGAAAAGTCGATTTCGCCTGGTTGGCGTTTTGCGCCGCCAACATCGCCTCCCGGAGCATGATCTCCTTGCGGCGCTCCTCGTCTTCGATGGCGAAGCCAACGACAATGCGGCGGAAGCTGCCTGCGCCCCCCAGCCGCACGGCCTTCATGCGGCAGTAATGGCTCTCGCCCTGGATGTTCGCCCGGTAGTGGTGGGCGTATTCGGGGGCGGCCCCAAGTTTTTCGCAGACTGTCTCGAAACGGGTTGCGTCCAACATTCTGGCGCGATCATCGGGGACGACGTTGCGCTCGATGTAGCCCCCGATTGCCTCGTCGTAGGGCACGTTCACCCCCTGGTTGCCACTCGCTTCGCCGATACGCCCGGAAACGCGAATGAACTGCACGCCCCTGCTCTTGACATCGACAAGGTAAATGTCCGAATACCCGTCCGCCAGCTTGTTGATGACCTGCGCCTGCTTGAGGAGTTCCTCGTCCTTGAGCTTTTCCTGCGTGACGTCCTTCACGCTGGTGTATGAAATAACGTCGCCCGTGCGGATGTCCCGCGCGAGGTTGATGACGCGCCGCAGGTATTTCCGCGTACCCGAAATGCTCTTCGCCTTGTACACGAAGGAAATTTCAGTGTTGCCCTTTTCGAATTCCAGGAGAAGGCCGCGGCGATCCGTCAGGCGGGCGAACTCCTGGCGGGAGGCGCGACTGACGAACTTCCCGTTCCAAAGCGCAATGTATTCGTCGTAGCTGCACGGCAGATCAAGGCCGAGAATGTCGCGGAGGAAAAGCTGGCGGCCCGCGTCATCGACCCAGACGCCATCAACGACCGTGTCGGCGGTAAGGTTGGCCTTGATGTAGATCAACGCATGCGAAAGGAGGGCCTGCCGGTAGTTCTCCATCGCGCGGTAGGCTTCCTCGATTTTCTCGTTGGCGGCCTTTTCACGGGCGACTTCGGCGGAGACATCCATGAAGCCGACGACGGCGTGGTCGGCGTCCGTGGTCCGGACGATTGTCACGTGCATGGTTCGCTCGCAGCCGCCGTACTGCTCGCGGATCGTGAAGGAAATTTCGCTTTCGGACTTGAGGCGTTCCCGGAGGTAGTTGTTGTCCGTCAGCTGGCGGAGCATGGCGCGGTCATCCGGGTGGATGTGCCGCTCGATGAAGGACTCCATGTCCTTCCGCGTGCCGTCCATGGTGAAGACATGCCTGAAGTCGTGCACCATGTGGAGGATTTCGAAGGAATCCTCCTTGAGGTTGACCGTGTAGGCGGAGGAAAACGCCTTGAGGAAATGCTCCAGAAGCGCGGAGGACTCCGCCGCCTTCTGAGACTTGGCGCGTTTACCCGTGCTGGCGGCGGCAATCTCCCGCTCGATTTTATCCACGGCGGAATCCGGCAGGAAATACTCCCTGCGCCCCTCGCCATCGCCTATGATGATGCTTTTCAACGGATGAACCTCGCAAACGAAAATCAAGTCGCCAGCCTTTCAACACGGCATGATTCAAAAAGCCGCATTTTGACCGCTTGCCTATTTTAAGCAATCCCGGCGCCGCTGTCAAATGCCGGCGTTTGCGAAAAAAAAAAAGACTGCGCAAAACGCGCAGTCTTCCTGAAGATGGTGGAGAAGAGGAGATTCGGACTCCCGACCCCCGCGTTGCGAACGCGATGCTCTACCAACTGAGCTACTTCCCCGCAAAAAGAATGCAAATATTGTATCAAACGATGGACAATTGCGCAAGTTGTATTTTTGCCAACAGCGGAATTTGCCGGAATCCTACCTTAAGATCATCACCGTGCCGCCGGTAAACCACTCGAAGCAGCCAAGATCGAAGGCTCCACCGAAGTAACGCGGACCGCCCATCAAATCCGCCGCAGACGCATCAGGGGCAAAATCCCGCGGCAGCACGTCGCGCGCCGGCGAGCCCGCGCGGAGCCGCCAATCGCCCTTCGCCGCGTTGCGGAAAAGCTCATCCGGCGTCGCGACAACCGTGCCCTCGCCGAGCCCGTCATACGCAACATCCACCGCGTTCGCGGCGAACTGCGCCGCCTTGTCCGCCGCCGTCCGCACCTCCGCCGCAACGATATTCGTGAACGAGGTCCAGCATCCCGCCCTCTGCTCTTCCGTCGCGCTCGCGCCCCTGTAGAAGCAGTGGTTGGGGGACGCCGGGAACGAGGACCAGACGTCCAGCCGGGCGCTCTCGGGATGATTGTTCTTCAGGAAGTTGCAGAGCGCCGTGTTGCCGACGATGACGCATGCCTCAACGCGGCCGGAGTCCGTTACGTTCACGCCGCCGCAGTAGCTCGCGCGGTTGCCCACGACGGTCGAGAAGCGCAGCTTCGAGTCCTTCCCGACGAAGACCGCCGAGTGGAAGTTCGAATTGGCGTAGCTGTTCGTCAGCACCGCGTTCGAGGGCTTGCCGTTGTAGGGCGACCCGCTCCAGTTGTCCGTCACGAGGCAGTTCTCCGCCCGCGCCCCGTTGACCAGGTGAAGGCCGAGACCGGAGAAAGAGCCGCCGTCGATAAAACAGCTGCTGGAATGGCAGTTGGAGACCACGCAGTGCGTGACCAGCGCATCCTCGCCACAGGCGTAGATTCCCGGCGCCACGGCGAACTTGCTGCTGTTCTCCCCGTTGCGGACGACCAGGTTCGAGACGCACCCTTTCGCCGCCGTCGTCGTATAATTATCGCTCGGCTTCCCAACCGGATGATCGCCGCCGGCAAGGAAAACACTGCTGCCGTACTCAAAGGTCGTGTCCCTCTTGCCGTTCTCGACCGCAAGCGAGTGGACAATCGTGTGGTCGCCGCCATTCACCCAGAGGCAGCGGTCGGAGCCCGTCATGCGGAGGACGACATCCTCGGGATTGCCCGTCGAGCCGCGCACCGTGATGTCCTTGAAGACCGTCACGGCGTTCGTCAGGGCGTACACGCCCGGCAGGATGATGACCTCGCCGCCGTCCGCGCAGGCATCGACCGCCGTCTGGATCGCCGCCGCGGCGTTCTCCTCGGTGTCATACGGCGCCTGCTCGCCCGCGTTGCCCTCCTTCACGTACAGGGTCGGACGGGCGATGACGGTGAACGGATCGAGGGCGGTCGAGTCGGACGTTCCCGCGACGAGGTTCGAGACAATCAAGATGACCGGCCAGGTTCCGCTGTCAAACGCATGGACATGGCGGGGCGAAGTGGCCACCTCGTCCGTCACGCCGTCGCCGTCATAGTCCCAGTAATAGACCGGCGCAAAGCCGAGCCCCGACGCCCTGACCGAGTACTGCACGGCGGCGGGTGCAGTCAGGTACGGCGGAAAGACCACGTCGGCAACGAGCGCGTGGTAATTCGGATTGTACTCGCAGGCGCCGATGGCGACATGCCCGTCCGTCAGGCGCGGACGCCCCGCGAGATCGGTATCCGTCAGCTCATAGGCCGTGAGCGATCCGCCCGCGTAGCACGGCGACATCTCGATCGGCGTGTAGACGCTCGACTCCGGCGCGAAGAGCAGCGGATCGTCAGTCGTGTTGTCCGCGCCCATCCCCACGTCTGCCGTCTCATCCAGGCAAGAGTTCTGTGCCTCGGCGAAAGAATCAGCCAGCCCCGACTTCCCGGTGTTCCCATGGAAAATCGTGTTGACCATCGCGAGCCGGGCCGAGGCACCGACACGCCCGTTTTCATTGGCGTTGCAGACGACCGTGCAGTTCAGGAGCTTCATCCGCGTATCCGCCGTCGGCACGGTGAAGAGATCGACCGACGAGCTTCCATTCTGCATGTTGTTGGCGAAAAGCGTGTTGATGATCTCGCCAGAGGCATAGACAAGCCGCGAACCGTTGTCCAGCACGTTGTTTGTGACGAAGCAGTTCCGCGCGTAGATGCAGTTGTTCGTCCGGGCCTGCTGCAGACCGTAAATGGACGAGAACGGCGTCCCGCCGTTGCCGGTGAAGGTACACCTTTCGACGCGGATGCGGGCATTCGCGCCATAGTAGCAGCCGATGATATCCCCCGAGTTCCCGATGAAGGTGCAGTCAATCACGAGCGGACCGTTCCCGCTCGCCACCTGGGAATCGACGATGCCATTCGTCGTTGTCTTTCCACTGCGGAATACGCAATTGCTGACCACAAACCCGCCAGAGGTCAAGTAGATACCACCGCCACCGCCGCCGCCATCGCCATAGAACGTGGATCCATAGGCGCTGCCGCAAAGCATCGAGGCATAGGTACTCGCATAGCAGTTTGAGACGACGCAGTCGTAGAGGGTCGAGCCGTTGGCGCCGGCATAATATGACGACCGGCCCCCGTTGACAAAGCACTTGCGAAGGACGCCGCCATTGACACAGGCTCCCGTTCCGTAGATGCCCGAATCCATTGAACAATGCTCAACCGTGAAACCGATCAGTTGCGCACCTGACGCGAGCGCGACACCACGAATCGCGGAATCGCCGCCCGCTGACGTGCCGCCGGCGACATCGCTGTGGAAGCGTCCGCGGATCACAGCGCCCGTCTCCCATTCACCCGACCGGCTACGGACGGTTATCGCCTTAGAGACATCCAAACGAACGTTGTTGTAGACTCCCTTGCCGATGTCCGTGTCAGATGACATAATCTTGTGCCCCTGCGAGTCGTCGCAGACGAAGCCGTCCTCGACCCACACGGTGTCGTCCTTCGCGGCCGCGTTGACGGCCTGCTGGAGGTTGGTGTAGGCATCATGAAAAACGCCGTCGTCGGTCCTGTACGTGCCCCAACCGAGGTCGGAGCCCTCCACGCTGTGAATGCCGTCAAGCGAGACATAAAGGTCGGCGGCAAACGCCGCGGCACCCAATGTCGCGGTCATTGCCGCAAGCAACACGAATCCCGTTTCAATTCTGGCCATAAAACCCCTCTGATTAAATTTAGAATCCACGAACTCCACTATTCAAGCAAATTTTCGGTTTTGATGCAAGTTTTTTTTTGAAACGCGGCGGGACGGGACACGGGAGCGTGCCCCTTCCTCTGGCACGGGCGAGATTTTGCGACGCGGCATTTCAAAGAATGGCGCGGCAATAGGCATCGACAAGTGCGATAGGCGGCGGTTAGCATCGATAATCTGCGGGGCGGTACCGACGCCTACCGACCTTATCCTCCTCCGACGCCTACCGGCTTTTGCAAGGCAACAGCAGAGCGACACACTCGCCACTCACAACGGCGCCTTTGGCGCCCCTCCCCTACCTGTTCCTGGGGATGTCGACAAGCGGACGCTTGACGAAGTCGGGATAAGGCTCCTCCTTCGCGGCGTCATCGGGAAAGAGCCTGTCGCGGAGGTCGAACATGGCGTCCGCCGCCGTCTGGAGCATCTTGACGCCGTCGCGCGTCGAGAAGATCTGGCAGTCGCCTTCGTAGCCGCCCGCCACCACGAGATTGGTCTGGCAAATGTAGTAGAGGTAGCCGGTCGAGACATACGAGACGAAGGCCTTGCGGAAGGGGCTGTGCCACTTGATTTCAAGGCCAAACTCGTTGCAGAGTTCGCCGGGGACGCCCACGAAGCAGACGTCGCCGATCGCCACCGCCTGAATCTCGGGCGAAACTTCGGTCATGCCGGCGAAATCGGGAGGCAGATGGCCAATGAACTTCTTCCGGATCGGCGAAGTAAAGTACTTGCTGATGCCGCCGACCCTGGGGTCCTCCATGATGAAGCGCGCGGGATTGCGCTGCGCGTCGATGACGCCGATGAGCGCGGCCTTGGCAAGGTTCACGCCGGTACGGCGGACGCTGTCCATGCCGAGTTCGTCGTCCCTGGGCACAAGGTCGCCCGCCGCGCCGCTGACGAACATCGCGTCGGCCCCGGTCTCGGATTTGACGTAGTCGCGGAAGGCGCCGGGGTAGTCGGCGCTGATGCGGAGCCCGCCGATTCCGGGCGCATGGCCGGCGAGTGGGTGCGCGGCGTAGTTGCCGACGACATAAAGGGGTTCGTGGGTCTTGGGATCGAGGAAGAAGAGACACCCGAGCTCCTTGTCGGCGATGCCGTCGGCTATCGGGGTCATCTCCTTGCGATGGGGCAGGAATGACGCGCAGTTGTCGGCGGTGACGTAGCGGCGGTTGCGGTTCTCGTCGACCTGGATCGAGTAGTAGGCCACCGTGCACTCGCGGAAGTCCGAAAGCCCGGCGACGGCGTCGCAAATGGTTTTCTCAAGCTTGGCGAGGTATTCGACGTTGAGCATCTTCGGCTCGGCGACGAGCGTGCGCGTCTCGGGGCCGCTGTGGGTGTGGGTGCAGGTGAACATCACGTTGTCGACCGGGATGCCGAGGATCCTGGCGCATTTCTCGCGCAACGGGTAGCTGTAGGAGCGGTTGAGGCCGAGCAAGTCGAAACTCACCAGGAGGATCTTCGATGCGCCGTCGTCGGCGCAGAAGCCACAGGCGTGGAGGTCGTCCGCCTTGCAGACCGAATGCTGCCAGAGCCCGTAGCCCGCGATGCAGGCGCCGACTTCAGGCGAAATGACGCAGTCAAAACTCGCATACTTCATTTTTTGAAACCAATCTGGAGGGGTTCTTGGGGAAGGTTCAGAACTCATCGAGCGAAAGCTCTTCGATACCCTTGTCGGGCTCGTCGAAGGCGCGGTCGGTCGAGGAGGTCGTGGAAAGCCGGTTGTGGAGGGCGCGCGACATGAGCCCGACAAGTGTGCGGAGCTGGTTGAGCTCGAACTTGCCCTCCTCGTAGTCGCAGTATTGGAGCGCGTTGTTGTAGGCGGTCATCGCCTTCTCGTAGTCGCCGCACTTTCGCGCGGCCGCCCCAAGGCGCTTGAGGAGGTTCTTGTGGTCGAGGTTGCCTTCGTTGGCGAGCTCGTAGTTCACGACGGCCTCGCGGTACTGGCCGGCGGCGACGAGCGCCTCGGCGAAGGTGAGCGCCGTCGTGTTCCGGAAGTTGCCCTTGCAATTGGGGTCGTCCATGATCTCGTGGCCCAGCGCAATGGCGGCGTCGTGATGCCCGGCAAGAGACTCGGCATGCATGAGCGCGCACTTGACCTTGAGAAGGTCCGCCACGGGGACGAGCAGCTTGCGCCCGGCCGTGACCTTGCCGAGGTATTCCTTCGCCAGGGCCAGCCGCTCCTCCTGCGGAACCCAGTCGAACTGGTCCGGCGTGAGCTCGCCGAGGGCGAGGTCGAGCAAGACGGCGTGGGCGTCCGCGACCGCAACCTCCTTGTCGTCGAGCACCTTCAGGAGGATGTCGCGCGCCTCGACGGAATCACGGTACTGCCAGACGGCCCGCGCCGCCGCGCGGATGGCTTTCACGCGCCGGGCGCAGTCATCGGGAAAGCAGGCCGCGGCTTCAAGATAGGCGTCGCGCGCGACATCCCCCATTCCCCTCGCCTCGCGGACGGCGCCAAGCTTCATCAGCAAGGCGCCGCGCGCGGGTGAAGGCGCCTTGAGCGCGGGGTGCGAAAGCAACTTCGCGAAAAAGCGCGTGCGCCCGGCAAGACGACCGTCGGAGAAGATGGACTTGGGCTTGTTGATCTCCGCGAAGGCCTCGGCGGCGGCAAGATAGGTTTCCGCCGAAAGCGCCGGGTCTTCGCCAACCACGCCGATGAGATAGGCGTTGGCCTCGTCTTCGCCGTCCTTGCGCGCGGCGGCCTTGACCTGGGCGAGGCGAATGCGAATCCTCACTTCGTCATCGTGGGGGAAGGTCGCCTTGGCGAGGTTTTCCTCGATGAATTTCTCAACGCTCGCGGCGTCTTCCGTCGCCGCCATGCGGTCGATTTCGCCGAGGAGGACGGGAGCCGTGAAAGCCCGGGGGGCACACGTCGCGAGGGCCATGCACAAGGCCAGCGCCTTTGCCGAAGCTGAAACAGAAGTCGTCATTAGAGCACCTCCTTTGACTCGGGGAGCGCCGCCCGGAGACGGTTGATCCACTCGACGGATTTCGCCCGCATCCCGTCGAGGTCTGCGCGGCAGGGGTCGATGAGCTCGGCCCAGGCGTAGGCGCGGCGCCCGAGGCGCACCTTGGCGGCGTCGCCCGAGCGGATCGCCTCGCGGGCGAGACGCCTGAGGAGCGTGAGATAGCGGACGTCGTCGAAGGCCTCGCGATCCGCCTCCCAGGCGATGGTGTCGATGCAGCCGTCTGAAGTCGGGTACGTGAGGGCGAAGGTCCGGTAGGTTCCGCCGTCGATGAACTCGTTCCACGCGCCGTTGGACCAGTGGTACTCGAAGGCGCCGTCGAAGTCCGACATGTAGAGCAGGATGCCCTTGTTGCGCCGCCACAGCGTCGGGTTCTCCGGCCCGGTGAAGGGCGCGGCGTAGGTCGTGCAGCGCGAGCCGCCCTGGTGCCAGTTGCGCGCGTGGGAGTGGCCATAGGAGGCCGGGACGTTTTCGGAGTAGATCATGTAGGCGCACCACTTCGCCGTGCACATCGAGATGACGGGGAAGGCGCCGTGCTTCATCGCGAGGGCGAAGAAGGGCATTTCGCGACGGACGGTCGCGGGGCCAGCCTCGTCAATGCCGTAGAGATAGACCTGCGGGTTGCCAAAGCGCTTCCGCATGCCGTCCATCAGCCGGGTCACGTCGCGCTCGTAGCTGGCCTTGCATTGGGCGAATTTCTCCGGGTTGGCCTCGACGGAGATGTCGCGGTTGGGGTAGTCCGTGATGTTGCGCTGCATTCCCGAGCACCATTCGCCATCGCATGCCGAAACGATGCTTTCGGAGACGAAAACCATGTCGGTGGCGCAGCCTGCGGCCTCGTAGAGGTCGAGGCTGAGGTCGCCGAGGTCGTTGTCGTACTCGCCCGGCGCACCGGCGTAGATGAAGGTGTGGAACTGGTTGTGGTCAACCATGTTCCTGTAGGCGCCGAAGGTGCGCCGCACGGCGTTGGAAAGCGACCCGACGGGCACCTTGCATTCGTTGACATACCGCCGGAACTCCTGTTCGAGCGAGGCGAAGCTGTAGAAGCCGCCGGTGAACTCGCGGTCGATGTTGTAGCGCGTCGCCGGACGCGGCAATTTGAAGGGATGGACCTTGAGCGCAAGGGGCAGCGACCCGGCTGGCTTGCCTTCGACTGTGAAGTCAAGCCGGCCCGTGTAATCGCCCGGGGCGGCGTCCGCCGGCACGTGCACCGTGATCCAGAGCTGCTTCAGGCGGCCGTCGTCGAGGTCGAAAGGCCGCAGTTCCGGGGCGTCCGCGACGGGTTCGACCTTGTAGTAGAAGAGCTCGACCTGGTCGGGCGTGCCTTTCTTCGAGATGTTGACGTAGCGCTCGCCCGCCGGATAGGCGACGCGGAGGTAGTTGTCGCGGTTGTCGCAGTCTACCTTCAGGAGCGAATCGTCATGGAGAAGCAGTTCGGGCGTCAAGGTGGGGTCGACGCGCGATGCCGACCCCGCGCCGTAGCTGTTCCAGCCGTTCCGCGTCTGGAACCAGCATTTCACGGTCTTGAGGTCGAAAGCCGAGGCCGGAATCGTCGCGCCCCCCGGCCCCGTCAGCGCGGTTGGCGCGGCATGAAGTCCTCCGACCCCGCCAAGCGGGAAGAACATCAGCGACGCGCCTTCGACCTCGCCGGGCGTGGCCGCCAGGGCCAGCGACGAAATCGGCCGGGCGTCGGCCGGCATCGTGTGGGGCAGGTGCTTGTTGTAGGCGTAGGGGTCGATGCCGACGGGGACGAACGGCGAGGCGGCGAAACGCCCACCGGCCTTCTCCGACTCCGCCGCGAAGTGCGCGAGCCGGTCGAGCCAGGCGCGTTGACGCGCGAGATCCTGCCAGTCGCGGACGGCGACCGCCTTGCCGGCGCAGGCGGCGGCCTTGGCGGACATCGCCCCGCACCAGGCGGCGAAGGCCGTCATGCCGGGGGCCTTTTCCGCGGCGGCCTTGAAGTCGGCGGCCATCGCCTCGCAGGCGGCCTGCGGCGGCTGGAAGCGCAGCAGGTCGTCCTCGCCCGGGCAGACGTTCCAGGCGCGGAGAT
>JAZQOA010000045.1:0-44909 GCA_045627605.1 Kiritimatiellia bacterium | reverse complement strand
CCTGACGATCGCCGACTACTCCTACGGCCTCTACACGCTGCGTGTGCCCGACGAGGAGGTGCGGCGCGATGTCACGGCGCTTCTGGCCGGAGCCTACGCCGGGCGCGACGCGGCATGGTCGGCTTCGCTGGGGATCAAGCTCCGCGCCGGACGGTGGGCCGAGTTTTTCGAGGGGCTCAAGGCGCTCTACGCGAAGCTGCCCTACGGGTCGCGCGAAGGCCGTGAGCGCAAGAACGAGTTCTCCTACCAGAGGCCGCTTTGCATGCTCGTCGCGGCGCAGGGCTTCGCCTACGACATCGAGGCGGCGCAGTCCGCCGGACGAAGCGACCTCGTCGCCGAACACCCCTGCGGCATCTACATTTTCGAGCTGAAGGTCGATTCGTCCGCGCAGGCGGCGCTCGACCAGATCAAGGAAAAGGACTACGCCGCGCCCTACCGCGCGAAGGGCCTGCCGATTTGGGCCATTGGCCTGAGCTTCGACTCAAAGACCCGCCAGCTCGTCGATGCCGACGCCGAGCGCCTGGCTTAGCTCCGGTTCATTTTTGAGGCTGTTTTTAGTAGAATAATATATCTCATGTTTTCATTTCTTTTCAAGAAACCGCAAGTTGTCATCCGCCACCGGCAGGAACACAACATTTCGCGCAAACTTATCTCGCGCGACGCCCTCCGTGTGCTTTACCGCCTTTCCGACGCGGGCTACAAGGCCTATCTCGTCGGCGGCGGCGTCCGCGACATTCTGCTCGGCCGCGAACCCAAGGATTTTGATGTCGGCACCGACGCCCAGCCCCGCGAAATCAAGCGGCTTTTCCCAAGGTGCTTCCTTGTCGGCAAGCGCTTCCGGCTGGCCCATGTGGTTTTCGGGCGCAACGTGATCGAAACCGCGACCTTCCGCAAGCAGCCGCCCCCCGTGGCGGACGACGTCGACGACGGCGGGCTCTACCAGTCTGAGGACAACACTTTTGGGACGCCCGAGGAGGATGCCCTCCGCCGCGACTTCACGGTGAACGGGCTTTTCTACGACATCAAGACCTTTGACGTCATCGACTATGTGGGCGGGCTCCGCGATCTCGACCGCCGCATTCTCCGCTCAATCGGCGACCCGAACCTCAGGTTCCAGGAGGATCCCGTCCGCATGATGCGCGCGATTCGCCTCGCCTGCAAGCTTGGCCTCAAGATCGAGAGGGGTACGTTGAAGGCGATTACGCGTCATTTCAGGGAGATTGAGAAGGCCTCCGTGCCGCGCGTCCTTGAGGAGATATTCAGGATTTTCTCATTCTCGGCTTCGGCACCGTCGTTCAAGCTGATGTGGGAGACGGGGTTGCTCTCGGCGCTGATGCCCTTCCTCAACGACTTCATTGAGAAAAACGGCAAAAGCCGCTGCAAGGTCTGGAACTGCCTCTCGGAATTCGACATCCTCACGCAGGGCAGGGGCGAGGAGGTCTCGAACGGCCTTCGCGTCGCCGCGATTTACTTGGCGATGTACATGGATCAGCTTGCCTCTCTTAAGAACCCGCAGAACCGTGACGCGCGCCTTTCGCTTGCCGCCAAGGTCACCACGATCATCAGCGAGAAGTACAAGCTTCCCCGCGCCGCGCATTTCCACGCCACGCACCTTCTCGAAGAGCTTTCATGCTTCGAGAAGCTCCCCCCGCGCAACCGCACGATTCGCGCCGCGCGCGCCGAGCAGTTCAAGGACGCCGTTCTCCTCGCCCGCATTCGGAGTGCCGTTTACGGTGACATTCCCAAGAAAAACATCGAGGCCTGGGCCAACCTGCGCGTCCTTCCGAGCCACGACGAACCCGTCGGGGAGTAGCCAGGGGCGCAGTTGCGAGAAGAGAGTTTGTCTCCACTCCCCGCTCTCAACTCTTAGCTCCCCGCTCTCAACTCTTAGCTCCCCGCTCTCAACTCTTAGCTCCCCGCTCTTAACTTTTAGCTCCCCGCTCTCAACTGCAAACGGCCATGACCTTCTCCTTTGCCAATGCCGCGCCCTTGACGTTGCGCGAGACGCTGTGCTGCGGCCAGGCTTTCCGCTGGGTGGAAAATGCCGACGGTTCGTTCACGGGCGTTGTGGAGGGATGCCTTGCGACTGTTCGCCATGCGGCGGACACCCTCGACGTCGAAGTTTCCGCCTCGTCCCGCGATGCCGCGCCTTGTCAAGCCGGGTTCTGGGAAAACTACTTCGCGCTCGACATCGACTACGCGGCGCTCCACCGCGCCTATTCGCGTAATGCCACGTTGGCCAAATGCGTGGCCTTCGCCCCCGGCATCCGCGTCCTCCGACAGGATTTTTTCGAGACGCTTGTTTCGTTCATCATCAGCCAGAACAACAACATCCCGCGCATCAAGGGCATTGTCGAGCGCCTTTGCGATAACTTTGGCGAACCCCTTGGCGCAGGTCCCGACGGCAAAACGAGGCACGCCTTTCCGTCGCCCGCTTTTCTCGCCTCGCTTGACCTCGCGGATCTCGCCTGCCTTCGCGCCGGATACCGCGACAAGGGCATCCTCGACGCCGCTCGCCGCGTGGCGGACGGTCGGCTTGATCCCCTCGCGTTGCGCGGGCTGGAGACGTCCGCCGCGCGTGAAGCTGTTCTCGGGGTTTATGGCGCCGGCCCCAAGGTGGCGGACTGCGTCCTGCTTTTTGGCCTCGGTCGCTTCGAAGCCTTTCCCGTTGACGTCTGGATCCGCCGCGCCATGGCGTCGCTTTTCCCGCGCGGACTTCCAAAATGCGCCCGCGCCACCGCGGGTATCGCGCAGCAGTACATCTTCAACTATGCGCGCCAAAGGCGCAGTTGCGAGTAGGGAGGGGCGCGCTCCTGCGTGACTGCTGAGCCGAGAGCGCGGCGGCAGGTAACAAAAAAAGGCGCGGCATTTGCCGCGCCTTTTTTCGCCAACCAAGAACGACTACTTGGTGTAGCCTTCGTTTTGGCCAACGGCCTTCGCCATCACAGTCGTCGAACCGCTCACGGCCTGGAGCTGCGTCGCGGACTTGCCCGTATGGTAGGTGGCGTCAATCGTGCGGTTGGCGAGCGTGCCGGTATTCGCCGACTGCGCCCCCGACCAATCGCCCGAAAGCGATCCGGAAAGCGTAATCCTGCTGTTCGACGTGCAGGTCGCCTCAAAGGGGAAGCGGATGTGACCGGCGGTGATGTAGCCGCTCTCATCGGCCGACGGGCAGCTCGCCCCCGTGATCTTGCCCGTGTAGGTCGTGCCATCGTTGTCCCTGAAGGTCAGGAGGTTGCCCTTCTGCGTCAGGTTAAGCCAGGTAATTGGCGGCGTAACGACCTTTTCCTTTTCATGGCCCTTGCTGGAAGAGCCCCCGCCTTCCGTACCGTAATAGGCGTAGGAAATCGTCCCCTGAGTGGGATCTTGCGCATAGGCGAGGTTGATTGTGAAGACACCCGTCGAATAGTCAATCGTGCCCGAAGACGACCCCGACCCTTGGTAAACCAAGCCCTTCGCACCATTGTCCTTGAACTGGTGGGAGCCAAACGACACCGTGACGGAACCCGGGACGAGATTGGCCTGGCCTGTGAAATACTGGCCCGTTCCCTCGCTGTACTTGAATGTCTTCGAGTTTTTCTTCTCAACGGTGGAGGGACTGGAAGGAGTTTCCTCCTCAATCTCTCCTGAAGACCCGTCGTCTGCGACGACTTCGTTGACAAGCTTGTAGGTGCCGGAGAAATTCGCCCAGGAATAGGCATCGTTCCAGGACTCGCCCTCGTGGACGCCGCCCCATTCGCACCCGACAAGGGCAACGGCACACGCCGTCGCGGCGGAAAGGAAAACAAGTGAATTCTTCATTAAAAACTCCTCAATGCGTTGTGTTTAGATTATGCCAAAAAGAAAGGCGTTTGGCAAGTGCCGCGGCGGACTCCCGCCGCGACACCCGCCGCCAGGCTATTCGACACTCTTCAAGATGACCCTGAAGAACCTCGCGCCTGTCGTCGAAGCCTCCTGCTCGAAGGTCTCCTCGGTCTTGACCGCGCCACATTCGGTCACGGTCTTGACCGTCTTCCAATTCGGATTCGCCAGCGAATCGGTGGACTGGATCTCATAGACGACCGTTGGCATAGCCATCGCACCCATGGCGGACTTGCCCGCCTCAGGTACGCCAACCCAGTCCCACTTGACCGTGACGGATCCGTCCGCGGCCATTTCCACGCCGGTAATCGCCAACTTCTGCTCGGTTGCCGTCGCGGCAGCGGAACCAAATAGCTTGATTTCGTCGCCGTCGGCGATGCCATCGCCGTCGGTATCGGCCAAAAGGGCGTTCGAGGAGGAGAAGAGCTCCAAGACATCGGAAACGCCATCGCCATCGGAATCGCTTCCGGTGTTAAGCATGGCGAAGAGCGCCATCACGGGTTTAGCCGAGGACTTGAGGGCGCCGCGAAGCTCAAGGACGCTGACATCACCGCCCGCCGCCGTCAGGTTGCCGTGGACCGCGTACTCCCATGAATCGGGCAGCAAGTCGTTGTCCGTATCCGGATCGCGAATGACAATCTCGTACTTGTTGGGCGTACCGAACTTCGTCGCCCTCACGGCAACGGGCATGAAGGGAGACCCCGACGAGGCGTCGCGGTAGTAGCCCCAGGGTTCCCAATCGTCGCGGACGGCGTTGCCGTTCTGGTCGATGAAGGCCATCACATAGTAGTCTTCGTCGCACTCAAGGCCGTAAACGGTGGCGTTCGGCAGGCCATCTCTGGCAAAGCCGGCCTCACAGTTCCCGTTGAAGGACGCCGTGCGGAAGAACCGGATGATGGTCTTGTAGGACTTGCCCGTTGAGAACGCCCAGTTGCCGGGGTAGGACAAGTCAATGGCGATGCGCCCTGCGGCCGCAGAGGCGGCCTGCTGGTTCTCGGAAGCCATCCAGAACACACTCTCGGTCGAGGGCGACGTTCCGGCAGTACCCGTCGGATTGTATCCCGTCACCGTCCACTTGTACCTCATCCCCTGGTCGAAGACCACGCCGTTCGGCATGAGATCGCCGACCGAATACGGGAACTTCCACGTCACGAGATCCACTGTGCCATCGGCCTTGTCGCGGCCGGGGGCGAGAATGCGCTCGTTGTAAAGCGGCACCCATTCCGAAACATTCGGGTCGAACTTCTTGATGTTCATCTGGAATTCCGTGGCCGCCGGATCAAGGCGGAAGATGAATTCCGGACGGGACTTGAAGACGACTTCCTGGCCAATGGGCGCAAGCGCCACGGGGGCCTCGAGTTTCTTCCTGTACCAGTTGGTGACGACACCCGCGGAGAAGCCGTCAACCGCAACCTGGTAGCCGTTGGGCTTGTCGCTGATAGAGGCGGAGCCAAGGCCGAAGTTAAGCGTCTTCCCGGCGACGATGTCGCCCTCGTGGAGCCACACGCGCGGCCACTGGAGCGTCTTCGTAAAGACCGTGGAGCCGTTGTACTTGATGACGACATCGTGGTCGCGCTTGTCGGCGGCAAAGCCGGCGACGGTGCCCGCATTCTCGGCGGCCTGCTCAAACGACAGGCGGGCGAAGCCCTTCGCCTCGTCAACGAAATGGAAGGTGACCTCGTTGCGGTCCCAGCCGATCTCAATGCCCTTGAGCTGGTTGTCCGCGATGGATGCCGGCTCGCCCGGCGTCCAGGTCGGCCAATTTCCGCCATTGACGGAATCAATCTTGGAATCGTCCTTCTCGAACCACGCGTAGAACCAGTTCATTCCCTGGCGGAGATGGCCGTAGACGAGATCGTCCTTGCCAATTTCAACGGACATCGGCCAAGTGTCAAGCCGGTCGGCGGAGAAATCCTTGACAAAGACGGCGTCGGGCCAGCCGTTCATCTCCGCGCTGGTATAGGCGTGGACGACAAGTTTGGCGCCGACAATTGCATCGCCGACGTAGTTGATTGTCGTGGAAAGCGCGGGCATCGGGAAGTTGTCCATCTTGTCCTCGGCCGAAGACTCGGCAGAAGACTGCTCGTTCGTATTGGACGACGGCGCATTGTAGGTGTTGTCCTGCAGGCGGGTTCCGACAAGCGCCTCGGACCAGTTGTCCCAGCCGTCGAGGTCGCGGTCGTTGTTCTCGTCGTAGAGGTACGGCGACGCATACGCGGGATCCCACAGAGCCTCCCATCCGTCAAGCACGTAGTCGTTGTCGGTGTAGAGGTAGCCGTATGAGAGGCCGCCATTCGGCGACGCATCGTAGTCGTTCACGCCATCGTCACGGGTTGTGGCGTCCATCGGGTTGGTTCCCGCGAGGAACTCGGCGATGTTGCTCAGGCCGTCGCCGTCGAAGTCGTCCTGGTCGTCGCGGATGCCATTGCCGTTCTGGTCGGCGTTGAACGGATCGAGGCCGTTCGCCAGCTCCCAGTAGTCGGGAAGCCCGTCGCCGTCGGAATCGGCGTTGACGCCGATCTTGTCGCCGGCGGGATCGTCCCAGAGCTGGACCGACATGTCGGCCCTGGCGTTGCGGAGCGGGAGGAGATGGTTGTACATCACCGCCTGGACAGGGTCGTAAACCTCCTGGTTCATGAGCGTCGGGTGCGATTCGGTCTGGGCGCTGTTGGAGGTGATGTAGTAGAGCCCGTAGGGGTTCGCCGTGTTCGGGAACGAGTTCTCGTACAGGCCTTCGACGCCGCCAATGTAGCCCAGTTGCGGAACGAGGGAATCGAGATCGATGCCGCCCTTCTGGTCGCGCGTCCAGAACTTGGAGTTGACGACGCGGTCAGGCCGGTACTTGAAGATCGGGATTTCCGCCGCCTCGGGATTGATCACATTGTATTCGGCATCCATCTCGCGGGTCTCGGAGAGACTGCCCAGCGGCTGCGTGGCGACGAGGTTCTCGATGTACTGCGGGAAGCAGTAGGGGGCGTCGTCGTAGGTGCGGTAAACCGTGGAGCGGTCAAAGGCCTGGCGCCACCAGGGCTGGCCCGAGTAGTCGAGCGGGCGGCCGTTGACGGAGTCGAACTTGGCCGGGGCGACGGTTTCGTAGTCGGGGTCGGGCAAGTTGTCGAAGCAATAGTCGCAGAGGAGCAGCGGCGGGATGCGGATCGCGGCGTCTTCGCCTCCGGAGAGGAGGATGAACGACGAAGCCGTCTCGTAGAACTGCTCGATCGTGAGACCGGCGGCGGCGATGAAGTGCGAGGTCACAGTCGTCGCGTTGGTCGTCACCTGGCCCATGGCATTGGTCGAGACCGATTGCGTGGTTTCCGAACCGGCCTTGGCCGCGTAGCGCTCCGAGACCATGCGCTGGAACTGCTTCACCGTCTCCTCGCGCGAAGCAAGGGCATCGGCCGAGCCATAGCGCTTGAGCGCGTCGAAATCGGACTTGATCGACGACCAATGCCACTTGGCGACACGCTGGTCGCCGGCGTCTTCGCCGCCGGGACGGACGCCCGTCCAGATGCGGACCTCGTCGACCCAGCCCTTGAAGAAGTCGCCCAGCGACGGCTGCGAATTGAGCTTGTAAACGCCGCCGTTGCTGTAGAGGTAGCCGCCGTCGACGCAGGAGACGGGATTGGAGTCGGAGGCGCCAATCACCATCGGCGCCCAGCTGGGATTCGAGTAGATGCCGCTGGCGGCGCCATTGTCGGCGCTGTAGGTGAAGCCGGTATACGGGATTTCGGCGGTCGCCTTGGAAGCGACGCGGCGGCCATCGACGTAGAGCGAGAGCTTCTGCGCGAAACCGTCCATCGTCGCGGCGAGGTGGTACCAGCGGTTCGCCTCGAGGGCGTCGCCCTCGGGGGCCTTGGCCCATTCGGCGACGACATTCTTGCCGCCCGTCTCAAACGAGACGAAGGGACGGCCCTTTTCGTCGAGGGCGAGGCGGAAGGTGCGGCGGACTTCGCTGTAGTTCGGCGTCGGCGAGCCATCGCTCCATGCGCACGGGCGCTCAAGGATGACCTGGAGCTTGCCGGTGGCCGGCTGCTCGGGACGGACCCAGGCCTCAATCGTCCAGCTGCGGAGGGCGTTCTTGCCGAAGGCGCAGATGCCGCGCGTACGGGCGGCGGCGTCGCCGTCGAGGTAGAGGGCCTTGCGGCCGACGGGGCGGTCGGTGTCCTGGGGATCGGTCACGCCGCCGGAGACGCCGGCGATCTCATACTTGTCGGAGAGGTTGTCGTTGTCGGTGTCGTAGCCCTCGTTCATCTCGAAGGAGAAAAGGTAGTTGGGCCGCATTTGGCCGCCCATCTGCTGCGGATCGGGGAAGATCGTGTAGGGGGACTGGCCTTCAGGCGCCCAGTACATCATGACCGAACCCATGTTGTAGTAGAGGTTGACGAAGCTCTGCGGGTAGGAGATGTCCGTGAACCAGGCGGGCGACGGGTCGGTGTTGTGGTTGGCCGGCGCGGGCTGGTTGGGCGAGAGCGCCTCCTCCCAGTTGGGGATGTCGTCCTGGTCGGGGTCGGCGTTGGGCATGCCGGAGAGCCACGGCGAGATGCGGAAGTCGTAGCCGAAGACCGCGGGGTCGGACCAGAGGCTGACGCCGTCGAAGGTCTGGCTCAGGATCGGGTTGAGGCCATGGAACATCTCGTAGTAGTCGTCCATGTTGTCGGCGTCGGTATCGGCGAGGCGCGGATCGGACGACGCGTAGAACGGAATCATCGGACGCGGTTCCGGCGGCATGTAGGTGAAGGGGAACATCGGGTTGCCGGCCATGTCGACGCGCGGCCCGGAGAGGCCCTCGTTCTGCCAGTCGTCGGCGTAGCGCGACCAGTCGTAGGTGACGGAGCCGGGCTCCAGGTCAACCGGGATGCAGCCGCCGTCGGTAGGCTTCCAGTAGACGCCCAGCGCCTTGACCATGCCGAACTGGCCGGTCGCGAAGATGTTGCCGGGGTCGTACTCGAAGGAGTCGTAGTCGGCGATGCAGCCGTGCTTGGCGTAGACGCCATACCACTTGTCGTACTGGATGTTGTACATGCCGTTGACCCAGTACTCCTGGTAGTTTTCGAGACCGTCGCGGTCGAAGTCGAAGTTGCGCTCCTCGCCGGAGAACTCGTCGTAGCCGCTGATGGAGTCGAAGTAGGTGCCGTCCATGCCGCCGCCGTAAACGAGGCCTTCAACGGAGTCGCCGTAGGTGCCGGGCTGGTCGATGAAGCCGCCTTCATACCGCGTGTCGCGGTTGAAGCCGCAGTACTGGTACTCCCAGAAGTCCGGAATGTAGTCCATGTCGGTGTCGGCGGCGTTGGGGTTGAGGCCGCCGCCGGGAACGTGGCCGCGGAGCATCGTGTTGCCGCCGAACTTCTTTTCAAGATCGGCGAGCGACATCTCCTCGGCGTAGCGGAGGTTGAAGTCGGCGAAATTGGCGCTCTCGGTGTAGTCGTCGACGCAGTCGTAGTCGGTGTCGACGTTCCACGGGTCGGTCGGCCACCACTTGTTGTACCAGGTGGCGTCGACGCGGTGCGCGTACTTGTCGCAGAGGGCGGCCATCGCCGAGGCGACATCGGCGCTGGCGCTGTTGGTCAGGGGTCCGATCAAGCCCGCGTAGTAGTCGCAAAGCTCGGTGGACTGGCATTCGTTGAGGTTGGGGAGTCCTTCGAAGTCGCAGTCGAAGTCGGCGTCCATCGAGGATTCCTCGCCTATCGGCCAAAGCTCGTGGTCAACCGGGTCGTATTCGGGACCGCAGCAGCAGTAGAGCTCCCAGCCGTCGGGCATGCCGTCGGAGTCGGAGTCGCAGCCGTGGGTCTTGATCTCGGTCTGGAAGAGCGTCGCCACGGGCGGGATGTCGATCTGGGCGGAGCCGGCGGCGGCGACATTCGTCGATGTCGCAATCGAAACGCCGTTGGTGCTAAAGGCCGTCTTGTTCAGCGCGACCTTGTCGCGGGAGAAGCCGGAGTGGGTCATGTAGCTCACGGCCTGCGCGGGGACGGGCTGCGTCATGTAAACCTTGGACATCGGCTCCACGGCGTCGACGATGCCCTTGTCGATGCACCAGCGGCCAAGGTAATGCTCCTCGTAGTTGGTGAAGGGCATGGTGTTGGGGGCGTAGACATACGGGTCGGAGCCGGCGAAGTGGCGGTTGCGGTCCTTGTACTCCCAGATCCACGCCGTGCGCGGATCGAAGCCGAAGCTCTTGTAGACGTCGGAGTGGCGGTGGGTGAGTTTGGTCATGCTGTCGCCGACGGCGGCCATGAAGTCGCCGTCGGGGTTGCCGCCCGCGTCGGACTTGTCGCCGTAACTCATCGGGTTGAGGCCCCACATGACCTCCCAGCCGTCGTTCATGCCGTCGCCATCGGTGTCCCAGTGGCAGGGGTTGGTGCCGAGGAGCATTTCCTCGTAGTTGGAGAGGCCGTCGCCGTCGATGTCGGCGTACATGCCGTCCGTCGCCGTCGGGACGAGCGGGTGGAAGACCTTGAGAATGTCGGCGGGGTTGATCGGCTTGCCTTCGACGACCTTGGTCGGGTCATAGGCCTGGAAGTCGGCGTTCTTGAGCGTGCCCTCGATCGCCTCGGTGGCGACGCGCCACCAGTAGTACTCGTAGCCGTCGAGCAGGCCGTCGCCGTCGGAGTCGGGATTGGTCGGGTCGGTGCCGTAGAAGTCGCGGTCGTCGTCCTCGACGAAGTTTCCATCCTCGTCGTATTTGCCCTTGTGCGGCTCGTCGATCGGGAGGCAGGTCTCGGCCTGGTAGAGGGTGATTTCGACATCCTCGACGTAGGTCAGCTTCGTGACGACGCCGTCCTCCGGCGTCTCGGTCGTGTCGCCGATGGCGGCGATGCCCTCGGGAAGGTCCGTGAGGGCGACCTCGTTGGTCGTGACGGACGTCACGTCGACGGGATAGGTGCCGCCCTCGGGGTAGAGGGCGACCTCGATCAAGGCGTGCGTCTCGGTGCCGACGACATCAGTGGCCTCCTTGCGCATGTTGAGGCCGTGGTGGATGCCGCGCACCTCGTAGATGTTGGCGAAGGCAATGCCGTTGGGCGCATAGCTGCCCTGGAGCGGATAGACGATGCCGCCGTCCGGCCCGGTGAAGGCCCCTGCGGGGAGGAAGTCGTTGTCGAGGTTGCCCTGGGCGCCGAAGTCGCCGGTCACGATTTCGAAGGGATACTCGCCTTCGGCCGCGAAGGTGGAGAAATAGAGATCCTCCCAGGCGTCGGGCAGACCATCGAAGTCGATGTCGCCGCAGCCGTCCTCGGGATAGTGCTCGCGCGAGAAGATACCCGCGACGGAAAGCGAGGTGGCGTTCCCCTCGACCTTGTAGGTGCGCTTCTTCGAGGAGGAAAGCGGCACGGTGATGAGCTCGAGGGAGTCGATGTCATACCAGGCGTAGAAGAAGCTGTCAAGATTCGTCGTCGAGCCAACGGGATAGACGAAAGTCTCGGGCGTCGCGAAGAACGTGAAGCTCCCGCCCTTCTCGCCAAAGGGCGGATAAAGGATGTGCCAGTCGCAATTCTCGTCGTCGAGAATGCGCGTGGTCGTCGCCTCGGAATCGTCAATCGTGCCGCGACCGAGACCAGGCAGGCTCTTGTAGGGGTTGTGGCCGGTTTCGCCGGCAAACTTCATCTTGCTCTCGAAGATGTCCGCCTGGAAGGGCGCGGCGACAATGTAGATGCCGACGATGGAGACAAAGCCCCCGTCCTTGTCCTTGATTGTGATGGCGACGGTGCTGCCGTTTTCGTTGGCGGTGGGGAAGGTGTATTCAAACGAGCCGGAACCCGTGGCGCTGCAGGCGATGTCCTCCGCCACCTTGCGTCCGTCAACCTCGATGTCGGCCTTGAGGCTCTTGCGATCCGCGGCCACATCCGCGCCCGCCCACGTGATGACCGTCGGGAAGCCCGCCGTCGCCGTGCGGGTGAACGTACCGTCCTCCGCGACTGCGGGACTCGTGAACCACGGGTCGGAGTTGGCGACGAAAATCTGGTGCTGGGCCATGATGTAGGTGCCGCCCGCGGCGGTGGCCGTGAACATCACCGAGCCGTTTTTGCCGTCCTTCGGCACGACGTAGAAAACCCTGGCGGGATCAGACTCGACGCCCGCGCCGGACTGCCCTACTTCGAAGACGAACGTGGCGGAACCGTCAACGCCCAGCGACGCGCCGGCGACGCTCTCGACCTCGGTAATCGGCAAACCGGTGGGATCGGCCGACACGACCTTAACCGTCGTGCGCTCGCGCGGCGCACGGGAGAGGCGCACCGTCACGGGATACTTGTCGTCGTTGCTGTCGCTCTCGCCGGCGATGTTCGACGTGCCGGAGAGCAGAATCTTTGCCGGATCGCCGGGGTTGATCGTCAATTTAATGACGCAATCGCCCGACTGGTCGTCCGGGTAGTCGATCGGGTGGATGCGGATCAGGGTGTTGTCGCCCGACCCCTGCTGGACGGCCTCGACCGTAAACTCGGTGTCGCTCGCCCCGGCGGGGATCACGATGCGCTGCGGACTCGTCTTAAGCGTGCCGTTGACGGAGACGTAGTCGGAGTTGAAGTACACGTTGATCTGCTGGGCCGCGCTGATGTCGCCGCCGCGCGTCACGATGAAAGTCGAAATGTTCTCCTCCCTCATCGTCTTCGTCACCTCGGAGACCTTGGCGCCGGCGTCGTCGATGAAAAGGGTCTGGATCTTGACGTTCGACGTTGAGGCGAGGGAGCCTTCGGCATCCTCGATTGGAAGCGAGGCGAAGGTCGCGTCGGAGAGCGGGACGTTTCCGGAGGTCTGCATGTCGGCCCCGTTGAGATCGAACTCCACGACGTCGAGGTCGCCGATGAAATCGCCGGGCCTCGTGGTGTAGGTGAACTTAAGCGTGGTGCTCGCGGTGTTACCGGCGGTCGCGGTGCACGTCGCGTAGGCGTCGCCTGCGGCATCGGCGTTCTCGACGTTGAGAAGGAGGCGGGGGGATCCCCGGGTGATCTTGACTTTCTCGGAGAAGGTGACGGTAATGGTGATTTGCTTGCCGGGCGTGGTGTATTCCTTGCTGGTGGCCTCGACCTTCGTGATCAGGGGGATGTTCTCGATGATGTTTTCAATGTGGAGGGTCAGGCGCCCGTTGTTGTAGTAGTCGAAAAGGAGATCGACAGGGCCGCCCTCGCCCTGCGCCGTGATGGCTGAAAGGCTCTTGTACTGGGCGCCGGAGAGAATCTTGATCCCCGCCGCATCAAGGGCGTCCTGGTCGAATTCGTCGTTGTCCTGGAGGGCGATCACGGAAAATTCAACATCCGACGAAAGCGATCCGCCCGCGTTGACAATGCGGATGTCGCTCAACGACTTGCCGACGACAAGGGAATCGAGCGTGAGTTCGGTGGCCTGCTCGTTGGTCCTGACATTCTTGAGGAAGAACGTGCGGATCGCGATCGGTTCGCCGCCAATCATCGAATCAATGCAGTCAAGCGACGCGAGGGCGCCATTGTCGGTATTGACAGACCCCGTTCCCAGCGTACCGCCCGCCCAAGTGGCGCCATCGGAGTAGTCACCGGCCTGCACGGTGTAGGAGAAGTGGAGGACGTCGCCGTCGATATCCGCCCCCGTGCACGTCGCCGTCCTTCCCGTCGGAAGGATCCCGGCGAAACTGGCCTTGATGGACGAGACATTGGAAACGTCGGTGATCATTCCGTCGACATAGGCGTCGATCAAAATCTGCTCGCCCGCCGTGTAGTATTCGCCATTAAGCGGCATAGAGACGTTCTCTACGCCCAAGATTGTCGCCGCGGCCAGCGCAGAAGCCGGCAGCGCGAAGGCGGCGGCAAGGGCGAGCCCGGCGCAGAAGCGGCGGACGACGGACTTTGCAGTTCCATAATCAATGTGCATTTTTCTCTCTCCTTAAAACGTATCGTTGAAATCAGTTGGCCGCCGCCCCCTGGGCGGGCGTAGGCGTAGGCGTAGGCGAAGGTGCAGGTGTAGGTGCAGGTGTAGGTGCAGATGAAAGCGAAGGGGGAGGCGTAGGCATACCCGTTGCGGGCTTGTCGGGGCGCAGAAGACGACGGGCGACAACGGGCGTCCCGTTCGAAGACGTCATTGTCACGGTTTCGGAAATTGGCGCGCGCTTGGCGGGCTTTGCCTTCGGAGGCCCCGCCTCGCCATACTTGGAGTGGGCCGCGCGGAACTTCGCGGCGGCGGCGGCCTCTTCCCCCGCGTGTTCGTCGGCCTGGCGGCGGAGCCTGTCGCCGATGACGGCGGCAACCAGCTTCTGGTGCTCCTCCTGGGCAAGGACGGCTTCGTCAAGGGCGCCCTTGAGGGCAAGGCCCTCGGCCTCGTTCGGGATGCCGTTGGTCGAAACGGCCGACGGTCCGTGCGTCTTCAGCCAATCCCCATACCGGGCCTCGGCTTCGGCCTTCGCCTGCGCCAACACCTGCTGGCGCTCGCCCAATTCCTTGAGCTTCGCCATGTATTCCTTGTCGTTGAGGCGCTCGGCGACTTTCGACGCCGTGCGCTCAGCAGCGGAAAGCGGCTCCGGCGGAACCGTTGGCTTCGCCTTGCCAAAGCCGCGCGCGCAAAGCGCAACGAGGGCGGCGGCAACAGCCGCCCCCGCAATCGCAAGACCGATTCTCTTCCTTTTTTCCATTGCTCTTATTCTACCGCATTTCGCTCTTTTTTGTGAAAGTTTTTTTCAAGTCCCGGAAGAGTTCTACTCGGCGTCCTTCACCTTGTTGGTCCACCAGAGCCTGAAGAAGCACTGCGACGGCGTTCCGACAACCGACAGCGGGATGGTCGCCGTGCAGTCCGCAGCGGACTCCGCCTCGACTTGCGGCAACGTCACGGAATCCCACGAGCCATCGAGCACAGTCGCGAAATCAAGCCTGAAGACGCACTTGCCCTCCGCGGGAACCGCCTCGGACGGGAAGTCCCACGCCAGCACGACGGAAGGCTCGCCGGAGTCGTCGAGGGCGATCGAGGATATGATCCACGGCACTTCCTCGGTGACCTCCGGGTCATCGCCGCCGGAAACGACCTCGAAGAGGGCGTTCGTCGAAAGCGTCGGGGGATCACACTCGGCAAAGATGAAGCAGGCGTCAACAAGGCCGACATCCTTTTCAGCCGGGACATACGAGTAGGTCGCCTCGCTGCCGGAGACAACCATCGGGGCGTCCACGATGCAGTCGCCCGCCGCGTTGTAGAGGATGACCTGGCAATCGCCTTCGACCGGATTCGCGAAGACGACCTTGACCGTCACGTTGGTTCCGACCAGGAATGTCGTGGCGGCTGCGCCATCGGTGTCAAGCGCGGCAATTTCGACGACCTCGTTGACCGTGAACGCCTCCTCGGCGGCATCGAGCGGGTCGCGGAGGTTGTACATCTCGGTGAGGTCGCCCACGCCGTCGCCATCGCTGTCCGCGTTCTTCGGATTGGTTCCCGCGCGGAACTCGCCGACATTGGAGAGGCCGTCGCCATCGGCGTCGTCCATCGCGTCGTCGACCGTGGAGTCGAGACCGTTCATATCCTCCCAGAAGTCGTCCATGCCGTCCTGGTCGCCGTCGAGCGTAAGCCCGTACCACTTGACCTGGTTGTGGCCGTAGTCGGCGACGTAAACGAGGTTGGAGCCGTCCACCGGGAAGACGCCGTTGGGCTTCCAGAGCTTCTGGTAGGGCTGGAGCGACGCATCGGACGCCGCGCCAATGTCCGCCACGAAGGAGATGCCGGTGTAGGCGCCCTTGGCGGACTGCTGGCAGTCGAAAATACGGAGGCGGGAGCCTTCGTAGTCCACGGCGCAGATGCGCTTGCGGCTGCCGACCGTCCAGACCTGGACATCGCGCGGCGCGGCGAAGTCCTTGCTCGACGACGTGCCAAACGAAACGACCGGTTCCTTCGTGAAGCCCGCCATGTGGTGGAAGGAAATGCACTGCTTGGACGGACCGGCGTCGGCGACCCAGAAGCCCGCGACATTGTCCTTGTCGTAGCAGAGGCCCTGGAGGCTCGACTTGTTGTCGAAGGCGTAGCTGGCGTTAAAGCTGAGCGAAGCGGATTCGACCTGCAGGCGAAGCACGCGGAAGTTGCCGGTGTCCGCGACAAGGAGGTAGCCGCCCTTGGCGAAGGCGACGGCGCGCGGTCCGAGAAGCGTCTTGGTATCGGCGGACGTGCTGCCGAACTCCGAAACGGAAGTCTTCGTGCCGTACGAGGCCTTGAAGGTGATGCTGGGACCGTCGAACTCGAAGAGCTGCACGCGGTTGTTGCCGGTGTCGGCAACCGCGAAACGGTTCTTGCCGGAGACGGTGTCGAGCGCCATGCCGAAGGGCTGGTTGAACTCGCCATCGCCCGAGCCGAAGGAGCCGTCGCCGCCGTTCCTGCCGTACGTGGCCACGATGGCGTAGGGGGCCGCGCGGTCGTGGACGACGATGCGGTGGGTGTACTGCTCGAGGACATAGACGTAGTCGCCCGAGACGAAGACCCTGGCGGGGTTGCCTTCGGCATTGTAGGTTGTAGGCGCAACAGCCGTGTCGAAGCAATCGTCAAGCGACATGGAAACTTCCGTGTCGAGCGGTTCGACCGGGGCGCGCGGATCGAGATCCGGACGGTACTTAATGATCCAGGCGTCGGGAATCGTGTCGCCGTTGGAATCCTCAAGGGCATCGCAAAATGCCGTGTCCACGACCCACGAGCCGAAGTCTATGGCGTCGGGCTGGCCGTCGGTGTAGGCGACGGGCTTGAGTTCGGAATCGCCATAGGCGGTCGCGGACGCCGCGGAAGGCGCATCCCAGGCGCGGGCGTAGAGCAGGTTCTCCGCCTCGGCGTCATACGACGCGAAGGAGAGGTTGAACTCGGCGTCGAAGCGCCCGGCATCGGCCGGGATGTTGGAGCCGCAGCCAAAGTAGGCGCAGGGGACTCCCGTGCCGGAAGCCAGCAGAATGACGTCGTCGCCCGTCGCGGACCCATCCGCCGCAGGCGGGTCGATCTTGCCGTCGGGACCGGCATAGATCACCTGGAGGAGACCGGATTCAAGACCGCCGTCGCCCTTCAGCGGGCGGCCACCGAAGTCCGTCACCGTGCCCGAGGCGTTGTGTGCGCGGACCACGGGGGGCAGAACCTTCAGGTTGACCGTCACGGGGACGCATTCCTCGCCGTTGACATCCGCGAAGACGAGAACCGTCGCGGAGTAGTCGCCGACGCCCAAGGCGAGATCTTCGTTGACCGCAAGCGTCACCGATGCGGAGCCCAGCGAACCGAACGAATCGGCCGAGGCCTTGAGCCAGGAAACGCCACCCGCCGCGATGAACTCGTCGTAGAGGAAGTTGCGGAGCAAGTCGAGTGACGCGCCCTCATGGCTCCAGTCGGAGACGTTGCCGTCCCAGAGCATTGCGACGCCGCCCTGCGCGGAACGTTCCGAGAGGTAGATCTTGGAGACGTCGCCGGCTTCGCTGCCGACAACCGCGACGGACGAGCCGTTCCCAATGACGTTCGAGTCCAGAACCGCGTCGTATTCGCCGGCGGACGCCGGGAAGGCATCGCCATCGGCAAGTTCGACGAAGGGCTGGCCGATGAACGGCTGGTCGGCGACGCGCGCCTCAAGGCCGTCCGCGACAACGACGTCGCAGGCGTCCTCGGAGAGGCCCATGAGCTCGGCGAGGCCAAGATTGTCCGGGAGCGAGAGCGGAGACGCGCCCGTGAAGACGAGACGCCCGCCACGCTCGACGAACTTCTTGAAGGCCGCGCCTTCGGAGGCGCCAAGCAAACGGCCCGATCCATCGGTGCCGGAGAGGACGGAGATCACGGCGTCATAGCCAAGGACCAGGGCGTCGTCCCACGAGTAGACAACCGTGTGGACAATCTCGCCGGTGAGCGTTGCGCCGTCCGTGATGGTCACGATCTTGTAGTTGCCCGGGAAGTAATCGACGGCGAAGCCCATCCCGCGGAGGGAATCGACCAACACGGCGGAGTCGTCGCCGTCGTCGAAGACCGCAACCTTGGCCTGCGGGGCGAGCTTGAGCGCGGCGGCGACGCCATCCGCAGACGAGAGGGAGAGAACCTTCTCGAGCGACTTGCCTTCGGAAACCTCGAGATTGACAACGGTTTCGGAAACGGCGACGGACGCATGCGAAAGCGCGACCGATTTCTCGCCGGAGGACGGGACGCCCTTCTCGACGTAGCGGACGCAGCCATCGGCGATGACGCGGAGCGTGAGGTCGCCCGTCGCCGAAGTAGGCACGGGGAGGTAGGCGACACCCGCGGCATCGGTGAACGCCGTGGCGCCGGCGCCGCCGACAAGCTCGGCGACCGCACCCTCGACCGGGGCGGAGCCATCCGCCACCGTCACCTTGAGCACGGTGCCGTCGAAGAGCGGGAGCGAAACCGGAAGCTCGGCGACAACTTCGCCGCCGTCCTTCAGGACAAGGGTGAACTCCGCCGTGTCGACGCCATTCGGGAGCACAACCTCGAAGACGCCGGGCTTGGAGGACTCGCGGCCGGAAAGGTAGTCGCTCGGCCACGTGCCGGAGAGGACTTCGCCGCCATTCACCGGGACAAGCTCGGCGGAGAGTTCCTCGAACTCCGCCGTGCCGGCGTTGTCGACGACGATTGAAAGCGAGACTTTCTCGCCCACGACGGCGCGGCCATCGGGCATTTCCTCGGCGGTGACCTCGACGGACTTGAGCTTCGCGACGCCCGCGGGATCAACGGTCAGGTGGACGGGGATTTCACGCGCGGCCTCGTTGCCGGCGATCTTGATTACGGCCTCGTACTCGCCGGCGAGAAGCTCGGGCGGGGTGTTGACCAGGAGCGGGAGCGAAACCGATGCGCCGGCGGCCAGCGTGACGTTGGTCGAAAGCACAACCGTTTCGGCGGGGCAGAAGCGGAGCCAGTTGCGGCCGAGGAGGCGCACGGCGGTGGCGAGGTCGAGGTGGCCGGAAGTGCTCACCTTGTCGGCGAGATCCGGGTCCTTGCGGACGCCATTGAGAAGGGCGTCCTTGATGACGCCGTAGGTGGCCGCAGGCGAAACCGCCTTGAGGAAGGCCGCCGCGCCCGCGACATACGGGCTGGCCATCGAAGTGCCGCTCATCAGCACGTAGTTGCCGGCGGTGTTCTCGCCGGCCGCCGGGGCGACCCCCTCCGAAGAGGTGCGCGACGTGTCGATGTAGGTGCTGAGAATGTTATAGCCCGGCGCGGCCAGGTGGACGAGCTTCGGCCCGTAGTTGGAGAAGAAGGCGATGTTGTCGTCGTGGTCGGCGGCGGCGACGACGATGACGTTGTCGAGCATCTTCGAGAGGCAGGCGGGGTAGGTCTCGGTGATGTCGACGTCGAGGCCGTCGTTGCCGGCGGCGACGACGAAGAGCATGCCGTAGTCCTGCGCCTTCCTCATTGCCTGGTGGATGAACTCGGAGTAGAGCACGCTGCCCCAGCTGTTGTTGTTGACGCAGCAGCCGAAGTCAAGGTACGACTCCTCGAAGGCGCGGGCGATCTGGGCCGACGAAGCCCAGGCCTCGCCGCCAAACCCGTCGGGAGCGCAGATACGGCTCGAAACGAGGCCGACGTGCCAGTTGACGCCGCGAATGCCGAGGCCGTTGCCGCCGACCGCGCCGATGATGCCGGCGACGTGCGTGCCGTGGCCGTTGTCGTCGCCGGGCGTATAGTTGTCGTACATGTCGACGTAGTTCCAGCCGAGACCGGTCCAGTTGCCGGCGAGATCGGGATGGCGGTAGTGGATGCCGGTGTCGGTAACCGCGACGTGGATGTCGGAGGAGCCCGTCGTATTCGCGAAGTCCCAGGCTTCCTCGGCCCCGATGTCGGCGCCCTTCGTGCCGCCCGTCTGGCGACGGTTGTCAAGGGCCCACTGCTGCTCGTAGAGCGGATCGGCATCCGCCGGCACGGCCTGGAGCTGGTGGCAGACGACCGAAGGCTGCACAGAGACGACGATTGCGTCATCCGCCGCCGAAGCGGTGAACGACCGGGCGTCCGCCAGCGAAGCCGCAGCCTGCGAGGCGGCCGCCACGCCCGAAGCGGGGACGGCAATCGAACCGGGGAAGGAGCGGAAGTGGTACGAGGCCCTGAAGCCATGGCGTGCGAGGTAGGCGTCGCGGGCCGCGACGGGCGTGCCTTCCTTGAAGAGGACTTCGAGTTCGCCGGGATTGAAGAGCGAACTGTCGAGCCTCGACCAATTGCCGCCGCCCAGCGACTTTGAAAGCGACGTGCGCGCCATCGAAACTTCAGACTCGACTTGGTCGCGCGAAAGGACGTCCGCCGCCTTGCGGACGTACGAGATTTCAACCGCCAAGTCGTCGGCGACCGAACCGATGTTGGCGATGGCGAAGGGAACCTCCAGGCTCTCGCCTTCGGAAATTTCAATGTCCATGCACCCTGATTCGGGATCGTAGTAGTCGGAGACAACGCCATCAACCCCCCAAAGCCCGATCTCGAAATCGACATCCGTGACATCGGCGCCCGCGATGGTCACCGCCTTGGACGGCTCGGCGCAGACATATCCCTTCGGGAGGCCGGAGATGGAAACCGTGTAGTCGCCGGGGGCGACGCCTTCAAAGGCATACTCCGCAATGCCCGTCTCGTTGGTGACGACAGAGGTGCGCGTCGCGGCGGGGTCGCCGTTGTCGAGCGTCACGACAACGCCCTTGACAGGGGCGCCGTCAGGCCCGATGGCGCCCGAAACGGAGAACGCCGGGCGGACTTCGACGACGAAGTCGAAGTACCAGACCTTGTCGTTTTCCGTGCCGAGATCTTCGGTGACCGTGAGGATAAAGCGCTGGAAGGCACCATCAAAGCAAGTCTCAGACGGCGACTGGACACGGACGGCAAGCCCGGTCACCACGCAGGACTGGCCCGCCTCAATGGTGCCCTCGAAGCTCGCTCCGGCACCTTCAACGAGATCCATGCAGGGGGCGTGCTCGAAATCGGGAAGCGTCAGTTCAGCGCGCAACTTGCCGGACGACCCCACGCCGTCGTTCTTGAGCGTGACGGCAAGATTGAGAAGTTCGCCGTAGTCCGCCAAGCCATCCCCGTCCTCGTCGCCGAGGGAGACATCGGAAAGAACGAAGTGGGGCACGCTGTTCGTGCCGTAGGACGTGCCGACAATCTCCAGGTTGAAATGGCGGCCATTGGGCGGCACGTTCTCGCCACGCGACTCCGGCAGCGACAGGAACGCCGGCGGCGGGACCGTTCCGTGATCCGACGGGGCGAGGCTGTAGGAAATCCAATACATCTTGTTGGTGAGCAGGCCGTCAAGGAAGAAGATGCCGTCGTCAACAGAGGTGTAGGTCCCCACATGGACGTCGCCGTCCTCGCCCGTGGCGAAGACGCGGGCGCGTCCCACGGGGTTGGTGGCGCCGACGGGCTGCGCGGGGAAGAGGTTCTCCTTCAGGAACTTGCCAAGCGCAAAGTCGCACGCCGGCGTCACGATGTCGAAGTCGAAAGACATCTCGCGGGATCCGCCCTCGCAAGTCGCCGTACCCGTGACGCGGAAAGTGACGGTTTCGCCGTACTGGGCGTTCCACATCACGATCACGTCGTTGTCGCTCGCCAGGCTGTAGCCGGGATAGACCAGGCCCCAGGAAACGCTGTTGTCGCCAAAGATTTCCGCGTTGCCGGAAAGGACCTCGACCGTGCCGACGAAGGAATCGACCGCGACATTGTCGCTGGGATTGGCGAGGAAGAACCAGACGGAACCCAGTTCGCCGCACTCAAGGTAGCCGTCGTAGTCGTTGTTGGCGTCCGGAAGATCATCGATGACATCCCAAATGTCGAAGATGTTGTATTCGTCGATGGCCTCCGCGCCGTCCGCAACCAACTCGGGGGAGACCTCGACGTTGACGGTGAATTTCACGGGGACGAGCTCCTCGTTCCAGGCGTTGGACTCGATGAAGAGCGTGAACGTCTGCTTCGTTGTCGAGGTAATCTGCGCGGGATCAATTTCAAAGGAAACCACCACCTCGCCCTGCGGGGCGACAGATCCCTTTTCGGGGGTGGCGAGCCTGAACCACGGCAGCGGAAGGCCGAAGTCGTCCTTGAACCCGGAGATCACATAGTCAAGGTCGGCCGACGGGCCTTCGTTGCCGTCGAGCGCGGCCAGCGTGAAGAAGTTTGTGATCGAGAACGACCCCGTGACCGGCGAACCGTCCAGCGTCACGGTAAACTCGAATTCGTCTTCGGAAACACCGATCTCGGCGAGCGGGAGCGTGACGACGACATCGGAGGCCGGCGTCTCGACCACGCAACTTGCCGAAGCATAGCCGTAGGCCGCGACGACGCGCACCTTGCGTCCGGCGGGAATCGCGTCAAAGGAGAACGCCCCGTCCTCACCCGTCGTGAAAACATAGTCGGCGTCGGAGGTGTTGACTGAGACAAGCGCCCCGACGACAGGATTCCCCGTAGGCTGCAGGACCTTTCCGGTGAGCGAACTGGGGTTGGCAACGCGAATGACGACGGAACTGTCATACTTGACGCCGCTCTCGCCGCGAAGAGTCTGGACAAGCGTGATCGGCGTGCCGAACGGGATGTTTTCGTCAATCTTGACGACGATGAAATCGTCGGCGGGCGTGACGACGCCGGGTTCAAGCGCGGGGTATGAAATCGGCGCCGGGCTACCGGCGGAAAGCGTCGCCATGCCGGTGCCATCGCCTCCCGCCGAGACCACCACCGAGCCACCTCCCACGGGAACGACCAGCGTATCGAAGGAAATGTTGGCCGAGGCGAGCTTGACCTTGATCGTCTCGCCCGGCTGGACGAAGCCATCGCCGTTGCCGCCCTCGGCGTCGTCGATTTCGACGACAGCAAGCGAAACGCCACCTTCGGGGACGTCCTTGAACGAAACGGTATCGATGTACCAGCCCGCGGGATTGGCCCGGCCCCCCGCGTAGGTATCGGAAACGAAACGGAAGCGAACCCGCACGGTTTTGCCGTCGTATTCCGCCGGGAGAAGAATGCGGACGTCTTCCCAAAGGCCATTGGAGCTGCCGCTCACCAGTTCGTCGCGGCTCACGCGGGCATACTGCATGACGTTGTGCCACGCGCCATCGACAACGCCTTCCTCGGCATACGAATCGCCAGAGCCGAGAACCATGACTTCGACGATGCCGTAATCGGCTGCGGCAAGGTTGCTCGCGCCAAGCGGCGTCTCCTCAATGTCATACCACTGGCGGAAGGAAATCGTCGGGCAGGAGGACAGCGAAACCGGAGGCGAAACGAGCGAGTCGTTGGCGCCGCTCAAGTAACGGCCGCCAATGACGGTGCCCCAGCAGCGGGAGGCGCATTCGGGGCCGTAGGTCGGGGTCCCGAGTTCCCAGCAGTTGGTGTAGGTGGCGGAAGAAGCCGGGGAAACCGTCCAGGCCGAGGCGTCGTTCTCCATGTCGAAGGCGGCGCGAGCCTGTCGCGTGGCCACGATGACCTGGGGATATTCGTCGGGGTCGGCGCAAAGGGCGTCGAACGGAACGGCGTTGGTGTTGCCGGCCCTGTCGGCGGCGACGATGCGGGCAAAGTAGATGCTCGGCTCAAGACCGTCGATCTGCGCCGAATGGGAAAGACGGTAGTTCACGTCGACAACCACGGGGGCGTCCGCGGCAAGGGGAATGGCGGAGCCCAGCTGGAAGGAGGAGTCGGCAGGCTCGTCCGTCTCCCAGGCGGCGGTGACGAGATCCTCGTCGGGATTGCGCAAGACAATGCCGAAAATCTGCGGGGGCACGTCGTCGATGTCGGCGATGTCCCAGCGGGAACCATCCGCGAGCTCGATGCGGATCGTGTCGCCGTGCTGGACGCGGCGCTCGGCGCCCCGGTACTCGCCCGACTGCTCGGGCAGGGAGACCGAATTGGTGTAAACCTGCGCGTCATCCTCGCCGTTCTCGGCAAGGTAGAGCGTCACGTCGCAAAGCGTGACTGCGTCCGTGCTGTTGGAGGGAATAAGATAGAGGACGGCGTCAACCATGTTTGTGTCAAGACCGGCCGCCGTGTAGCTGATGCCCGCCGTCGCCGAGGACTTGTAGGCGTCGCGGTCGAATTCGATCGACGAGCGCGGACCGCAAATCGTCTGGATCGGGTCGCCGAAGAGGTTCGTCTCGTAATAGCACCAGCGCATGCAATCCTCGTTGATGGCGGCGGCGTTGTTCTCGTGCGAGAAGGCGTTGGCGACGCCAAGCTCGAAAAACTCCTTTGAAAAGACCGCGTCCCAGAACCAGCGGTGGTAGCATTGGCTCGGGCCGCTGGGCGACGGTCCCGCCGCGGAATAGCTGTACCAGCCGTAGCGGGCGTTCCAGACGCCGCCGAAGCAGCCGTTCTTCGTCGAGGTGGTGAAATGCTCGGCAATGCAGTCCTTGTCCATTGCGCCGGCGATGCACCCCTGGGAATAGACAAAGACCGGGCATTCGTTGACAAGGGCGTCGGCCTGGGTGTTGTCCATCAGCATGTTGTAGTTGTAGTCGCTGTGGCCCATGTGGTTGATGACCGAAACCGTCTGGGAATTGAAAATCTCCATCATGTCGGCCGCGGCCCATTCACTGTCGGCGGCGTAGAGGGTCTGCATCTTGTCCTCGTCGAAGAGGTCGGGGGCGTCCGCGAAGCCGGCGGTGATGAAACCGCCGTTGGAACCCGTGTACTGCGTGCCGAGGCGAATCTGCTCCATGAGGGGCTTGCCATAGGTGTTGTCAAGCGGACCCATGTATTCGCCCGCGAAAAGAACGCCGCGCGTGTAGTCGGCCTTGGCCATGCAGTCCGCATCGTACTTCTTGACTTTGGCCAGCCAGTTTGCGACTTCCTCGGGCGTCTCGGCTGAAACGCGGCCGACATAGACTTCGGCGAAGAGGTCGACGTTGTCACCCGGTTCGCCGAATACGCCATTGCCGTTGCCGTCGAAGTCGAAGTCAAGGCACTGGTAGTAGAGGTCGGAGGGCATCGTATCGACGTCGCCGCCCGCCCAGGCTTCGACCCAGAGCATGCGCGCGGGAACGATGTCGGTGTCGCCGCCGAGAACAACGTATTCCGTGCCCCAGTTCTCGTAGGCGTCGATGATGAATTCGCGGATGCGCTCCTGCGTGTCGGCGCCGATGTAGGTGGACTCGATGTCCTCGACTGTGACGACCGTGGAGCTCGTCCCCATCGAACGGCGGTAGCGGGCAAGCGCCGCGAACGACGGCAGCAGCTCGCTGGTCGTGACGATCACGTGCTTGAAACCGCCGGGGAATTCCTCGTCCTCGCCGCACGGGAGTATCGGGGATTTGAAGATGATCGGGGCGTCGCCATTTCCTTCGCCCTCGTCCTGGAGTTTGGCGCGCACACGGGCGGAACGCGTGGCCTTGCCCGGATAAGACGAAACATCGGCCGGGTTGTCGACGAGCGCGGAGACGGCGCCGAGGTCGGTGCCGGAACGTGCGCCCATGCGGCGCGTGCGAACCGTCGGCGCGGAAGACATTGTCGAGACGATTGGCTTTTCGCTTTCAAGCTCAATCTCGACCGTGCCGGTCTCATACCAGCTGAGTTCGCCCGAAGCCGGCACATAGACGACGGGGCGGAGCGACACGACATAGAGGCCGACACCGCGCTTCCACTGCGTTTCGCCCTTGCCAAGGGGCGAGGCCGGATAAGGATTCGCCGAGGCGTAAATCGCCTCGTCGCGGGGCGCGGGAACTGCCGCGCCCTTCGCCGAAGCCGGCCGCGGACGCTGCGCGTGGCGGACGGACACACCGGTCGCGAAAAGGGAAAGCTCACCGGGGACGAACTTGACGGACTTGACCTGCTTGCCGGCGGGGATGGCGGCGCTCACCTGCAGGGCCGGGAGTTCAGGTGCGCCAACCGCGCCGAAGGAATTGAGGCCGCGGATCGTGACGGAAGAAAGTCCGTCCGGGCCCTTCTTCACCGTCGGCATCGGGAACGAATAGGTGAGGCGGATCGACGACGCCCCCGTCTCGCTTGAAACGGAAACGGAAGCCGGGGCGCCGGCAGCGGGACGCGCGCCCGTTGCCGCAGACGCGACGAAAGGCACGGCGGCGCAAGCAGCCGCAAATACAAAAACTCCGCGCCACGCCTTGAGGCACGAGAGGAAAAATGATGTAGTTTTTTTCATTCCGCGAGGTCTCGGTTGCAACACAATCCAAAATTAAAGCAAAACACAAGTGCACAATCCATGCACTCGCTTGAAAGTTTCTCAAATTCGGCAAAATATGTCAAGGGGAAAAACACAAAAACGGGCGGTGAAGGGTAGCCGCAAAATTCATGGCAAGAACAAGGCGGCGATCTACTGGCGAACCCGCCCCGCAAAGTGATATACTTTTACCCATTATGGAAGAAGAACCAGTCGAACGCAATCTCGGCGAGCAGCCGATTGCCAAAATAATGGCGGAGCGGGGCCTCGACGCCCACGCACTTGTCTCGGCCTCCGAGGTCCCGATGACCCACAAGATGGTCGCCCGCGCCGTCAAGGGCCGCCGCCTCACGCGCAACACGCAGGAAATTGTGCGGAAGGCGCTTTGCCGCGCCGCAGGCGCCGAATTCCGCCTCGACGAACTTTTCAACTACCGGTAGGCTTTCACGCCCAATCCAACAGGAGAAACCCCGAATGTACTCATACGCCCTTTCAGTTCCCTACAAGTTCGCCGAGGACCCGGCCTTCATCAAGGCGGCGAAAAAATCCAAGGTCCGCAAATTCGAGTTTGGCGCGGCCAACGACGCCAAACCCGGCGACTACGCCCGGGCCGTGGCGAACATCGCCGAATCCGGTCTCGAAGCCGCCAGCGTCCACATCCCCTTCGGGGCGACCCCGTGGGTCCCGTCGCGCGCGGCGGAGCGCGACGTCGCGCTCGACGCCGTCCGCAGCCTGATGGACGCCTGGGCGCCGCTCAAGCCCGCGCGCTACACGATGCACGGCTGCACCGAGGCCGACCGCGACATCCCGCGCGACGAGCAGATCCGCGATGTCCGCGGCTTCATCGAGGCGTTGCTCCCCGACCTCGAAAGGCACAACACCTCGGTCAACATCGAATACCTCCCGCGCACCTGCGTCGGCAATACGCCCGAGGAACTCGAGGCCATCACCGAGGGCTTCCCGGCGGACCGCGTCGGCATCTGCCTCGACGTCAACCACGCCTCGCCGCGCACGGAGATCATGCCTTCGCTCATCCGCCGCCTCGGTCCGCGGATCAACACCTTCCACCTTTCCGACACCGACGGCGTCGACGAGTGCCACTGGTACCCGGGCCACGGCATCGTCGACTGGCCGGCCTGCATGCGCGAGATCAAGGCGCTGGAGCGCGACTTGCTGCTCATCCTCGAAGTCTTCAAGCTCCCCTTCCCCGACTGGCAGGACGCCTGGCACCACAACGACCACTCGTCGGACCTCGCCGCCATGGAGATGAACGTCTTCTTCCTCGAGCACGCCGGGGAACTGACGCAACGCCTGCGCGACTTCCGCTTCCCCAACGAGAATGGAGACTAACCCCCACGCGGAAAAAAACAGCGGCGGCGCACCGGGCATGACCTTCCGGGCGCTGGCCGCCAGCATCCTGTGCATGCTGCTCGCCGGGCTTTACGTGCAGTACTGCATCATCATCCTGTCTGAACCCTACCTGATTCCGGAATCCGCGATTCCAATTCCCGCGATGGCGGCGGTCCTTGCCCTGACGCTCTTCACGGGGCTCTTCGCCGCCGTCTTCAAAATGCGGCTGCTGACACGGCCGGAACTCGTCTGCGTGGCCTTC
Organism: Kiritimatiellia bacterium; assembly: GCA_045627605.1. Lineage (GTDB taxonomy): Bacteria > Verrucomicrobiota > Kiritimatiellia > RFP12 > JAAYLN01 > RGIG5952. The sequence goes on along the minus strand of JAZQOA010000045.1, from coordinate 17,406 downwards.
GCGACGTTGCTTTCCGTCCCGCTGATGACACAGGGGTTCTGGCACCGCTTCCTCGCGATCATCTCCGCGCCGCCCCGCAACGAGAGCTTCGACTACATCGACGCCTACGGCGACGACCTCTGGCCCCACGGCCCCAACCTTCTCGCGGGGGCGTTCGACGACTGTCCCCGCGGCGCGGACGCCCGCATCACATGGGCGCCAATAGAATACGAGGAGGGTGCCACCGCGACGTTGCCCACGCTCACGAACAACAGCGCGACGAACGAAACCTTCCTTTCGTTCACGCTCGCCCCGGCGCACCTCGGCGGCAAGGCGAAGCCCTTGGAACCGCATCTGGCCAGCGTCCTGGCGAAAACCGACGGCACGGAGACGGAATCCGAAATCTTCTGCCGCGTCCTCGCGGACGGAAGCGCCACGCCAACGGTGCTTTTCACGGCGCGGAAATGCGACAAACCGACCTTCCTGCACAAAAAAGGCTTCGTGCGCATCGGCGCCTATGGCGTCATCCCCGCCAAAAGCTGCCCCGGCAACCTCGTGGTGCAACTCGGTCTGAAAGGACGCGGCCGCGTCACCTTCGCCGACCCCAAGCTCATGTCGGTCGGCGCCCTTGAATCGGCCTTCCGCGGACGCAAAACCATCGGCGAGGACGCCTATCTCGCCTTGCCGCCCGGCGAACGGCCCGAAGGCGCCGCGATCAAGCCCGCGCGCAAATGGTCGCTTGCAAACATCGCCTTCTACGCCAAGGGCTACATTCCCGTCGGCGACTGGCTGCGCCCCGCCGCCATCTGGGGTTCCTACATCCTCCTGCTGCTCACGGCACTCTTCTGCGTCAACGCGATGATGCGCCGGAAATGGGCTGAGAGCGAACGCTATCCGATGCCCAACGCGCGCATCCCGATGGCCCTCGTCGGCGCCGGAGACGGCGAGGCATCGCCCTGGGCCTCCGTCTGGAAGAACCGATACGCCCAGGCGGGCTTCGTCCTCGCGTTGGCCTACGGCGTCCTCAAGGGCTGGCACGCCTACAACCCGGAGCTCCCCGACCTTGACTCCACCGTGAATCTTGGCGAATACATCACGAATCCCGTCTTCGGCAACATGTTCAACGTGCAGTTTGTCTTCTCGCTCTTCATCTGCAGCATCGCGGTCTTCTTCGAGCTCAACATGCTGATGTCGATCGTCGTCGGTTACTGGGCCTGCCGCTCGATGTACTTCTTCGGCCACGCGGCGGCCATCGACGTCAACGCCGGCTTCCCGTGGTTCCGCGAACAAACGGCCGGCGCCTACATCGGCTACTTCGCGGTGGTCGCCGCCCTCTCGTCGAAATACATCTGGGGCGTCCTCAAGGACGCGGTGCGGGGCGAAGGCGGCCGCAGCGGCGAAGTTCTCTCGCCCCGCGCCGCCGTCGTCCTCTTCGTCCTGTGCCACGTCGGCGCCGCCGCCTGGGCCGTCGCCACGGGCACGCCCGCGGCCGCCATGACGCTCATGTTCTGCTTCCTGGTGATGGTCGGTTTCGTGGCGGCGAAATTCCGCGCCGAGTGCGGCAGCCCCTTCGGCTACTTCACGCCCTACAACGCGATGCTCTTCGTCGGCGCGGTCGGCGGACTCTCCGTCTTCGGGGCGAAGGGCATGTTCGTCTCGCTCCTGCTCTCGGGCTTCACCACGGTGACCGTCTTCTACCTGATCCCCGGCATCCAGTTCGAGGCGATCGAGGTCGGCCGCCGGTTGAAGATCGCGCCCCGCCACATCATCCGCACCTGCCTCGTCGGCGTCCTGGGCGGACTTTTCATCGGGGGCTGGATATTCCTCTCCAACGCCTACTCCTACGGCGGCGACAACCTCAAGTACCAGTGGGGCTTCAACGGCCTCAACTGGTATGTCAACGGCTTCCGCGAACCGCTCGCCCAGGCGACCAACGCCTGGTTGAGCGCGACCGGCGGGGCGGATGCCGCAGTCTCGTTCGACTGGGGGGGCCACGCCATGGTTTTCGGCGGCGCGGCGATGGTCGTCCTGACGCTCCTCCGGCAGTTCTTCGCCGGATTCTGGTTCCACCCGATGGGCTTCCTCCTCGGCTTCACCTACATGAACGACGGCGCGAACTGGGGCACGCTCCTCATCGCATGGGCCATCCGCTACGCCGTGCTGAAAATCGGCGGGGCGCGCGCGGTGAGAAACAAGATGCAGCCCTTCTTCACCGGCGTCTTCGCCGGATGCGTCGCCGCCATCGTCGCCTTCACCATCGTCAACGGTGTCGCCGCGCACCACGGCAGCACCCTCTTCTACTACGGCTTCCCATAGGGCGCGGCAGACTGGAAAATGGCAAAAAACACACCAACCCGAATCCCGCTGGCAAACCGCCTCGTCGGCGGCGCGGTTTTCTCGTTGCTGGCCGCCGCCTTCGTCTACGTCTTCGTTAACGTTTTCCGCGCGGCGCCGTTCCGTACGCCCGCCAAGCCCAGCGCCCCACCCGTCCGCGACGCCGTCCAAGCCGCGCTCTCGACGGACTCCGTGGCGCGCGCCTACCGCGAGATCGCGGCGTTCGGCTCCCGTGCGCCGGGCCAGCCCGGACTGGAACGGACACGCACCTACATCGAAAAGGCCTTTGCGGACGCCGACCTCGAAATCTTCGGGCAGGACGTCGCCGTCCCCTCCCCGCTCCTCCGCGAAGGCTCAGGCTTCATCGAGACGACATCAGGTCGCATTGAGGCATGGCCCTTCGAACCCAACTACGTGCAGACGGTGACCACGGGCACGCGCGGCATCGAAGGCGAGCTCTTCCTCGCGGACGACGCGGGAATGCGTTCATGCACCCGTTTCGCCGGGAAGATCGCGGTCATCGACACTTCACGCCCGATTTTCGGCGAGTTCGAACTCAACGCAGCGCGCTATGTCGACGCCGGCTTCGAAGCGGTCGTCGTCACGCACGCGCAGGGTCTCGGCCACGCCCCCTGGGGGAAGCGGATGGAACAGCTGAGACTGAAATCACTCCCCGCAAACCTCGTGCGCGTGGCGGCAGGCCCCGAAATCCTCGGCCACATCGGCGAAAAGGCGCGCCTGGACGTCCGCTCCCGCTGGGTCAACGCCAGCACCCGCAATGTCGTGGGCGTCCTGCGCGGCGGCGCCGGCAACAAGGGCGCGGTCATCGTCCCCGTGGAATATGACGCGCTCTCCGCCCTGCCGGACTTCGCCTCCGGCTCGCTCGAGGCGCTGCAAACCGCCTTGCTCACGAAGCTCGCGGCGGGTTTGGCGGAACGGGCGAAGACCGCGCCGCCCAAACGGGACGTCGTTTTTGTCGCCGCAACGGGAATCGCGCAGGCGCAATCCGGGCTCGGACGTCTCGTCTCGACAATCGGCCTGCAGGGCAAGCCCGGCCACGCGGCGGCCCGGATCTCCGCGCAGATCGCGGACAACGACGCGCTACGCCAAAATGCCGCCGCCGCGCTCACGCTCTTCGACAACCCCGACTTCCTCGCGCCGGGCGCGGTTCGCGAAACCGACGCCGCGCTCCGCGCCCTCCCGGCGAATGCGCGGAGTTATTTCACGGGACGCTTCACCGCCCTCTTGCGCAAGGCCGTCTTCGAGGAGGCCGAGCCGCTCCTCCAGGCGCAAATCGCCAGCCAGCGCAAGCCCGACGACCTCGCCTCGCCCGAGTTCCGTCACTTCCTCGCGGTGCGTCGCCGCTACGACAAGCTCAACAACCTCTCGCAGCTGCCGCCGGGAAGGGTCCTTGCGCGCGACGAGGCGAAGGCCTTCGCCTTCCCGATGCCGGACGGAAGCCGCGGCAGCCTGCGCGAGGCGGCCCGGGCCGAGTTCGCGCGGCTCGCCGACTACCATGAGCGACGCACCAAGTCGCTCGTCGAAGACCTCGCCCTCGCCCGGCTTTTCCCCCGGTACGACGACATCGTCGTCCCCCCCCCGCGCGTCTGCCCGTCCGCGGCAGGCGGCGACGCCGCCTGCGAAACCATCGGCGTCGCCTCGGGGCACAAGGTCGCGAAAGGCGAGGCGCAGGAACTTTTCCTCGAAATGCTCGGCGAAGCGGCGCAAGACCTCGGCATGGCGGACGAAATCAAATTCCGCGAAGGCGACGCCAGCGGCTTCGCCAACCTTTATTCAGCCGAAATCGACTCCAAGCCCTTCGCCGTCGCGTCATTTCCGGCCTTCTCCATCGTCAGCGCGGGGGAGGCGGCGAAAAGCTCGGCGCACCCCTTCGCCCAGGAAAACTTCGCGGACCTTTCATCCATCCGCCGCACGCTGCTTCTCGTCGGCGAGGCGGTTTCAAAGCTCGCGGACGGCTACGGGACCTTCGGCCGCCTGCCGGTCTGGGGCGCGTACACGATGCGCGGGACGGTCTTCGCCGCCGGCATCGGCAACTCGGCAATCCCCAACTACGCGGTCGAAGGCGCACTCGTCTGCTCGCTCGACAAGAAGCAGAAGCTCTTCACCGACCCCTACGGGCACTTCGCCAATCCCTTCGTCCTCACCCCCGCGCAATACTGGGAGCGCAGCAAGCCCTACGACGCCTTCCTCTTCGACGCCGACGGCGAAGTCCGCTACGTCAAGGATTACGGGGCCTCCGCGCAGTTCATCTACGCCTCCCGCAAAATGGAGTGGAACGACATCCCCGTCAACCTCATCCTCTATCGCGCGGCGCCCGTGGCGCTGCTCAACTGCGTCAACCCCCAGTCGCACAAGTCGTTTTCAGGAATCGAATTCATCTCGCGGCGCGAACGGACGGCCTTCGACTCGACCTGCCCGTATTCGGACGACGGCGGAATGATGGACTTCCTCCCGCCCGACGCCTCCTTCTACCTCCTGCTCAAGGCGGGCGCGCCGAACAACGACCTCGCCTCGGAAACACGCGCCTTCTGCCTCGGCCGGCAAGGCGGCGGCAACCCCGAGGCCGACGGCGAAGGTTACCTCGCGCAAGATACGCCCGTCTTCCGCGGCGTCGCGGAAGAAGCCGCGGCGTCAATGGAGGCGGTCGCGTCAAGCCGCCTCGACTTGCAGCGGCGCCACGCGATGGCCGACGACATGACCCTCGACTTTTCGCGCCGCGCCCGGGAAATCGCCGCCGAAACCAAGGCGGACGAAGTCCGCGGCGCACCGCAGCTCCAGCGTGCGCGGGGCATCCGCGAGGCACTGTCGTACCTGATGCTCAACCACCCGGTCGTCCGCGGGACGATCACCGAGGCCGTCGCGGGCATCCTCTGGTACATGGCCCTGCTCGTCCCCTTTGTCTTCTTTTTCGAAAAACTTGTCTTCTGCTTCGCGGACGTGCGCCGCCAGCTCCTGGCGCAAGGCGTGGTCTTCGTCGCGGTCTTCGCGCTCTTCAGACTCCTCCACCCGGCCTTCCAAATGCTCCGCTCCCCGGCGATGATCCTGCTCGGCTTCGTCATCGTCGCCGTCGTCGGGTTCGTCACGGCGGTGCTTTCGGGGAAGTTCCAGGAGAACATCGACGCCCTCCGGCGGGCGCGCGGCGAAGTCAAGGGGGCCGGAGTCGACAAGGCGGGCGTCGTGATGACGGCCTTCATGCTCGGACTCAACAACATGCACCGGCGCAAGGTCCGGACGGGCCTCACCTGCGCGACGCTCGTGCTGATGACTTTCGTCATGATCTGCTTCACCTCGGTGCAGTCCGGCGTTGTCGAAAGGGAACGCGCCACGGGACGCGCCGCCTACCAGGGCGTCGTGGTGCGCAAGGACGACTTCCGTCCCGTAACCGGCGCCGAAGTCGAGGCGCTGCGCGCCACGTTCGGCGGGCGCCACACGGTCAGCCGGCGAAACTTCTACGCCAGCTACTACTCGGAGCAGGATCTCGCCGTCGTCAGCCCGGCGGTGCACGTCGACTTCGGCGAAGGCAGCCGCGCACGGCGGCGCACCGCCCGCGCCGCGCTCGGCTTCGACAGCACGGAACCCCTCGCGCGGTCGCTGAGGCTCCTCTGCACGAACGGCTGGTTCACGGCCGGGCAACAGCAGCTCCCCGCCGGCCCCTACCCCGTGATGATTTCCGCCGAAATGGCCGAGGAACTGGGCGTCTCCCTCGCCGACGTCGAGACCGGACGCGCCGAAGTGACAGTCGCCGGGACGCGCTGCTTCGTCCACAACGTCTTTGACTCGGCCAGCCTCGCTGAGGCGGCCGACCCCGACGGCGAATCACTTCTGCCCTTCGACGGCGAAGCGCTCAACGCCACGCGCCTCGCCAGCTGGGGCGTGCTCCTCGCCGACCGCGCCGACCCGCGCGTCGGCGCGGCCGACGTCATCCTCGTCGTCAACGACCAGTTCGCGATGGACGCGCGCGGCATCCGCACGGCGTCCGTCGCCGTCGGCATGGACGGGGCGTCCTACACCGATGCGCGGCGCGAAATCTCCTCCTACCTTGAGCAAACCGGGCAGGAATGCAGCTACGGGCTCGACGGCACGGCCTTCGTCGGACGGCGGGCGCGCGCCCGCTCGATGGCCGGCGTCGCGGACCTCCTCATCCCGCTGGTCATCGCCGCGCTCACGGTCCTCAACACGATGAAAGGCTCGGTTTACGAGCGGCGCGACGAAATCTTCGTCTACAACGCCGCCGGCATCGCGCCAAGATACGTCTTCTTCATGTTCGTCGCGGAGGCACTCGTCTACTCGGTCGTCGGCGCCGTGCTCGGCTATCTCCTTTCGCAGGGGACGGGACGCCTGCTCATGGCGTTCGGATGCACAGGCGGGCTCAACCTCAACTTCGCCACGGCCTCGACGATCTACGCCTCGCTCGCCATCGCGGCGGCGGCGCTCCTCTCCACGTGGTTCCCGGCGCGCACGGCGATGGAAATCGCGCGGCCCGCGGACAATGCAGGGTGGAAACTCCCGTCGCAGGATGCCCAAGGCCAAATCGCCGTGCAGCTCCCCTTCACCTTCGGGAAGCGCGACAGAATCGCCGTGCTGGCGTTCCTCCACGACTACTTCGACAGCTACGGGGAAGGCAGTTCGGGACCCTTCTTCGCGGGCGAACCCGTGCTCAGGCTCGCGGACAGGCCCGACGACCTCGCGGACGGCGCCTGCATCCCCGCGCTCGAAGTGCGCGTTTGGCTCCGGCCCTTCGACCTTGGCGTGTCGCAGAAATGCGTCATCGAACTCGGCACCGACCGCGACACCGGGGAGTTCGTGGCCACGATGGCGCTCACGCGGCTTACGGGCACGCGCGACGCCTGCCAGCGCCTGTCGCGCCCCTTCGTCGCGGACGTCCGCCGCCGCTTTCTCATTTGGCGCGCCGTGCCGGAAGACCAGAAAGCCGAACTCTTCGCGAAGGCGAAGGCGCTGCTTGAAAAGAGCTGCCTGGACGCATAACGGTGTTGTTGCGCTTGATAAAGCCGGAGCCAATCTCGATTTGCGGTCAGTTATGGTATGATGCGATTTGCGGACGATAAACGCGAAAGCGATCAGAACAAAGCGCTTCGGCTTGAGGTTTCATGCGGCGAGGCCCCGTACTTGACGAGCCGTTACGACACGACGACCGGGAAGTGGATCGAGCCGCGTGGCGCAGGATGGGAACTTCTACATCAAGGGCGAGGCCGGGACGGGAAAGTTGGTCGTGCTGGCGCATATTGCCGCGAAGTTGGCTTCGAAAGAGCCATCGCGAGTATTTTCAGTGCGTGAACGAAATCGATTTTCTCGGGCGCAAGTGGTACGGCTATGGTAACGCGGCGCTTTTGGAATTACCCGTCCTGGAGCCGTTTCGCTGTTCGCGCAAGTGGGTTGAGGGTGCGAAGAATGGCGCGAAGCGCCCGCTACACCGACGGGACGGTGGCGGCGATGGCTGGGTCGTAGAAGACTTCGGTCTGGCGGACAAGGCTGAATTGCCCACCTTCAAGTTTCACGATGTGCACGCAGCAGTTTGGCTGGCGACCGTTCCAGTATTCGGAAAGGGGCGTCTTGAGCAAGTGGCGCAGCACCGTGCGCATCATGCCGCCGTGGCTGACAACGAGCACCCGTTCGCACGAGCCTTCCAGCGGACGCAGTTCGCCTTCCATGAAGTCGACGAGTCGCGCCTCGACTGCGGCAAAGGATTCCGCGCCGGGCGGCGGCGCGTAGCGTTGCGGTTCGCGGAAGCACGCCCGGATGTTGGCGTCGACAAAGAAGCCGTCGGCAATAATCGTCCCTTCGTAGGGGCCGAAGCCCATTTCACGAAGCCGCGGTTCGACCACGAGCGGGCAGGACTGCCCCTGCATGACGATTTCCGCCGTATGCAAGGCGCGGCGCAACGGGCTTGTGAAGGCCTTGTCGAAACGGATGCCTTTCGCGGCAAATCCTTCGCGCGTGAGTTCGGCGAGCTTCACGCCGAACTCCGTGAGGTCAACATGCGGGGTCGACCCCTGGACGCGCTTCTCGCGGTTCCAGAGCGTCTCGCCATGCCTGAGGAAGAAGATCTCCATCGCCCGCCCGCTACTCGGCAAAGAACTTCGCCTTGAGCCAGTCGGCGCGTTTCGCATCGAGAGCGAGGCGGAAGTCCGAGAGGTCGAAGAGGTATCTGGAGAGCAGCTGGTCGACTTGCCCGGGGTTGAGCTCCGTTTCGGCGACTTGCTTGGCCACGCCATCGAGCTCCTTCATGAAGGGCGCGGCAACCTGTGCGTGGAACTCGGGGTCGCCGAGATGCGGGTCGACCCAGAAGTCGGCGTTCTCAAATTTTCCGCGGACGGCCTTGTAGTCTTTCGCCGCCTGGCGAAGCAAGGCAAGCCTGAGCTTGGGCTGGACGTCGCCGGGGATCTCGAACTTCATCTGCATGGCGCGGCCGAGTTCGTGCACCGCGCCGCCCCCCAGCGCGCCGAACTGCCCGGCCCAGCCGCCGATGAGGGCGAAACGCCAGGTGTCGCCATTCTTCGGGAGCTGGTAGGGGAAGGCCGACCACGGGAAGAAGAGATGGAAGACCTGGCATTTTTCCGCGATGCAGAAGTCCTCCTTGAAATACTCCATGCCGACCTTGAAGCCCTTGCGAGGGCTGTCCCAGACAACGCCCCAGTCCTTGGACTTCTCCGCGGAGTTGGCCATGTTCCAGTGCCACGGGGCGTCTTCTCCCGGCATGACGCTGTACTCGATGCCGATGCCGCCGGCGATGCCGTCGCGCGCCTTCCAGGCGTCGGGGTCGTTGAACCTGGCGTAAATGTGGAGGCCGTTGTTGTCGTAGGCCGCCACGATGGACGCCTCCTTGCCGGGCACGTCGGCGTTGAGGTGCGGCTTTTCGGCGGACTTGACGCGCGCCGTTTCGGGCGTCTTGTCAAACCAGTTGTAGACATTGTACTTCGCCATGCGGTTCTCGACGGGGAGCTTGGAGAAGACATCGGTGCGGAGGGCGCCGTCGGCCGAAGACGGGGCATCCGGCAGGTACTTCACCGTGTACTGCACTTTCTCCTCGGGCCAGAGCATGTCGTAGGTCATCGCCTGGACCGCCTTGAGGTTCGGCACGGCGGCCTCGGTCGAGTCAATGCCGAAGAGCATACGCGACACACTGCGGATCTTCAGGAAGAAACGCTGGTCCTTTTCAACCTGGGTGGCGCCGTCCTTGCATCCTGAATCGGAAAGTGCGCGCAGCCCCTTGAGACGACCCACAAGATCGGCCGGGTTCTTCGCCTCGGCGATGACCGCGTAGGCGGCTGCGGAAAACTTCTGGTCGGCGTTGGCCGTCGTGTTCGTTCCCTGAAGCTCCTTGTTCAACTTCGCGACATCGGCCTTGCGGCCGGCCATCATGTAGGCGCGCATCAAGTCGAGATAGCCGTTGGGGTTTTTCGGATTGAGGTTCTTCTCCAGGCTGGGGATTGTCTCGGCGAAGAAGCCTGCGTTCTGGAGTGCCTGGACATACCACCAGCGATCGCGCCCGGGCATATCGTACGGACGGCGGATCGTCCAGTCGCGCTGGAAGGGCTTGTCGATCTTTTCACCCTTTTCACGCGCCGCTTTCTCGGCCTCGCGCGCCGCCTTCTCGCGGGCGTTCTCGTCCTCCCAGCGTTTAAGCGCCGCCTCGTAGGCCTCGGTCATCTCACCATAGGCGGTGATCATGGCGGGAATGTCGTTTTTCGACCGGGCAAGCGAAAGCATGAAGCCCGCGACATTCATCAGCTCCTCACCGCCGAAAAGCGCCTTGCGGCGGTCGATGAGCGGCTTGGCGACACGCAGAATTTCGTCAACCGCGCCCGGCACCTCTCCGCCGGGACGGCGATCAATCATCGCGGCGCGGAAAGCCTCCATCGCGGTAAAGAATTTCTTGTCGACGGGAAGCTTGGCAAGACGGTCGGCGGCGGCCCTGTAGGCGTCCGTCTGGACGGCGCGGTGGTAGCCTGCGGCTTCGCGCGCAATCATTGCGCCATAGTCGTTGCGGCTCTCAAGAAAGTCACGACATTTGTCCTGGTACTCCTTGGCAAGCGCGGCGTAGGCGGCGCCGTCATTAATCTCCAGGTAGTGGAAGAGCGAAGAGTTGATCGCCTGCGCGACGGCATTGGTGTCATCCTGCGTGGCGGGTTTCACCGAAAGCGCAAGCTGGCGGACCTTGCCAATCGCGGCGTTTTGCTCGGCAACCGGCACGCCAATGCGTCTTGCAAGATCGTAGAGGGATTTGTCGCGGCGGAAGCGAAGCATCGGGGTGATCCCCGTCTCGGGCATCTTTTTGGTCAGCAGCTCGCAGGCCGCCTGGAGCATCGCCTGGTCTGGCGCCTTTTCAAGGACGTCCGCCCCCTGCCAAAGGCCAAAGGTCGAGCCGCCCTCGCGGAAACCCGCCATCAGCTCCTTCTGCTCCTCGGGCTTTTTCTTGCGCAGCTCGAGCGCGGCGCCGACCATGGCGCCGGCGGCATCGTTCCAGATGTCGAATGTCGCGGGTTCGAGTTTCGCGCCGCCGTTTTTGGCGAGCATGTCGAGCAAGGCCCCGAGAGTCGCGGCGTCATTCTCTGCCGCGGCCTTTTTAACCGCCGCGCGCATGTCGTTCCGCACGTTCTGGGGGCAGGTCAGGAAGTTGGTGACGGACGCGAACTTGGCGAGCGCGGCCTCGTCTGCCGCCGAAGTCCCTGCGGCCGCGAGTATCGCGACGGCCACAACTGATGCAAAAGCGTATTTCATTACTTGCCCTCCTTGGCGAGACGGTTCTGGAGATCGACGATGCGCGAGGCCATTTCAAGGCGCAGGTAGTCGAGCGCGGAGTGCTCGCAGTCAACTTGCGCGAGCCAGGTCAACGCAGCGCGACCGGCGTAGGCCGTGTCGACATTACCGGAGAGGCGCGCCTTTTCGGCGACCTGCTTGAGGAGCGTGCCGTAGCGGACGTCGTCCATGCCCTCGCGGAGCCCCTCCCACTCGATCGTGTCGAGGATGTCGTTGTCCTGCGGGTAGACGAGCATTAGGCCGCGCAGGAAGGCCTCGGCCGGGACCCAGAAATCATTCCAATTGTCGCGGAAAAGGGTATACTGGCACGAGGCGTCGTAGTTGTTGCGCCAAGTCTGCCAGCCGTAGAGGCGGCGCGTATAGTCGGGGTTTTCCGGGCCGGAGTGCGGATCGGCGTACCAGCCCATCAGGCCGTCGGGGTTGCCGGCGTGGAAGTCGTCGGCGCCTTCGCGCTTGTAGCGGCGCGGGTGGCGCGGCACGTTTGCGTAGTCGAGGTTGAAGAGGATGAAGGGATGGTACTGCGTCGCGACGACCGTGTTGCCACCGGCCTTGTGGATGCCCTGCCAAGTGGCGCGTTCGGCGCGAACCGTCCAGGCGCTGCCCTCGTCGATGCCGTAGGAATAGGCCTTTGTTTCGGGGCCGAAGACTTCGCGGATCGCCGCCATGGAAGCCGAGGCCGCGGCGATGGATTTCAGATGCCCGCCGTAGTTCTTGTCGTCCTCCTTGGCCGGATAGGACGTCGTGACGCCGCATCCGGGAAGCGCACAGAAGAGATGCTGGGTGTCGAAGCCGACTTTCTTGAACATCTCGTAGGCGACCTTGGCCTCCTCGACGGTGTTGATAGCCGGGAGAAGGCAGTTGCGGACGTTGTGCCTCACCATGTTGCGGGCGAGCTTTTCAGACTTGTAGACGCTGATATTGCCCACGTAGGGCGACGCCATGAACGGGCGCGAAAGGTCGCGGAAGGTCGCCGGCAGAGGCAAGTCGAAGGGGAGCACCTTGAGCTGCACCGGGATGTCGCAAACCTTCCGGCCCGCGACGGTCGCGGCGAAGAAACCCTTGTAGAGACCCGCGCGCTGCCCGGCGGGAACATGCAGTGTGAAGACCAGCTGCTTGAACTCGTTCTTGAAGAGCGAAAATGGCCTTAACGTTTCCGCGTCGTGAATCCATTCGTTCTTGATGCCGCCGTCGTAGGAATGGTCGACAATGGCGCCGTTGAAGGAAACCCAGCGGTAGGCGGTGCCGGACTTGTAGTCGCAGCGGACGAAATTCTCCTGGCCATCGTGGTCGACGTCGACAAGCGTCTCGTCATGGAGAAGCAACTCCGGCGTGGGGATGCGGCGGAGCGGGTCGGAGAAGTAGCTGCCCCACGCGGAACCCTGCTGGTACCAGACCTTGACAACTTTGACGTCGATCTCCTTCGCGTCGATTCTCGCCCCGCCCGGTCCGACAAGTGCGCCGGGAACCACCAGGACGTCCTTGACGTCGCCGAAGCCGAAAAGCACGACGGACGCGCCTTCATATTCGTTGCCGGCGGCGACGACCCTCACGGCATTCGTGAAGTCGCCATCCTCGGGGAAAAGCGCGGGATTGCGGCGGATTCCGTTCACAGGATCGACGGCGGCAACGGCAAACGGGGCGTTTTTCCAGTAGGCATCCTTTTTGAAGGCCTCGACCTTCTTCAAGTTCTGGCCCGCCGCAGCCTTGGCCGGCGGAAAGGCGGTGTCCGCCACCGCGAAGACGGCCGCGCAAACCAGCGAGGCGACCATCAGCGCCGTTCTTCCATTTTGCATAGTTGACATTCCTTTGCCTTGATGTTGAAACAAAAGCACTCGCTGCAATGCAGCGGGAGTCCGTAAAGCAGAAACCATGCCAAGCCCGGCGTTGGATCGCGAGAAGCGCATTACGCACCATCCGCTATCTTGACGCCAGGAAAAAGGCCGCGGCAAACGCCGCCACGGCCAGCACCGCGACCACCGGCCAGAAAAATGGGGAACCGCCGCTCCCCGCGCCGTGCGGCACATTCGACACGCCACGCAATGTTTCGTCGCCGTCGGCGCCCTCGGGGACGGCTTCGTCTTTCCCGTCGTCCGCGACAAGTTCGCCTTCCGGCCCATCGAGATGCATCGTGCTGGGGTGGGCGAAATGGTCAAGCCCGAGAAGCTGCGCGGCACCAGGGGTCTCCTCCGTTGCCAGGACGGCGCGAATGTCGGCGATCGCCTCGTCCCACCCCCGCGGACGGTTTTCGCGGTCCTTCGCGAGAAACTTCGCCAACATCACGGCGCAAGCATCGGAAACCTCGGGGTTCATTTCGCGGATGTCCGCCACCTGGTCGGTGCATTGGCACTCGAAAATCTCCTCGTCGGACTTCCCGGCGAAAAGGGCGCGCCCCGAAAGAAGATGGTAGATGGTCGCGCCCAGCGAATAGATGTCGGCACGGACATCCAGGTCGGCTTCTCCCGTCGCCTGCTCAGGCGACATGTAGCTCGGCGTGCCTGAAATGAAATCGCAGGCGTCCCCCCCCTTGATGAAGCGGGCGATGCCCATGTCGGTAATGCGCACCGTGCCGTCTCCATCGACCATGATGTTTCCGGGCTTGATGTCGCAGTGGATGATTCCGATCGTCTGCTCGGCGTAGTCAAGGGCGACGGCGACCGATTCCGCGACCGTAAGGACGTCCTCCTCGACAAGCTTGCCTTTCCGGGCCAACCACTTGCCCGTGTCGTAGCCCTTGGCAAGCTCCATGACGTAGTAGTAGCGACCAGCCTGGCAGCCGACCTCGAAGACCGTGACGATGTTTTCATGGTCGAGAAGGCCCGCCGTCTTCGCCTCGGCGTAGAACGCCTCCACGTCTTCCGGCCGACTGGAGATGTCGTCATTGAGAATCTTGACGGCAACCCTGCGCTCGGGGTCGTGCTGCTGGGCCTCCCAGACGGTCGCCATGCCGCCGCGCCCAATGCAGCGGATGAAATCAAATCCCTGAAGAGACGGGAGGTCGATGGACTGATTGTCTACTTGGCCGTCCGTCCGTCACCCCCGCACTTCTTGCATGGCATCTCGCCCGTTCCACCACAAAGGACGCAGTCCTTGCCCTTGGGCGACTTCTGGCAATCCCTGCAAGGCTCCAGCCCTGTTCCCTGGCACCCCTTGCAAATGGGGGCCTCTCCCGTTCCCCCGCACTTCTTGCAGGGAATGACGCCACGGGAGGCGCACTCCTTGCACGCCTTGAACGCCGTTCCCTTGCAGACGGGGCACTTGTCGCGGATCATGATGTCGTTTTTCGGCACCAGCGAATTGGTCGGTTTGCGCGAAATCCACCCGTTCTTGCAGCCAGGTTCGTCGCAAGGCACCCTTCCCGCGCCGCCGCATTTCCTGCATGGATCGAAACCGTCGCCTCCGCAGGACGCGCAGACAGGCTGCAAGGCGTGGCGGACAGCCGCCACAGCCTGCGGTGAAAGGCGCTGGGGCCAGTCAAGGGGAACCCAGGCGCGCCCCATGGGTGTGCGCCCGGCGCTCCGGAAGTAATCCTCGGCCATATGCTGCGCCTTGACAAGCGCCGCCTGCCGTACGGCAGGGGCGCAATCGGCGTTGAAAGACGCCCTTGCCTTTTTCAACTCCTCTGCAAGGGTCTTTCCCGCCCTGTCGTTGAAGTTGGCACCGCTTTCAGACGCAAGAAGCGCCTGGGCGTTTCGATATAGGACAAGTGCCAAGGCCGGGTTGTCTTCCGCCACGCGGCGCGCCTCCGCCACGTCCTTTGCGGCCGCCGACATCGCGGAAGTTGCCTTTTCCTGGGGCGTGTCGAACTTTTTATCCCCCGTCTCAGATGCCGACGGGGCCTGAAACACCGCGCCGCAGGCACTGCACATAGTTGCGTCCGCCTCGCCCTCGCGACCGCACTCCGAGCAAATCTTCAAATCATCGGCAAACGAAAGGCCCGCAATAAAACAAAAAGCGCACGTGCCGACAACCTGCCGCAACGTGCGCTTTGCGAAAAGACCAAAAAAGGTCGTTTTCATTGTCCCTATGCCTTGGCTGCCGCAGTCTTCTTGACGATTGCGGGGCGCTTGAGGGCGGTGCGAATGGCACCGGCGGTCATCTTCTTGGCCTTCTCCTCTTCGACGCCGAGGGCGACAAGGCGCTTGAGCTGCGTCTTTTCGCGGCGGCGCTTGTCACCTTCGGCCTTGACCGGACGCGTACGGGGCTTCTTGTTGAGAGTTCTTCCTGTTCCCATCTTTTTACTCCTGAAAATTGTTTTGCGAGTATTAATATAATACCATAAAGGGTATTTAATCGTCAATGTCTTTAACAGGCAATCGAAAAACGCGCGGCACCTTCCGATGCCGCGCGTCTTTTGCAAACAGAGTTATCAACAAAATTATTAACAACTGGTTATAAATTGTTAATATCTTCGCAGTACACTTGATTTTGAATAATTAAATGTTTCAACATTATTAACGAGTTGTTAATAAACGGCTGTTATTGTTTAATAACTTCCACTTACTTCGAAACCCCGCAAAACTCATCAAAAATCGGCTCCACGGCCTTGCGCCAGCGGACAAACCCCTCGTCGGACATGTGTAGGCGTTCGCCATCATACAGTTCGGGAATTGCGTTGCCCTCCTTGTCAGCAAAGACAGAGGTCAGATCCTTGACGATGACAAAATCATCCCAAATTTCTTCGGCGATCATCTTGTTGACGGCGACATTTCGCTGGTTTGCGGGCGAATCAACTGTATTCCGTGGGAAAAGTTTCAGCAAAAGCAATTTAGCTCCCGGCTGCTTTTCGTGGAAAACCTTGACGATTTCACGTATCGCCGCGAACGTGTCGGCAGGGGCGCATCCCGCACCTGAATTATTGGTGCCGATCAGCAACATGCCAAGCTTGGCCTTGTAGCCATCGAGTTCGCCGTTCTTAACGCGCCAAAGAAGATGCTGCGTTTGGTCGCCGCCGTAACCGCAGTTAAGAATGGTGAATTTCTTCTTGAGTTCAAGAATCTCGGTTGAGGTATCCTGACCCTCGCCAACATCCCAGTAGTGGGTAATGGAATCGCCCATGAAGACAAGATCGATCACGCCATTTGACTGGGCAATGACCCTGCGGTTTGCCGTCATGCGGTCAAGCCACCAGCCGGCTGAACCATCTGGGCCAATCTCAATCCGCGTCTGGGGGATAAGCGGCATGCGCGTTTCCTGAGAAAGGGAAGCCGAATCCTGGAAACGACTATAGACAGAGGCAATGGGGTCCCCTTCGCGGGCGGCAAGTACGCGGTCGATCAGCGGCATTACTGACGAAGCCCAAATTTCATAGCCAGCAGGACCGGGATGAAGCAAATCTGGCACAATCTCCCTGGGAAGGCGACCGTCGGGAAGAAGAAACTCGGATGAGAAATCACACCAGATGACTCGCTTTCCATCCGCAAGTTTCATAATCTCGCGATTGACGATTGAATTGCGGATGCGGCCCTGGTCGTTGTTGTTTTCTCCGCGAGGGAAAATTGCAGTAAGAATGACGCGAGCATGGGGTTGTTTTTCCAAAATGCGGTCAACAACGGCTTTGATACCGATGATTGTGTCTATAGGCGGTTCTTTTTCAAAAGGAAAATGCCCTGTGTTGTTCGTGCCAATCAAAAGCAGAACAGCCTTGGCGTGGTAACCATCCAGTTCGCCATGGTCGATGCGCCACAGGACATGCTCGGTGCGGTCGCCGCCGTATCCAAGCTGGATTGCGCGATAAGGGGCGTCGGCAAAATACTTTTTCCACTGGGCGGCACCCGGCCCCTCCCAGTTGTGTGTAATGGAGTCGCCAAAAAAGACAACTTGCGATCCGCCTTTTGATTTGATTTCAGATTGCTTTTGCTCAAAACGCTTAGGCCACCAGTCTTTAGCCCAGTCACTGTCTGGAATGGCGGGGGTTTCCGCACGAATACCAGCAGGGAGGGTCATCTGGGAGAAATCAGGGGCAATGTCTTTGGTTGTTGCGTTATCCATTGTGGACTCCTTGGCGTAAATTTCAAAGGAAAAGGCTGGGCCAACTAACATGTAAAACCCGAAAAGGAGAATCTTGAATTGGGAATGCGATGCAATATCCATGATCAGGCGACACCCTAAAAAGACGAAAGCCCCGCCGCAAAAGCGACGGGGCCCGTCCGGAGCCCCCGGGGGGGCTCGGTCAAGAGAAAAAATTCCGGCGGCGTGCTACTCTCCCACGGGCAACCCCCGCAGTACCCTCGCCGATGGGACCCTTCACTGCCGTGTTCGGAATGGGAACGGGTGTAACCTTCCCTCCATGGCCAC
>JAZQOA010000044.1:0-2863 GCA_045627605.1 Kiritimatiellia bacterium | reverse complement strand
CCGTGCGACGCGATCATGCGCGAGGACCTGCGCAAGCCGCAGAAGATCCGCAGCGGCAGCCGCGTCTCGATCGCCGCCGAATCCACGAAGACGGGACACGCCGACCACTTCTGGGGCCTCGGCCTCATGGTGCGCGCCGCGACCCGCGTCAGGTCCACGCCGGCGATGAAGGCCACGGCACAGATCGAAGACAAGTGGGAGGAACACTCCCGGAGGAGCCTCTTCAGATGAACTTCAACTTCACCCTCAATCCGCGCCACTGGTTCCAGAAGCGCACGCCCGCCCTCGCGGCGGGCTGGGCTGAGTCGCGCAACCGCATGCGCTACAACGCGCTCTTCATGCTCGACCCCGACGTGCTCGTGCGGAACCTCGGCATGTTCGCCGCCGGCGACATCGCCGGGATGGAGCGCATCCTCGAGGAGTTCGAGGCCCGCGACGACAAGATGAAGGTCGGCTCGTTCAAGATGGCCGCGGCGGTCGCGTCGAAGCCGTGGGAGGTCCGCATCGCCAAGGGCGAGGAGGACAACCCGGCCGCGAAGCGGCACCAGGAGGTGCTCACGCGCTTCTGGAACCGCATCACCGTCACCGACGCTTTCTGCCGCAACCGGCGCGGCGGGCTGCGCACGCTCGTCAAGCAGATGATGGGCGCGCAGAGCCGCGTCTATGCGGTGCACGACGTCAGCTGGGCGGTGCGCCCCGACGGCGAACTGGAGGCGACGTTCACGCAGGTGCCGGCGTGGAACTTCGAGAACCGCACGGGCGAGCTGCGCTACCTGAAGGACCCGGGCGCCTACACAGGCGTCGAGATGAAGGACGGCGAATGGCTCGTCACCGTCGGCGAGGGCGTGGGCGTCACGGCCGCCATCCTCGCGATGGCGAAGCGCCTCTCGTGGAACGACTGGCTGCTCTTCTCTGAGAAGTGCGGGATGCCGGTGATCCTTGGAAACACGGGCGCGAAGGAGGACACGCCGGCGTGGAACGCGCTCATGGCTGCGATCAAGGCGATCGCGCCGAAGACGGGGCTTCTCGCCGACGTCGAGTCGAAGATCCAGGCCGTGCCGTTCGGCGGGTCCTCAGGAACCGTCACCTACAAGGAGCTGGTCGAGACGGTCGACCGCGCGATCAGCTCGCTCTACCGGGGCGGCGACCTCGCCACCATGAGCAAGGGCGGCGACGGCGTGGGCACCAACGCGCAGGACGGCGAGAGCGAGCTGATGGACGCCGACGGCTGCGCGATGGTCTCCGAGACGCTCAACCGCCAGATCGAGCGGCACGTCGTCCGTTTCACCTGCGGCGACTTCGAGCCGCTCGCCGGGATCGTCCTCAACCCGCCCGCCGAGACGGAGGACGTCGACCGCGAGATCAAGATCGACATGCACCTCGCCGGACTCGGCGTGAAGCTCTCCAAGGCAGACGCGCTCGCGCGCTACGGACGGACCGAGGCGGAAGCCGACGACGACGCCCTCGAACTCGCCCAAAACGCCCCCCAGAACGGGCTTCCGGGCGGCTTCGGCGGGTTCCCGAACGAGGACGCCCCTGCAACCCCCTTGCAAAACGCCGTCAAGGGCTTGCAAAACGCGCCTGGCGGGCTGGACGCACAACGAGACGGAAACCCGGCGGACGCGTCTGAGGGCGTTCTAGGGGCCTTCGCGCGCGACACCTCCAAGGCGGCTGAAGCGGTGAGGGGGCTTCTCGACGACCCCACGCCCGAGAAGGCGAAGGCGCTCATCGACGATCTGCCGAACCTCGTCCCCGAAGACCCAGCCCTCGCTGCGGTGATCGCGGAGGAGATGGCGAAGGAATTCGCTGTTACTTTCCCTAATGAAACGCCTGCGGATAAGGCCCCTCGGAGTGGTGAACTTAAGCGCCACAACGGGGCGGACGAGGCCGCCGCGGTCGCCCACCCCGGTCATGACGGACTTAAGCGTTATGGCGGGGTGGGAGGAACCGCGTTAGCGAACGAATTGGCGAAGGACAAGATCTTGATTTGGCTTGCGAACGACGACCGCGAGAAAAATGGCACGTTCGCAGAGAAAGGCACCGGGGACAAGACACAAGGCGCGGCCGGAAACGACGCAGAAAGCGACGACCCCGAAAAGTTGCCAAAGTCGTCTGGCGGCTACAAGGACATGGCCGACTTCCACCAGCATGTCGCCGCCGTCACAAAGGAAAAAATCGACGATGTTGTGAATGGAGACCGAAAAGGCCTCATACCGCCCCATCTCGGGTACGCCATCGTAATGTCCGATCCAGTGTTCGAGGACCAGTGGCATCGGAAGATGAAGTTCGACAGCTGTGTCATCCCCAAATACGAATCGGGGCAGACTAGGTCGTTCAACGTCAACGACATCGACCGGTTCAAATACGTTCAAGACGCCATCTACGCGGTGAGGCATCAAACGAAAAGCGAGATTGTCCTAGGCCAAAAGTTCTTGGGGTCTCCTGCTTTCCCGCCACGGGGGGCACAGCGTCTTTATCACACGCCGACCAATGGAGGGACTCTCTGGGCGTTTTCATGGGCCGACAAAACGTACATCAAGGCATTTCACAAAAGGCCGAACGGAGATCTCCCATACCACGGAAAATAAAACAAACCGCCTCGCGTTTGCAAGGCGGCCGTTTCCCCGAAGAGGGCGGACTAAGGCCTGTGATCGGGAAGCAGTTACATTGTACCACAACCACCCCCTGAAATGCAATAGGGAATTTAGCCATGAAAATCTACGTGCGGTTTGAAAGAGTAAACGCAAGAGCCAGGAGTGTTTACTTTTGCAAATGGAACGTTGAACGGGGGGAAAGTACGGATTGAGGAATCACTCCATGACACTCCCCCCTAGGGGGGAGTTGCGTTTAGTTTTGCAAATGC